>JAFRIR010000006.1 GCA_017432685.1 Flexilinea sp. | reverse complement strand
GCGATCAGGCGGCTGTAGGAAATTCCATTGAGCCGGGCTGCTGCGTTGATTCTGGCGATCCAGAGCTTGCGCAGTTCGCGCTTGCGTACGCGGCGGTCGCGATAAGCATACCATAATGCGGTGAGCATGGTTTCATTAGCGCGGCGGAACAGCTTGCGGCGAGTGAGGACGTAACCCTCCGCACTCTTCAATAACTTCTTGTGGCGGCGATGTCCTTGCGGACCTCCCTTTACACGTGCCATAAATTACTCCTTTACGAACCCTCGGACGTCGGTCTCGTGACCCGTTGTGAACACCCGATAGCCGTACTAAAAACGTTGATGAACGATTAATGCTCCATATAGGGAGCGAGACGCTTCACACGGACGATGGTTTTCTTCCCTTCGACGGTGACCATCTCAGACAACAGCAGCTTTGTGCGGTCGGAAGTGCGGCGGCGGAAATGGCTCTTGCCACCCTTCGTGCGTACAAGCATGCCAGACCCGGTCAGGCGGAAACGCTTGGACGTTGCCTTGTGGGTCTTCAACTTATATTTTCCAGCTGTTTGTTTGCGTGGCACAACAAAACTCCTTACAACAAAATTAAACAGCACTCATAAATGAATGCCATTCGATTGATTAGCTATGTTATTATACACGGTTTTCGAAATCAATGAGAAAAATAATTATTCTTCTTCATCCTCTTCATCGATTTCATCGTCGTCGTAATCCTCTTCCTCTTCGACCGGCTCTTCAACGATCTTGTGTGCAGCCAGGTCTGCCTTATATTTGGCGATCTTCTTCGGATTCGGCGACATGAGCATGGACATCACACGGCCTTCCATAGCCGGGGCCTGTTCAATGTTCGCGATATCACTCAGCTCTTCCGCAATTTCTTTCAGGTCTTCCAAAGCAAGTTCGGGGTACGTGATCTCACGTCCGCGGAAACGGACAGTGACACGCACTTTTTTATTTTCCAGGAGCCAACGGCGCGCATCACGGGTTTTGAAGGAGCGGTGATGGTCGTTCGTCTTCGGACGGAGACGGATCTCCTTCACTTCGATCTTGACCTGGGATTTCTTTGCTTCTTTTTCCTTCTTGGTACGTTCGTAAAGGAATTTGCCAAAGTCGATGATGCGGCATACCGGCGGATTTGCGTTCGGCGATACTTCGACCAGGTCCAAATCACGGTCGCGTGCGATCTGCAGCGCTTCTTTGTTAGACATTACGCCCAGGTTATTCCCCTGGTTATCGATGACGCGAACCTCAGGGATCCGGATCATCTCATTTACGCGAAAATCTTGTGTACTGATAATAAACTCCTTAATCGTTGTCCCAGTTTGCCTGAAACAAAATCACGACGTAAAATATACCATAAGTATACGGATTTTGCAAAGGTGTAAGTGACAAACGGCGGGAGAAAAAGTATCGGTTGTCAGTGGACAATCGTCAGATAGTCAAGAATGCGGCCGCCGATTGGCAGAAGGATCGTCTTCAGACCGGCGGATGCAGCTGCTTCGATGTTCACTTTCATGTCATCGATGAAGACGCTGTGGGCCGGGTCCAGATCATATTTGCTGATAAGCAGTTCATAAATTCCGGCATCCGGTTTGCGCATTTTACATTCGAAGGAGATCACCCGTCCGTCAAAGTCGTCAAGAAAAACGTTATGTTCCTGCATGACTTTGAAGCAGGTCTGCTGAAAGTTCGAAAGGATATAGGTTTTCGCCCCGGCTTCTTTGATTTGATAAAAGGCAGCTACGTTTTCCGGAATGGCGTGAAAATGGTCATACCAGTGTTTGTGATACAGGGTTATTTCCCTGCGCAGAGCCGGTTCCTTATGCAGAGCCGCTGCCAGAAATTCATCATCCGTGATGAGGTTTTCATCCAGGTCCTGCCACTCTTTGGACTCAGGGAAGATCTCTGTCAGCCGGTCAAAATACTTTGGGGCGATTCCCAGTTCACCCATGAAGCGGCGGGGATTATAATCCAGCAGAACATTCCCCAGGTCAAAGATAACGGTGTTCAGTTCGGTTTGGTCTTCATTCAAACGGATCATATGTCTCTTTCCTCAGTCTTCGGTGATTTCCAGGTAATCCTCAATAACTCCCGCTGCCGGTAAATTGAGCGTCAGCAGACCGGCTTTGGCGCCGCCTTTACAGTTAGCCGCGACGTCATCAATGAAGAGCGTATGAGCCGGATCGATTTCGGGGTAGTTTTTCAGCAGGTATTCGAAAATTGCCGGATCGGGTTTGTTGATTTTGATCTCTCCGGATATCACTGCTCCGTCCAGATCCTGCAGAAAAATGAAATGCCGGCGGAAGTATGCAAAGCTGTCTTCCGGACAATTGGAAAGCAGGTAGACTTTCAGTCCGGCTTCCTTCGCACGGTACAGCAGGCTGACGTTGTGCTTTAAAGCAGAAAACTGTTCATCACGGTGTTTCAAATAATATGTGATCTCTTTGCGGAGCAGGGGTTCATCCCGGATCGCCAGTGCGGCGATATCTTTCGAGGTAAGTACACCGCGGTCATATTCTGCCCATTCTTCACGTCCGTCTATGATTTCAACCAGACGGGGAATCTTTTCCTGCGGGATGCCGAGCTCGAACATAAAACGCGCCGGGTCATAGTCGATCAACACATTGCCCAGGTCAAAGACAAGGGCTGAAAGCGGTACATGGTTTTCTTTCAGGTAAAACATGGCATTTTATAATTATCAGGTGTCAGCTGTGCTGACACCTGATATATCGTTTATTTAGTCTTCTTTTTCGATCTTTTCGATGCCGCCCATCCAGGGTTTCAGCACGTCCGGGACGGTGATGGTGCCGTCCGGATTCTGGTAGGTTTCCATGACGGCAATGAGCGTGCGGGGCAGGCCGAGACCGGAGCCGTTGAGCGTGTGCAGAAGGCGCGGTTTGCCGCTTTCGGAGTCGCGGTAGCGGATCTGCGCACGGCGGGCCTGGAAATCCCAGTCATTGGAGACGGAGGAGACCTCCAGCCATTCCTTGCAGCCCGGGGCCCAGACTTCCACATCGTAGCAGATGCGGGCATTGAAGCCGAGGTCGCCGGTGCACTGGGCGATGATGCGGTAGTTCAGTCCCAGCAGTTTGCAGGTCTCACAGGCTGCGTCCAGCATGCGTTCGTGTTCTTCATTGGATTTCTCCGGCAGGCTGTAGCAGTACATTTCGACTTTGTCGAACTGATGGCCGCGTTTGATGCCGCGGACGTCGCGGCCGGCGCTCATCTTTTCCCGGCGGAAGCAGGGCGTGTAAGCGGTGAAGCGCATCGGCAGCTGGGCTTCGTCAACGATCTCGCCCATGTAAAGCCCGGTCAGCGGAACTTCTGCGGTCGGAACCATCCAGAAATCCTCTTCTACATCGTGATAAAGGTTATCGGCGAACTTCGGCAGCTGTCCGGCGCCGTACAGGATGTCGCCTTTGACCATGAAAGGCAGGTAACGTTCTTTGTATCCCTGTTTCTTGTGCAGGTCCAGCATATAGGCGATCAGCGCACGTTCCAGCTGGGCGCCCTGTCCGTTGAGGACGTAGAAGCGGGTGCCGGAAAGTTTGGTGCCGCGGTCGAAGTCGATGATGCCGAGGTTTGTCCCGAGGTCCCAGTGCGGTTTGTCTTCAAATTCGTGCTGCAGTTCCACGCCAAAAGTTTTGACGACCTGGTTTTCAGCGTCACTGACACCGTATGGAACCCGTTCATCCGGGATGTTCGGAATGTTGGAGATGATGTTCTTCAGCTCTTCTTCGGTTTCTTTGGTTTGTTTGTCCAATTCGGCGATTCGGTCGGAGACGCCCTTCATCGCGGCAATTCGTTCCTGGCGTTCAGCCGGATCTTTGGCTTTGCCGATGGCTTTGCTTTCACTGTTTCGTTTGGCTTTGAGCGCTTCTGCCTCACCCAGCAGGTCGCGGCGAAGTTTGTCCAGTTCGAGAAGACGGTCGATGTTTTCGACGCCCATCTGACGGTCGCGCATGGATTTTTTTACAAGTTCGGGATTTTCCCGGATAACGGCTATGTCCAGCATGTTCTTTCTCCTGTGGTCAGCATTTCCTCTGTATTATATAACAATTTCGCATAAATGCTTTTGGGTAAGAAGAAAAACTGTTATTTTTTAGTATCTGTTCAGGACCTAACAGCGCAACACTGGATACAGCCCTTGTGTGCCGGCTTCGCGGCAGCGCAAGAGCAGTCTCCGTGTGCTTCGTTCTGACAATAATTTGAAAGTTTCGGAAAGATTCTCCTGGATTGATGCGGATGTCTGGTATAATGAACATACTAAGACAATCATAAAAAGCCCCTTGTTTGTTTACATCCGGCTTGCAGGAAGAAAAGGATGCCCGCTTTTGGGCAGAACGGCTAATGTACGGCAGAGATCAGCTGAGCAAATATGACTACTTCAAACAGGCGCTCGACGGGCACCGTATTTCCGATGTGCTGGATCCGCTGACCGGTCTGGTCACCAGATCTCATATGGTGCAGTTCGTCCAGTCTTTGATTGCAGCAGAGATCCCTTTCACTTTCGGCATGATCGACCTGGATAATTTCAAGTACATCAATGACAGCTATGGACATTCGGTGGGAGATGAGATGCTCACGGCAGTGGCAGAAGCGCTGCAGGCGTTTCTGGAAGGGTACGGTGTTGCCGGCAGGTTCGGTGGTGATGAGTTTTTGTTTGTGAACCTGCGGGACCTGGAATATAACGATAAAAAGGATTTCTGCCGGGAATTGTTCGGAAGCTTTAAAGTTTTGCGCAGGACTTACAAAGTCAGCGTCTATGAATTATTCATGACCGGGACTGTCGGGATGGCAACGTATCCGAATGACAGCAGGAATTATTCCGAGTTGTTTGCCATGATCGACAAGACCCTGTACCGGGGAAAGAGCAAGGGGCGCAACTGTTACATCATCTACATAGCGGAAAAACACAAGGATATCGAGATCGTAAAGCTCAAAAAAAACCGCTTGTATGATACCTTAAAAAATGTCGCTGCAGGGTTTGATTCCGGAGATGACATTTATGACAAAATGCGCTCAGTCTATGTCTGCCTGATGAATGATATGCACATCACGAACTTGTATTATGCGGGACTGAATGGGGAACTGAGAAGCGTTATTGACCGGAAAAGCATCGGAACTGCCGGAGATATTGACCTTTTGATGAAGGAAGAGGTTTTTTCCACGAACAACATTGCGCAGGTAAAAAAAGCTGCTCCCGCGTTTTATCAGGCGCTGGAGAGGAATGAAGTCGAGGCCGTCATGGTGATGCGGATCGATGACGGCCGGACGCATTACGGTTATCTGGTATGCGCGGAGCCGCATACACTGCGCATATGGCAGGAGGATGAATTTGCCATCATGTTCTTCCTGTCCAGACTGGTGGGAGGGTATTTGACGGGAAAAAGGCTCATGTTGGAATGAGCGTTTTCCTTATTTTTCGGGTTCTTTCGCAGCAGAAACAGGGGGCGAAGATGAAAAAATCTGTTTTATTGTTTGTTGCAGCCTTGATCCTGATCCTTCAGGGGAATGTATGGGCTCAGGATATGCTTGTACGCCGGGATGATGAGCAGAGCGGTCTGCCGCAGCTGACGACCGGCTTACCCGATCCGGCAGTGATTTTGGGGTCAGTCGGCAGCCTCTACCAGCAGGGTTTTCCCTATTATGACAAACTCTATGATGCCTACCTTTACCCGCGGTCGGAAGCAGCAGAGGAGTTTATCGCTGCATATACGGTCACAGCAGGCAACGCGGGATACATTACTGCGGCGGACGTGATCGACGGTTACAATGCGCTGCGGGTCCGGCCCATCGGCAATGACAGCATCGCGGCCCTGCTGTTTTATGATTATCAGGGCTATATGATGTTCATGGTCCCGGAAGGTATGACGCTGACTGAAGACATCGGGCCGGACGAAAACGCCGATGCTGCGCAGCTGGTCAATCTGGGGAATACGGCTATTCAAAATCAGGACTATCAACAGGCGATCCGCTACCTGATCCGTGCTGCGGAAAGCTACCTGAGGGCTTCTGCCAATACAACAGCAAATAACACGGCTCCGACAGCCCTGCCTTCGGGTCCCTCGACTTATGTGGTTCAGGAAGGTGACAATTGCTGGTCCATCGCGGTGGACAGGTTTGGGGTGAATTTTGAACTCTTTATGCAGGTGAACGGGATGACGGCTTGTGACATCGGCATCGGGGATGAGGTGACCATCCCGGGCACAGATCAACAGCTGGCAACGCCGACCCCGATCCCGCTGGACCAGTACACGACCGGTCAGGTCGTGGCCTATACGGTGCAGATGAATGATTCCTACAACGACATTGCTTCGATGTTTAACACGACATTGGATTCCATCCAGCGGCTGAACAATGTGAATGCCTACACGGGCTTTCCTCAGTACGGGCAGGTGCTGCAGATCGAGGTCAATCTGGTCACGCCGACCCCGACGCCTGAAGTGACGGAGACTCCCGCGCCGGGGACACTGGAACCGTAAACCGAGCGACGCATCACAGGATACAGCCCTGCTGTGCCGGCTTCGCGGCAGCGAAGCTCCTGCTCCGCATATAGACCAGGCGCAGCCTGTACCGCTCGGAGCAGGCTAAGAGCAGTCTCTGTGTGCTCTGTTCTTAACAACAAAACAGCCCGCCGGATCCGGCGGGCTGTTTTACGGCAATCAATTATGCATTCTGGGCATCAGCCAGTTTGTGCATCAGGCGGCTCTTGTGACGGGCGACGTTATTCTTGTGGATAACACCCTTCTGAGCAGCCTTGTCGAGCGCTTTCACGGCAGCAGCGACCAGTTCTTCCTGGTTGTCGGCGCCGGATTCGATCGCCAGGCGGGCGTTCTTCAAAGCGGAACGGGTGACGCCGCGGACGGCACGATTGCGCAGTCTGCGAGCTTCATTCTGACGATTGCGCTTCTTCTGTGATTTAATGTTTGCCATTTTCTAATTTCCTCCAAAGGTATACATGGGTTTCTCCCGCTGCAGGCCTTTTTATGACCTTTTTTCGCCCCGTTTGAAACCCCAGAGGGTATACATGGAACTCAAGAACGTCACTAATTATCACCGTTTTTTCGGATTTGTCAACTCATAAAATGACAGGATCTTCATTTTCCTTTCAGGATACCTGTTCGCATCACGGGATACTGAACTTGTGTGTCGGCTTCAAGGCAGCGAAGCTCCTGCTCCGCATATAGACCAGGCGCAGCCTGTACCGCTCGGAGCAGGCTAAGAACAGTCTCCGTGTGCTCCGTTCTGAGAAGATGCTTCTTTCATGGTACAAGTACAGCTACCGGTTCCTCAACCGGGACAACATCTGCATAATTTTCAATAAGGCTGTCATAGGCTTCGATAGCCTGATCAAACCGCTTCAGCATATCCGCTTCGGAATAAAGCCCATCCTGATTGCGGTCCAGACCACTGAAGATGAGCGGGAACACTGCCGGAGGGTTTTCCGGGGTCAGCAGTGGTGTCGTACGAAGCTGTTCCGTCGTTTGATAAACCAGGTCCGCACTCCAGAAAGCATGTCCGTCCGCGTCGCTCCATTTGCTGAAAACAAGTTTGGAGCCGATCGGTGTTTTGGACTCGATAGCGTTGGGCAGCATATATTCTTCCACGTCCAGAGCCGCAAGGACACTGGCCAGATTGGAGTCGTGTCCGCATAAAAATGTGAAAAGACGGTCTTCAGCATCCATTTCTGCCCGGATCTCCTGGAGCAGCGGATGGGCGACATTCACCGCGATCAGCGGGGCAGTGTAGAGCACATCCACATAGAGGTCCTTAATTTCCGAGATGTCCTTCCACTGTTCGTTGGAAAGCTGATGTCCGAAGCCCGCCTTCCGTTCGTCTGCTTCTTCATAATATTGCAGTACGAGAGCGTCAGCAACGGAGCAGCCTGTTTTCAAAGAACCGGTCATGGCAGGCTCCGCGTCCTGGTTCAGGGTGAATTCCGTGTCATCGGTTCGGAATTCGGTGAATGTTCCATTCTTCAATGCGTCCGAATCCTTCAGGTCAATCACATCTGCCAACAGGGCATAATTGTCGGCAAGATCGCTGATCCTGTCTGTAAACAGTGCACGGATCTCCGCTTCTGCATATTCTTTATAGGCATCGGAGACAAAAAACAGGTTCGGCGAAAACACGGGGTCCATCTTATCAAATTCTGCATGGTATTCAATCAGCGGATTTGCCGCGGGCAGAAAACCGGAGCTGAAATAATGAGCAGTCGCGATGGTACGCTGTTTGGAATTGGCATAGATGCGGACTGCATTCGCTTCCGGACGGTAATTTTCCGGGATCAGACCTTCCCCTTCCAGCCATTTTCGGAAATACTGCCCCATTTCTGTTTCCAGCACACCGCCGCGCAGGGAAAGCTCACTCGGCTCAGAAGACCATGAAAACCATTCATGCGGTGTGATCTCCCCCAGAACCGAGCCTTTCCCGCTCAGTGGGGAACGGATGTTGTGCCGGCTCAGGACCACCACCTGCTCCAGTGTGTAGCCCTCTCTGGATAGAGAAGGGACTGCCTGATCTTCTGCAAAAGACACAGCGGATACGAATAACAAGGCTGCCATCAAGGCAAAAATCAAGAACTTTTTAATCATATTCCTCCTTCGAAAAAACTATTTGGCCTCCAAAAACCATATCTGACAATTTGATCATAGATAACTGAACCGATTAGTAACCAAATAACCATTAACTTATTATTATACAACAGACAAAAAAATATCAAAAAAATGACAGAAAAAAGGAAGTAAAAACGCATAAATTATTTTAAAGTTCGGAGAAATATAATGTAATTACTCGTATATTAATAAAAAAATAAATGCATAAAAATTCGGAGAAAATTCGGAAATGTGGTAAAATAGAGGCAGAAAAAAGTTCGGAGAAACTGAAATACTACGGAAGGAGGACGCCATGACCATAGAAGAAATACTGCATGGAGAATCAAAAAACGTTGAATTTAAAGAAGCCCTGCCGAAAGACACTGAAAAATATGTGAAAACCATTATTGCTTTTGCCAACACTCAGGGGGGACAATTGATCATCGGCGTTGAGGACAAAACACGAACGGTGACAGGCGTAGATAATGAAGAAGTTTTTAAAATCATGGATCAGGTCGCAAATGCCGTTTCAGCATCCTGTACACCTCAGATCATCCCGAACATCACCTTTCAATCTCTTGACGGTAAAACCATTGTTACTGTGTCCGTTTCTCCGGGAGCCAACAGGCCATATTATTTTAAATCAAAAGGGAAAGAACGCGGTACCTATATTCGGGTCGCAGGAACATCCAGGCAGGCTGATCCCGATAAAATCAAAGAACTCGAATTAGAGGGTGAAAGAATTTCGTGGGATGAACTTACCTGTGTCGGATACCCGGTAACTGACAGCGCAATAAAAAATCTTTGCCGTGATATAAATCGTTATCGAAAAGACATGCAAAACCTTCGCGGTTCGGAGAAAAAACTGCCAAAAGTTACAAAAACACAGCTTGAAGATTGGGGACTGATCAAATATGATCACGATGTATGTCTCGCATCCAACGCTTTTGCTTTGCTGACCGGGTCACATTTCCGTTTTTCCAAAACACAGTGCGCTGTATTTGCGGGAACAGAACGAGGCGTGTTCATCGATAAGCGGGATTTCAGTGGGCCGCTTTATGAGCAAATTGAAGATGCCTTTGATTTCGTCCTCCGGAACATCCGTATCGGTGCAAGAGTAGAAGGATTGGTCCGGAGAGAAAAATACGAATTACCTCCGGATGCAATCCGGGAAATGATCATCAACGCTCATTGTCATCGGAACTATCTTGAGCCATCTTATGTTCAGGTAGCGCTTTTTGAAGATCGTTTGGAAGTAACTTCTCCCGGAAGCCTTTTTTTCGGATTGACATTAAAAGAAGCGCTGGAAGGACATTCCAAACAAAGGAACCGTGCGATTGCTGAAGTGTTTTTTCAAATGGGGTTGATTGAATCCTGGGGCACCGGACTGAGAAAGATCAAGCGCGAGGCAAAGGATTATTCGCTTCCGGAACCAGCCTTTATTGAAAGCCCCGGCTCTTTCAGGATCAATTTGTACCGTAAATCCATTTACAGGATGGGTCTTGATTCCGAATATCAACCAACCATGCTCAGAGAAGATCCCGGAGAATATGACTACGGGTACAGTTCGGAGAAAAGTTCGGAAAAAAGTTCGGAGAATTTCGCCTTGACCGATACGAAAAAACAAATCATGGGTCTGATTCGGGAGGATAACAGTTTGTCTGCTGCGGCAATTGCAAAAAAAATATCATTAACCTCCAGAGCTGTAGAGAAAAACATCAGACAGCTGAGGGAAGACGGATATTTGCTTCGGGTGGGTGCGGCTCGAGGCGGGTATTGGCTCATCCTGAAAAATCTTTAAAAAAAAGCCGGAGAAAACTCTCCGGCATTTTTTTGAAAAATCAGTTGCTCGAAGATGATGAGCTGGTTGGGGTTGGGAAGAAGGGCTTCAGTGCTGCTGCGACCTGGGAGATCGGCTTGGTCTGGATATAGATTTTGCCCGGACCGGTGACGACTGTATTGAAGGCGTTTTCAGAACCGAAGAGGACGTTCATGGCTCCCTTTACGGTCTGAACGTCCATGGTGCAGCTGGCATCCATGGCAGCCAGATAGCCGGTGCTGAGGATCAGCTGTTCGCCGGCTGCCAGCTGACGTTCTTCGCAGTAGCCATCAATTTCGAAGAAGACGATGCCGCTGCCGGAAAACCGCTGCATTACAAAGCCTTCACCGCCGAACAGGGCTGCGCCGAGCTTCTTTTGGAAAAAGACCGATTGCTCGACGTTCCCGTAGGAAGCCAGGTAGCCGCTTTTCTGGACGACAAAGTCCTGCCCGGGTTTGACTTCGATGGCAAGTATCTTCCCGACAAAGTCACTGGAAAAAGCGATCATGCCATCCCCGTGGGCAATATACTTATTGACGAAGGCATGCTCACCGGAGAAGACTCGACCGAAAAGCTTGCCGATACCACCGCCGGTGGAGGTCTGCATTTCCATGTTCGGGCTCATCCAGGACATGGCACCGGACTGACACTGAACTTCTTCTCCGTTGTTCAGGTTCATTACCAGAACCGGGAAGGGTTCATATTTGATTTCATAATTCATTTTATTCTCCTAATTTTGAAGCAGCCGCCGGAATTTCGGCGGCTGCTCGAAATTTTATCCAAATTATCTAAAACAGCTTGCGGGCTCCGCCGGCATCCAGCTTGCGCAGACAGGCTACGGGATCCTTGACCTTGGAGGTAAGGATCATGGCCGCGATGATATAGGGCTTGTAGGATGCTTCAAGGTAGAGCGGGTCGATGTAACGTTCGAAGACGCTGCGGTCCACTTCACCTTCCTTGCAGGACAGACCGGTGATATCGGCCGGCAGGCAGTGCATGTAAAGCGCCTTGCCGTCTTTGGTCTTCTTCATCAGTTCTTCGGTGCATGCCCAGTCCTTGTGTTCGGCATTCTGCTTGAGGAGCTCTTTCTCCAGCGCGTTGATGCCATCGACATCGCCGGCCTGATAAAGCTTCGTGCGTTTTTCCATGGCAGCGTAGGATGCCCAGGACTTCGGATAGACGATGTCAGCGCCTTCAAAAGCTTCGGCCATGTTGTTGGTTTTTGTGAAGGAACCGCCGTTGGCAGCAACGTTTTTCTTCGCGATGTCTTCCACATCGGACATGATCTCATAGCCTTCCGGATGGGCAAGGACAACATCCATGCCGAAGCGGGTGAACAGGCCGACCACACCCTGCGGGACGGAGAGCGGTTTGCCGTAGGACGGGGAATATGCCCAGGACATGACGATTTTCTTGCCCTTCAGGTTTTCTACACCGCCGAAGTGGTGGATGATGTGGTCGAAGTCGGACATGGACTGGGTCGGGTGATCTACGTCGCACTGCAGGTTGACCAGGGTCGGGCGCTGTTCCAGCACGCCGTTGTGATAGCCCTCATCGACGGCATCCATAAAGGTTTTCTGATATTTGTGCCCTTCGCCGATGAACATGTCATCGCGGATGCCGATGACGTCTGCCATAAAGGAAACCATGTTGGCGGTTTCGCGGACAGTTTCACCGTGGGCGATCTGAGATTTCTTCTCATCCAGATCATTGACGGTCAAGCCCAGCAGGTTGCAGGCGGATGCGAAGGAAAAGCGTGTTCGTGTAGAATTGTCACGGAAAACGGAAATCGCCAGACCGGAATCCCAGACGCGGCAGCTTTTGTTGCGTTCGCGCAGGTCACGCAGGGCGTCTGCAACGGTAAAGATGGCGTCGATTTCGTCATCGGTCTTGTCCCATGTCCAATAAAAGTCATTATTGTACATGTTGTTGATGTTCAGTTTTTCCAGATGGTTCGCAAGTTCGTATGCTTTTGACATTGTAGCTCCTTTTCAGTGGTCAGTGGTTAGTGATCGGTGGTCGGTAGTTCGTGGTCAGAATAGTTTCCTGATACCTGACTCCAAGCTCCAAACTCCTAACTCCTAATTCCTATTTATCTAAATTTCCGCGATAGACGGTCACATCTTCATCGCCTTTGCCCTTGTAAAGCATCGGAACAGCCGCATAGACAGCCGCGCAGGTGACCAGGTCCTGTTTCCAGGTGATTTCATTCGGGGCATGGGCCTGGGATTCCGCACCGGGACCGAATCCGACACAGGGGATGCCGAAACGTCCCTGGATGGAAACACCGTTTGTGGAGAAGGTCCATTTGTCGACCAGCGGGCGATGGCGCAGGTGCATGGCTCCTTCGGCACCGATGCGTTCTTCACCGAACATGGCATGGTAAGAATCGACCAGCGCCTGTACGTGCGGTGCGGTTTCCTTGTTGATCCAGGTCGGGAAGTAGCATTCGGTCTCATAGACCAAACCGGTCCAGGCGGGACGGTCATACTTGTACATGGAGACTTTCACATCGTCGCCATATTTCTGGCAGGCCGGCAGGGCACGGATCTCATCGAGACAGCTGGTGAAGGTCTCACCGGCGGTCATGCGGCGATCAATGGAGATCGCGCAGGAGTCGGCGACTGCACAGCGTGACGGGGATGTGTAGAAGATCTGGGAGACGGTGCAGGTGCCGCGTCCGAGGAAACGGGCATCTTCCCAATGTTCCGGGTTGTATTTCGGGTCGAGCATCTTGACGAGACCCTTGATTTCGGTGCCTTCTTCCGCGTCATTCGCGTTCAGATCACGGACGTTTTCGATGATTTCAGCCATTTTGTAAATGGCATTGTCGCCGCGTTCCGGGGCGGAACCATGGCAGGAGATGCCTTTGACGTCCACGCGGATCTCCATACGGCCGCGATGGCCGCGGTAGATACCGCCGTCAGTCGGTTCGGTGGAGATGACGAATTCCGGCGTGATGCCGTCTTCATTGTGGATGTACTGCCAGCACAGACCGTCGCAGTCCTCTTCCTGAACGGAACCGACGATCAGGATCTTTGTCCCTTCCGGGATGAGATTCAGATCTTTCATGATCTTCGCGCCGTAAACCGCGGAAGCCAGACCGCCTTCCTGGTCGGAGCCGCCGCGTCCGCCGATTTCGGTCTCGTTTTCATACCCCTTGTAGGGGTCGAAATTCCAGTTTTCAATGTTGCCGATACCGACGGTATCGATGTGGCTGTCGATGGCGATGATGCGGTCACCTTCGCCCATCCAGCCGAGGACATTGCCCTGAGGGTCGATCTCGACCTTGTCAAAGTCCAGCTTTTTCATTTCTTCCGCGATGCGGTGAATGACGCCTTTTTCCTCACAGCTTTCCGAGGGAATGGCGATCATGTCCCGCAGGAACGCGGTCATAGCCGGACCGTAATCCTGGGCTGCCTTTTTGATTGCATCAAAATCCATATCAATACCTCCCGTTTGATGTCAGATAGTCTTTCTTTTGGTCAATCCAAACGTCATTTTTCTTTACGGAGTGAGTTTTTTACTCTTTACTCCTCACTACTTATTCTTTACTAATTTATACCTGATTTTTAATTGTCTGACAATAGGGAATTTGTAAGACATTATGAGTCATGTGAAAAAAGTGAATTTTGTAATGTGTGTTTGCAGCGTATTATTGTATCATAATAATTGTATTGTTTTTTGAACGGTGAAGCGCAACTCACGGATGTCGCCGCCTGGTTTGCTGATTCTATCGCCTCGGCAGCAGGAGAACAGCTGGGCAGCCGTTTCCCGGTTCAGACCAAAGCCGGATGGGAAAACGGTCTGGACGAGAGCCGGGAGTATGACCCCTCTGCTGTGATCCCCGCGGAATATACAGATGGGGATCCTCTGAATGATGAATGTGCGGTCAATGATTCCGGGATCGTTTATACGGAAAATAGCCCCTATATTTTTGTGATCTATACTTGATCATCCCTTTGGAATTTTCAAAAATTACACACCCCCGAACCCGCTGCTGGAGCTTACCGAAGCGCTTTATCAGCTTCAGCAGTCATTTAATGGTTTTTGATGATATTTGTAACTTTCCGGGTTATTGATTCACTATTGATTTTCGTTTTATTTCAGTGTAAAATTTAAATTATGAAGGAAGTATAATATGGCTGAAATCAACTTTCAAAACAAAGACCGTCTGTTTCGTTTTATCTTCGGGAATCCGAAAAACAGAGCCTGGACACTGAGTTTATATAATGCTGTGAACGGGTCCTCTTATACCAATCCGGATGACATTTTGATCACAACGATTGAAAACATCATTTACATGGGTATGAAGAATGATCTTTCCTTCCTGATAGCGAATATCATGAACTTCTACGAACAGCAGTCAACATTCAATCCGAATATGCCGGTTCGTTTTCTGGTTTGTGCCGGAATGATTTACAGTAAATACATCGAGATGAACAACATCAATATCTACAGCTCAGCACAGAAAATGCTTCCGGTTCCCAAACTGATTTGTTTTTACAACGGCCTGGCGGAAAAAGAAGACAGTATGGAATTAAGCCTGTCATCTGCTTTCCCGAAAGGGTCTGAACCGGATATTGAGGTGAAAGTGAAAATGCTCAATATCAATTACGGCAGGAACATGGACTTGCTGAATGCCTGTGAACCGCTGCGGGATTATTCCTGGCTCATTGAGCGGATCCGATATAATAAAGAACAGAGCGGTGACATTGAAACAGCTGTAGATTTATCAATTGAAGAATTATCTGAAGATTCGGTTCTTAAACCGTTTTTACTGGAACACAAAGCGGAGGTGAAGAATATGTGCATTACAGAATATGATGAAACAAAGACGATGAATATGTTTAAAGAAGAAGGACGGGAAGAAGGACGGGAAGAAGAAAAACTGGCATCCATTCAATTAATTATGAAGAAAATGCAATTTTCAGCCCGACAGGCGATGGAATTTTTGGAAATATCTTCTGCCGACCAACCTCGATACCTCGCGATGCTGTGAGGGATACACGGTTTAAATACAAAGGGAACAGGTTATTTTGATCTTTGACAATGACAAAATTTGGTAGTAAAATAAATTATATGAAAAGAGGGTGTCACCGGCTAAACGGCAAGCCTTCCTAATTATATGCTATAGAAATAGCCGCCATTGGTTGGTCGCCGGGGCGGCTATTCCTGTTCATTATTTGTTTTCTTTGATGATTTGTCACGACCTAACCGGTATCCCAGATTAAAACTGGCGATACACAGGCTGAGGACAGCTATAAATTCACCTAAAGTTAACATTTCTGCGCCCCTCCTTTCCGGTCAAGCTCGAAGCCGAAACTTCGGCATTAATCCATACTCAGAGGGGCTGAACAGTCAGTCCCTCTGAGTTTTTCAGAAGGCCAGTCCGTCCACCGCGTTTTACGCTAAGGTGACACCCATAATGGTATTATATCAGGTTTTTCTGTCAATTCCGAAGCGTCAGAACATCTATAATTTATAATTAAAACCAAATAATATGTTAAGGAACTTACCATGTTTGAAACTGAACAAAAAATGATCGAAAAACAGATACAGGCGTACTTGAAGAAAAACGGGCTGCCGGAAACGACTATCCAGTGGACGTGGATCCCGTTTTCCGGCAACTGGGGAATGGCGACCTCCTTCTTCCAGCTGGCTTCACAGGACGCGAAGGCGAAGGGCGTGAAGATGAACGTGGCGGCTCATGCACAGGAGATCGCGCAGGGCATCGCAGACGTCATCGAACTCCCGGAAGGGTTCGAACGTGCGGAAGCGGTTCGCGGCTATCTGAACCTCTATTTCTCCACAAAGGATTACTCACAGCGCGTGATCGATACGGTGTTGAGTGAAGGCAGTGATTATGGAAAAGGCGAACCAACCGGGGAACGGGTGATGGTGGAATTTTCCCAGCCGAACACCCACAAGGCTTTTCACGTCGGTCATCTGCGAAATGTTATCCTCGGCAATTCCATCTGCAACATTCTGGAGAAATCCGGTGATGAGGTGGTTCGGGCGAATTATCTCGGAGACATCGGGCTGCACGTCATCAAGTGGATGTGGTGCTACCTGAAATATCACAACGGCGAAAAGCCGACCGAGGACATTACCCGCTGGATGGGTGACGTCTATGCGGAGGCGGACCGCCGCCACCATGATGAACCGGAAGCCGATGCGGAGATCCGCGCGCTCTTTGCCCGCTGGGACCGCCGGGATCAGGATGTGGTGGATCTGTGGAAGGAAACGCGGCAGTGGAGCCTGGACGGCTTTGATGATATTTATAACGAGTTGGGCGTGAAATTCGACCACCTTTATTTTGAAAGTGAAGTAGAAGATTCCGGCAAAGTTATTGTCGATGAATTGATCGAAAAGGGGCTCGCGACCGACGAACGTCCGGAAGGCGCTGTGGTCGTGAAGCTGGACGATATCTGTGGTACGAAGGAAAAGTACCGTGTTCTGGTGGTGCTGCGCTCTGACGGAACTTCCCTTTACGCTACCAAGGACCTTTCCCTTGCCATCAAGAAATTCGAACAGTTTGACCTGACCAAATCGATTTATGTGATCGATGTGCGCCAGTCGCTTTATATGCAGCAGATCTTCAAAACAATGGAGCTGATGGGGTATCCATGGGCAAAGAATCTCTATCATCTGGGGTATGAGATCGTCAATCTGCCGGGGAACGTGACCATGTCCTCCCGGGATGGCACGGTGGTGTTCCTGCAGGATCTGCTGGTGGAAGCCACTGCCCGTGCGCTTTCGATCGTCAATGAAAAGAACCCGGATCTTCCGGAGGAAACGAAACAGCAGATTGCCCATACGGTTGCGATCGGTGCGCTGAAATATTCCATGCTCTCCCGCGATAACACCAAGATCGTCACTTTTGACTGGGAAGCAGCGCTGGACTTCAACGGCCAGGCGGCCCCTTACATTCAATATGCGGCGGTCCGTGCCAATTCCATCCTGCGTAAGGCGGGCGGTGTGCTGCCGGAGTCCCTGGCGCCGGATTATGAACTGACCGAGAGTGAAGTTCAGCTGATCGACCTCATTGCCCGGGTCCCGAAGGAAGTGCAGCGTTCCGCGAAGGAATTGAAGACGCTTTATCTTGCAAATCTGGCCTACGATCTGGCGCAGGCTTACAATAACTTCTATCGCAACTGTCCGGTGATCCAGGCCGACGAGAACATGAAGAATTGCCGTCTGCGTTTGTCGGCTGCTGCACGTCAGGCGATTATCGTCTGTCTGGCTCTGCTGGGAATCGATACCCCGGATATGATGTAAACAGAACGATTTGTGGAATTGAAAAGGCGATCAGGGCGCGGTTTCCGCGCCCTGATTTGTAAATGACTCGTAATATGTAAGGGCACCTCTAAAAACTCCCGGGCGGGGGTATGGGGGCGGCAGCCTCGGGACAGAGAAAAATGGATGTTTTTAGAGGTCCCGCAAGAAGTCTGTATTTCTTCGATGAAAAATGGTAAATAATAAGGTGTCTTGATGACAATTACGTTGAAAGCGAAACGAAAATGTCAGATTTTGAAAGTGAATTTTAAAATACTGAAAAATAAGATACAATAGAATTATCTGTTGAATGAATAACGTACGTTCTGTAGGGACCGGCCTTGAAAAGGTCTGTATCCCGGTATTGTCGAAAGGCGGTTTGAATGGCCTATCAGGATGAAAAACAAAAGCAAACTCCGGGGCGGAAGGAGCAACTTCCTCAGGAAGAAAAAACAGCGCCGGAACAAAGTTATTGGCAGCTGCCAAACAGTTTGATGCTGGAAATGCCATTTCCCCCTCCGCCCGGGACACCCAACAGCGTGATGCGGGAGATGCTTGACCCACAGATTCCTTCTGCCGAGGCAGAGGCGGATCGGCTTTCCGCCGGGATCACATCGGGAACCCCCAATTCGGTTATGAGAGAAATGGGCGGCCGCCTGGGCGCTGATTTCTCCTCCATCCATTTTCACAGCAATTCACAAAGCATCCTGGAAAATGAAGCCATGGGCTCCCGGGCCTATACCCGCGGCAGCCATATTTCCTTTGGCAGAGGTGGGTTCAACCCGACGGTTGCTGCCCATGAACTGGTACATACCGTTCAGCAGGGCGTTGTTTCCGGTCGAGTCAGCCAGTCTGTTCCTTCCGGCACGGTACAGCGAGAAGGTGATGACGATAAGGGTGCAAATCCTGAACCGAAGGCAGGTTCCACGTCAGAAAAAACCGTCAAGACAGCGACTTTCAAAGGCTTATCTGTTATGGTCGATGGTGAGTGGAAAAACGCCAAAACAGCTGAGACGATGATCAAAAACGCTCGTGAGGAAGCCAGACGCAATTCTCCGACGACATCGACAACAGTGGTCGAAGAAGATCCCAATTTCCAGCCTGAGCCTCAAAAAGGCGGGGAAGTCCTGCGCGATTCGGCAACCGGTTTATGGGTCGAACGGGCCGGAGAAGATTTGTTTGTATATATAGAGGGTCAATGGCTTGCTGCAAAGGATCAGGATACACCGCCGAAAAAAGGATCGGATGATGACCTGAGTGACCGGGACTTATCGAAAAATCTGCTTGATCCGAAAGACAGTTCGCTTTCCGGTGGACAGGGATCTAAAAAAGATGAAGAAGATTTAATAGATGACTCTTCTGAACAGGACGATCAGGCATCCCACTTGCCGGATCCGCGCGCCATTTTCGGAACCGGCAGGCGGTGGCGTATGTCCCGGACGGCAATAACCGATGCCCAGATCGACGGCATGGTAGCATTATACAAAGATTACGCCAGAAGAAACAGAATCCGCACGGTGTTTCCGACTTCAGCCAAGATCGTTGCTGCCCCGGTACAAAGCGCTTTGAGTGCGGCCAATGACGCGGTCGAAAGCGCTTCAGGCGGTGCTCCTCAGATGGATGACGGGAGCTCAACACATTCTTCGGACTTATCCGTTTCTTCCCGCTCATCTTCACCGGAACCGGATACAAACCGCTCCGGTCCGATCCCTGATGTGGCGCCGGTACGGGTTCCCGGTGTGCTTCCCACCGGGAAATATCATGCCCTGGGCAAAGGTTGGAAAACACAAAAGGGACATCTCGGTAATGCCGCAATAGCACAAAATGTCGGTGCGGCAGCAAATGCTTTCGGTCGCCAGGGCGTATTACTGAATAATTATAAGTATCATGTACACCAGAGTGCAAAAGATAATCTGCCTATCTGGGATAAAAGTAAATGGAAACTGCCAACCTCCGGCAATCCTGTTAAAGACAGTAATGGAAATATTGTAAGCAGGGGCGAGTTTGATCCCTATGTCAACTATGTTGCTCCGATTGCCGGTACAGCGCTTGGCGCTTTTGGAGTCGGCACCGGAATTGCGGGTATGGTTCACGGGATCCATGACACGGTTCGGCAGCGGCAGAATGTTGCTGCCGGGGCAAGCCGTTGGGATGCCTTTCAATCCTTTAATGATACGATTGCTGCCACATCTTCAACCATGTCGAGCGCCTGGGGAATGGCGCAGAGTATTGGCAATATCGGACATGCGTCAACATCTACATTTGGTGATGCGGTTCATGCCATCCCCGGTCTGAGTATTGTCACCGGAGCTGCCAGTGCGGCAAGCGGGACTTCACAGGCGATTCGGGGCAGAAAAACAAAAAATGAGCTCAATGCTGCGGGCAGATTACTTGATAGATTAGACCTATTGCACTCTTCGGATGAAAACCCGGGTTCCGGTTTGGCTCCGGGACAGTTGACGGATCAGCAAAAACTCCGGATGATCATGAATCAGGGGCACAAGACCGCTAACTTTAACATGGCAAGCGGAGCAATGAAAGCCATTTCCGGAGGACTCACAGCTGCATCCGGGATCGCATCGCTTGCAGGTGCAGCCCCTGTGGCCGCCGGTATTCAGGGAGTTGCGGCAGTTCTGAATATTGCAAGGTCAATATTTGAAAAAGTTTATAAGACCAAGATGCGCAATTCGATCGTGGCGGAAGAGTTTAACATTAACTGGGATAAGGAAATGAAAGCAGTCCGCGCTATGATCGAGTCCTATAATCCAAAATTCGGTATCCGTGATAAGGATGTCCGGAGGGTCATCCTCAAAGCTCATGGCTCTAATGACGCGACGCGGACAGCGGCTTACAACACGATCAAATTAAATCGTGCACAATATCTGATCAATACCGCTACTGATGCAAACAATGCTTTCCATAAGGTGGCTGATATGGTGATCGAAGCTATGGGTGTTCACAAGATAAACGGAAAAGATTATGCGGCCGGTGCCGCCAAACTGCTGGCGGAGAAATTGGGATAAAAAATAGGGGCACTTCTAAAACCTCCCGGGCGGGGGTATGGGGGCGGCAGCCCCCGGAAACCTCCCGAGGAGATTCAGAGAATTTATTCTCTGAATCTCCTCGGGACAGAGAAAAATTGATGTTTTAGATGTTCCCCAGGAAATAGAAAATAGGGATTGTACTTATGGATATCAATGTTTTTTTTACCGAACTGGAAGCGCTCCTGAAAAAGATGGAGTATGAGACTGCCACACTGAAGGGGGAAGAAATTCAGCTGGGCAATACGCTGCGGGCGATGATGCCGGTGGATGAGGCGGGAAACATGGTCCTGCTGGAAGTCATGGCGCTTCCATATACCGACGACGCGCTTTTGGTGCAGATCTATTCAACCATGATTGCGGAGATTGGTCCCGGATATGAGGCGCTCAAAGAAATGCTGCTGGATTGGAATCTGACCTGTCCCCTTGGCGCTTTCGGGATCTACCGTCAGGGACGTCAGTTTTATCACAAGTACAACTATCCGATGCCAACAGAGGGTGATCCGAAGCAAATGGCAGTGGAGATCTTCTTTATCATTCACCTGATCCGTGATGTGATCGCGGGCATCTTCCCTGATGCTGTGAGACTTTCCGGTAATTTGTAGATCCGGACCGGTACACCTGTATCAGGTGTTTCTGTGACAAAAGTCTTCCGAAAGCATGCATATCAGCGGCCAGGCTGCGGCTTTCATCATGATGAGGATCACCAGACTGTGGCGGGCGAACTCATATTCGTCGGCAAGGGTGACGCCTGTGCAGAGGATATAGGCTGAAAGGACAAACAGCAGCGGGAAGACATATCGCTCTCCTTCGGGTTTCCTGAAAGCTGCCAGGATCCCTGATACAGCAATCAGGATCATGAGCACATTGGGCAGATTGCATGAGAAAAATTTGACGAATGTGTCCGGCAGCAGCTGTTTGAAGCCGAAGGGCGTGAAGGTGTAAGCGATCTGTTCAAAGGCTTCCTTTTCAAACCCTTCTGACCAGGCTGTTTTCAGGGTTCGAAAAGGTGTTCGCAGCAGATAACCGACGTAGGTTTTCAGCCCGTCGGAGAGGATCCATTCACGCAGCGGTGTCATCTCCTCCGTGTTGAAGAGTTCCGAGCTCATCATGTGTTCCACACCGTAAAGTTCTTCGATCCGCGGTGGTGTGGGCATCCCGGCTTCGATGAAGTATTCCATCCCGCCCGGAGTCCGCGCGATTCGGTTGAACAGGACGTTTTCGAATGGAAATTGCCAGCGTTGGCCGGTGTTGTTCATCGACAGGAAGCAGATGAGCGCCAGCGCGGTACAGAGAAGAAGGATGATCCCGCGCTGAGAGCGCAGTCGGCTCAAACAGAGCAGCAGCACGAGGATGAGTCCCACTGTCCAGACAGCTGAATCACGGGACTGAGTATAGAGCAATGCGCTCAGTGCGGTAAACAGAGCGGGGAGCGGTCGCCATCTCTTTTCACTGTCGGGCTGCAGCAGCCAGAAGCAGCTGCCCATCAGCAAAAGTGCCGCAGAGATGGAAAGCGACTCACTCATAATGACCTGATCCCAGCGTGTCACATTGGGAATACAGCCCAGCCCAAAGAGAAGGATGAGCATGATTTTTTTCCGGCTGTCCGTCCGGCAGAGTGCAGCGGCTCTTTGGGCGAAAAATCCCCAGCTGATGATTGAGAACACCAGCTGGACAATGGTGATGGTTTTCAGGTTCTGTCCGCAGAGTTTATAGACCAGGGGGATGAAAGCCGGCCGGGCGATGCAGTACCAGATCTGATCGTGGCAGTATTCCCTTCCCCGCAGGATGTCTGTCACCGGCATTTTGGACATGCCGAGATAAGACTCCGAATCGAAAAAGGTGAACGGTGCGGTAACAGCGCTGAACTGAATGACGCGGAAAAGGATGAATGCCGTGAAGGCTGCCGGGCCGAAGATCCGGATGTCCCATCGGGGCAGGAGCTTTATAGCGGCCAGCGTGCCGGCAATGCAGAGCAGGAATATGAGCAGGCAGACTGCGATAAACTCCGGCAGACCGTCGGAAGGTGGGAATGAATGATCGAAACTCAGGCGGGAAAGGTCTGTGTTGTTGAGCGGCCTGGCTTGTGATTTTCCGTCCCAGCTGATTTCCACGATTCCCTGATGCTCATTGGAGACAAATTCGATGGTGACTGTGTCTCCGGTGAGCCCATGCCAGGTCAATTCGGCGCTTTCGTCATGCAAGGTGATCCCGTTTGTTTCGGAGGTACAGTTCCCGGTGCAGCGGAGTGCGGCGAGCGGGATGTCGCCGCCTTCCCGGTGCAGCCAGGTGAGGGTGACCGGACGGACCTCCCCGTTTTTGTCCGGGATGTTCCGGAGGTACAGTCCGTGTGCCTGATATAGTCCGGTGTCCGGCATGGGGAAGGTAATCATGACGCAGACGGTGAGAACCATGGAGATGAGTAATATCGGGATCCACTCCCGGTGGGAAAGATTGCGTATAGTCGTGTTTAATAAAGAGTAAAGCAGGAAGAAAAAGAGTCCGCTGCCGGCGCCGGTCAGGAAGAGCCTTCCGGCGAGCCCTTTGGCGGTCAGCGGCAGCAGCTGGAGCTTTTCGCAGTAGAAAACGAAAGCTCCCGCAGCTGCGGCAAGGATACTTGCAATGACCGGTAAAGCGCTCAGAAAGCCGGTTTTTTTCTCATTTCGCATTCTTTATTCTCCAACGCACTCGTGATACAGCCCTGCTGTGCCGGCGATGCCGCAGCAGCAGAACCGTCTCCGCGTGCTTCTTCTTCATTTCTCATTTCTCATTTCTCATTTCTCATTAGAATATCATGTCCCTGCCAGAGGAAGCGGTTTGTTTTTTCCACTCGGCGAAAAGAGTGTGATAGCTTTTCGAAATACGCTTCTCCCAATCCAGCCCGAGCAGTTCAGCAGACCGCCTGATGGCTTCATCATCCGGCCCTTCGATCTCGATATAATCCCCGATAGGTGTATGGTCGACGAATAGTTCCGTGTCATTCAGCCGGTAGATGGAGCGGTATTTCTCGTAAATGAACACGATCTCGTAGCCCAGCCGTTCGAGAATGAGCCGGGTGTTGTCAAAATTTGTGACGACGGTTTCGATTTCTTCCCGGTCGGCGAGGTTTTTGTCATTTTTGTTTTCAGCTTTGTAGGTCAGCACCGCGGTACCACCGTTGTCCCGCAGCCGCAGCACCTGATGCGTTTTGGTCAGTGTACCGTGCGGGTCGTCCCAGCGGATATTACGTTCGAATTGTGCCGGCTGCTCGAGCGCTGCTCCCAGTGAAGAAATGCGGGGCAGTATTTCCTCAACGGATTCGAGCACAAACTTCACTTCCAGTTCCCGATTGTTTTTACTCATCTTGTCCTTTTTCTTATTTTAATTTCTACTATATGTGT
Organism: Flexilinea sp.; assembly: GCA_017432685.1. Lineage (GTDB taxonomy): Bacteria > Chloroflexota > Anaerolineae > Anaerolineales > Anaerolineaceae > Flexilinea. Next base: position 233 of record JAFRIR010000006.1, on the reverse strand, counting down.
TCACTTTAATCATTTTCTTTGCAATTGAATTAGAGTGCTTCGCATGGCGCGGGAGTAAAGGCTCCTTACCAGTCTGCATTTCTTCCCGCGCCTAATGTTGTGGGGGGCCTTGCGGCCCCACACCCCGCCTGCCTTACGGCTCATATACCGACTTACTCGTATCCGTGATCATTACCTCATTTCTCATTTCTTATTTCTCATTTCTCATTTCTTATTTCTTATTTCTTATTTCT
>JAFRIR010000035.1 GCA_017432685.1 Flexilinea sp. | reverse complement strand
GGATTATTTTCCGGACAGGTCCCTGGCTGATGGCGGTTATGAAGATACAGGTGCCGATACCTTCAGAAACCTGAATGACGTCGCCAGACATGGGATGGATATTGCCATGCGCGGCGGGACATATGATGAGATCAGGAAAGGAATGCAGGAGGATTTTGATAAGAAACAAAGCCTTGGCTTTGACATGAATTTCCGGAATTATACGCTCAAAAAATTTGAAATGGAGGTTAAGAAGGCAAATGAATAAGGATATTTTCTGTGTGCTGTTTTTTTTGTCAGCTATGTTTCTGCTGATTTTCTGCGTTTCCGGCGCTGAGGTTTATGAGGATCCGGATATGTGCTTTTCGCTTACACAGGACGGCTGGATCAAAGATCTGATCAATGCTTATGAAATCAAGGCATCCGATACAGACCTTTACGGATTTGACGCGTTTTCCACGCTTACCTTTGCGGCTGAACTGGGAAAAGTGGATTTTGAGATCAGCAGGGATCCCGCCAAACCATATGATCGGGCGCTAATTTTCTTTGACGGAGACACTTTCAAACCGGCTTCTGCCGATACCACGAAACCTGTAACTATCGTTATGAATGCGATCATTGATCCGGAAGAGGTTGATGAAGATCTGTATCAGCAATACGCCTCTTTGAAATATTCCGTGATCGATGATAAACAGAAAATGAGACAGGATATCCTGATCTGGGCAAATGAACATGGAAAGCAGGTGCCGATTGACGGGATCTTCTGGTTTATCGATCTTCCGGAAGAATATGACCGGAAGGATATCACCAGATACGGATCTGTTCTCAATTATCTTACCCGATTCGTCTATGAGGCAAAACAGAGCAATCTGGATTTCAGCAGCCTGCTTTCTTCTCTCGAAACAGATGAAACCTACTCTTTTAAAACGCGGACAACAAGACAGCTAACCGGACGCGGATATTCCATTGGTCTGATTGTTGATCCTTCCTTTGTATTTTTAGCCATAGTGAACACTGACGCCGTATTGTTTCGGGACAGTGACTCAGTTATCGAATATTACGCTAAAGTGACAAGTGTTTTCTGAGCTGATTGGAGGAAAAATAATGGGAAAAGACCTGACTTTCGATGAATTGACGCATTTGGTTGGAGCTACCGTCATCAGCTGTGACTTTGATGGAAATGCGATAGAGGAATATGTGGTTGAGGAGTATGACAACGAACACGGCCGCATCTCTGTTAGCAAGAGGATCGATAACCACGTAACATCCATCTGGCCTGAAGAACTGTATATGTGGCATTTCCGATTTCCCGGATCTCTCATAAATACGGATGAAATGAAACGGTGTCCGCTGAAATTCTGGGAGTGTACAAGGGATTGTGCCTGGTTTGATGAAAACACCGGACATTGTGCCGTTTTTCGTCGTATCAATTGAAAATAAGGCAAAGACACCCGACAAAATTGACGGGTATCTTTGTAAATAATATTTCCTTTATGCCTCTTCGATAGCTCCGACAGGGCATCCGTCTTTTGCTTCGGCGGCGCTGTCGAAAACTTCTTCCGGGACTTCTGTTTCGATGGCAACAGCGACACCATCATCGCTCATTGAAAACACTTCAGGACAGGTACAAGCGCACATGCCGCATCCGATACAACCTTCATTGACATAATATTTCATTTTATGATCCTCTATTTCTGTGTTAATGTTTATTCAAGTGTGAGAAGCAGCGCCATTTTGAAACGTTTTGAGGCTTTTACAGAGTGAAGTCCTTCTTTCGCAAAATGGAAATTCTCTCCGGCTTTGATGGAATGTTCTTTTCCTTCATAACCGATCACTGCCTCACCATCCAGCGCGAAGATGATCGCTTCTCCGGGGGCGGCATGTTCGGATAGCCCGGTCCCTTCATCAAATGCCATGACAACAAACTTCATTTTGTCGTTGTGCACAACATCCATATTCACGATCTTTCCCTCTATATAGGGAACCAGCTCCGCGAGATTGAAAACTTCTCCGGGTTTTACTGCTTCATTCATAAATAGACCTTCCTTTTTGACTGATATTTCTGTATATACTGCACCTTCTGCGGTTTTCATTCCGACCTGAAAGCCGGCAGGAATCAGAATCATATCTCCCGCATTCATTTTCTTCAGATAACCGTCCTGACCGTACACTTCGAGAATACCGTCCGCTGCGATGAGCATTTTGCAATATGGATGGATCTCCGCGCTGATGTCCGAATTCTTTGCGAGAGAAAAGTAAATAACCGGATTTTCGCCGTTATAAACCTCTTTCGAGATCGTGCATCCCGGGACTGGCGCATTATCTTCTGCTATTGAGAATACCTCTCCGGTTTTTTCTTTCACTTGATCACATCACTTTCACTTCAGGATTCGTCTCGCCGAACTTTTCTTTCAGCGTTTCACAGATCTCAGTGCGATCGGTTCCACGTTTCTCCATGTTCTTTATGGTCTTATATGCGGCAAACAACGTGGATGGACCGATCTCTGAACTGAAATAACCGATCCCCTGGTTCCATGCAAGAAGTTCAAATACATCGTCAAGCGCAGCACTGTCAAGGCCATGGATGTAAGCCTTCACCAGTTCTCTTGTCGCCTGGCGCATCCGTCCGGCTCCCACGGCATTGGCAAGAGAGAGAAGCAGCCGCATCTCATAGGGCAGATGACACTTTTCATCATTCCAGGTCAGATCCCAGAATTCAACAGCCACTTTTCCCAGTCCCTCATCGATCAGCGGCATGTTGGTAAGTGCCGCGGGACGCATCGGGATGTCTTTGCTCATTTCTTTGCATTCCGTGCGGTAGAAATACACATGGAATTCAGTCTCGGAAGTCTGTTCGGTATGATGTTCAAAACCGAGTTCTTCCATTACTTCGTACAGAGGAATCGGCTCAAAGGACTGTACTACTTCCAATCCGCTTCCAACAGGGATCTGTTCCGCCTGTTTTTCCACACCCGGGAAGAAATTCCCTTGAATGCCTCTGACATCGATCTTTTTGAATTCCGCTCTCTTGTCTTTCCACTCCATATAGCTCATGACCTGCTCCTTTCAGTCAAGAATTCTTCCGTCCCGTGAGATCGTCACGACCTGCCAGGGAATGAACTTGCCGCTGGCACGAAGCGCGTTTTCCGCTGCCCGCTGCAGTCCTCCGCAGCAGGGGACTTCCATGCGGACGATCGTTACGCTTTTGATATCGTTATCACGGATGATTTCCGTCAGTTTGTCCGTATAATCCACAGCATCCAGCTTCGGGCATCCGATAACGGTGATCTTTCCCTTCATGAATTCCTCATGCATGTTGGCATAAGCATAGGCTGTGCAGTCGGCAGCGATCAGGAGTTTTGCTCCATCAAAGAACGGTGCCTGCGTCGGAAGAAGCTTGATCTGGCACGGCCACTGATTCAGTCTTGAAACCGGATGGTAAGAATTAACGGTCTGTTCCGAAGAGATCTCCTTTTCTCTGTGGAATTCAGCAGCTCTTGAACCCGGGCAGCCTCCGGCAATATGAAAATTGTTCATCTTTTCCTCCATCTTCTTTTTCTGGCTTTCTTTCACTGCAGCCTCGTCATAGGCAGGCGCTTCCCGTTCTTCAAAGCTGATCGCTCCGGTGGGACAACCCGGAAGGCAGTCGCCGAAACCATCGCAGAAGTTTTCTCTGACCAGTTTTGCCTTACCGTCTACAATATCAATGGCTCCTTCGTGACATGCGCTTGCGCACAGTCCGCAGCCGTTGCATTTTTCTTCGTCAATGTGGATGATCTTCCGTATCATTTTCCAGTTCTCCCTTCGTTTTTCTATTTACAGTGTAATATAATCAGGATGAAAAGTATGTTGTTAAAACCACGAAATAAAAATATCGGAGCAGGAAAATGACAATTGAAAAACTTCAGAAAAACATGATCTTCAGAGGGATGAGCGATACTGAAATTCAGGCAGCTCTCACCGAACTCAGGGCATATGAGAAACGGTATGAAAAAGACAGTATTTTTCTCCATGCGGGAGATACCACACAAAAAATGGGGCTGGTGCTGGAAGGAAGTGTGACTATCGAAAGCAATGATATGTGGGGAAACCGTACGATCCTCAGTCATGTTGGGGAGGGGCAGTACTTCGCGGAAACCTACGCCCTCTTACAGGATGAAGTCATGCTTGTGGATGTAAGGGCGAATGAAGACTGCTGCATTCTATTTCTCTATATCGGATATTTATTTGAAGGATCCCGCTCAGTGCTCTGCAAGGAGAAAATTCTGCGGAATCTGCTATTGATCTCCTCCCATAAGAATCTGGTGCTTTCCGGC
>JAFRIR010000034.1 GCA_017432685.1 Flexilinea sp. | reverse complement strand
TATAACACATAACCATATTTTGTCAAGAAAAAAAGACAATTTATGACTATTTTTTGTCATATTTGCCTTTTCTTTTTTATTTATTAAAATATGGTTATGTTATATTGTTTTATCGTAACTGGCTAACCCGTGAACTGTAACTGTGTTATTTCTTGTAAAATCACTTGAAAAAGAGGGTACTTTCAGAATAAGTCATTGTGACCTGTTTCCGTTGACTCTGAATTGAGTCTACAGACCAGATTGCTATGACTCGCGCACTGAAAGTTACGAAAGAGAAAAAAAGCGGGGCGCAGTCAGCGTCCCGCTTTTTTCAAAAAGGAGAAAGTTTTTTAGTCTTCGCTGTTTTCGGTATATTTGATGGTGATATCACCAATGGTACCGTCTTCCAGCATTTTTTCAATGGATTTGTTCAGCATATCGAGCAGTTCTTCGTTGCCTTTCTTGACAGCGATACCGTATTCTTCTGCACCGAAAGCCTCTGCATCTTCAATGATGACCAGGTCGTCATTGTCGGCAACATAGTTCGCGGCAGTGGCGGAGTCAATCACAAACACGTCGGCTTTCCCGTTAAGCAGTTCGATGATGGCTTCGGAGCCTTTCTTCAGCGCGACGTAATCATTGGGAGTGAAGCCCATGCCCTGAATGGCTGTTTCACCGGTATAACCCTGGACAACGACGATCTTCTTGCCGGTCAGGTCTGCAGCGCTCTTGATGTCAGAGCCATCCTTGACGATCATCACCTGGGTGGCGGTGTAGTACGGAGTGGTGAAGTCGACGGCTTCCTGGCGTTCTTCAGTGATGGTCATGCCGGCGATGACGGCATCGATCATACCGCTCTGCAGTGCGATGAGCAGGGAGTCGAATTCCATGTTGGAGATCTTCGCGGTCATGCCGTTTTCTTCGGCAACGGTTTTGGCGATGACCATGTCAATCCCGTCGAATTCATCGATGACGCCTTCAGCGGTGACAAATTCGAAAGGAGGAAATTCAGCGTTTGTACCGAATGTCAGGACATCCTGAGCGGCGGCGGCACCGGTCAGGACGAGTGCCAGAACGAGCATGGAAACAACAAATAATTTTTTCATCATAATTCCTTTCAATTGAAGGACGGGCGAACCCGTTTGAATAAGTTGATATAGTTTTAATCTAATTTTACAAAATCACAAGAAAGATATGACATTTGTCATAAGACATAAGACATTAGACGTTAGACATTAGAAGTTTGTTGGCAGGCGTAAATTGTCAGTTTCGACATATTGCATCCTAAAATCTGATGTCTAAAGTCTAACTACAGCACCTTGCTCAGGAAGGACTTTGTCCGTTCATTCTGCGGGTTGGCAAAGAAACTTTCAGGCTTGTTCTGTTCCATCACAACGCCTTCGTCGATGAAGAGAATACGGTCGCCAACCTCGCGGGCAAAGCCCATTTCGTGGGTAACGACCACCATGGTCATACCGCTCTGCGCCAGACGTTTCATCACGTCCAGCACTTCTCCCACCATTTCCGGGTCGAGCGCGGAAGTCGGCTCATCGAAGAGCATGTATTTCGGTTCCATGGCTAATGCACGGGCGATGGCGACACGCTGTTTCTGTCCGCCGGAAATCTGGGCCGGATATACATCTGCTTTATCCGCCAGTCCGACCTTGGTCAGCAGTTCCATGGCTTTGGCATCAGCCTGCGTCTGGGTCATTTTCTTCAGCTTCACCGGAGCGAGCGTGATGTTTTTCCTTACGGTGAGATGCGGGAACAGGTTGAAATGCTGGAAGACCATGCCGATGTTCTGACGGACTTTGTTGATGTCAACGCCCGGTGCGTTGATCTGCTGCCCATCGATGATCACCTGACCGCCGGTAGGTTCTTCGAGCAGAGTAAGGCAGCGCAGGAAGGTGGATTTTCCGGAACCGGAGGGGCCGATGACGACGACCACTTCCCCGTCATGGATCACTTCATCGATCCCGTTGAGAACGTGAAGATCACCAAAATGTTTTTGTAAACCTTTGACTTCAATCATTCCGACCTCCCTTTAGCGAATATCCGACTTGCGCAGGCTGTTTTCTGCCTTGTTCAAACCGAAGGTAAGCAGCTTGATGAGCACAAAATAGATGATGGCGGTACCGATGAGCGGCATGAAGGCTTCATAGGTTGCGCTCTTGATGAAGTCACCGGCTTTCTGAATGTCTACCAGTCCGATATAACCGACAATAGCGGTTTCCTTGATCAGCGTAATGAATTCATTTCCCAGTGAAGGGAAGATGTTTTTCAATGCCTGAGGAACGACGATCTCAAACATGGTCTGTCGTCCGTTCAGCCCCAGCGACCGTCCGGCTTCGGTCTGCCCGATATCGACAGAAAGAATACCGCCCCGGATGATCTCGGAAACGTAGGCGCCGGAGTTGATGCCGAAAGCGATGGAAGCGATCAGCCATTTCGGCCAGTTGACTGTAGCGAAGACCACAAAGTAGATGATCATCAGCTGGGTCACGGAAGGTGTCCCGCGGATGATATCGGTATAGACACGATGGATCCCGTTGAGAAACTTGTTCTTTGACAGGCTGCACACAGCCAGCAGGAAACCGATGATCACGCCGAGACAGGCGGCTGCCAGTGAAATGCGGATCGTGTTCTGGATCCCGTTGACCAGCAGCATATAGCGGTTATCCTTGATAAAACATTTGTAGAATGTCTTTGTGACACCCTCCCACCATTGAGCCATAAGATAATGCCTTTCTCTGATTGGAACGCGGAAAATCGCGCAAAAAAATTCACAATAATCATAAGGAGAGATTACGAAAAAGGGAACAATTGCGTTGAAAAATGTGACAAAAGACTGTTCTGCCTGTTACGGTTTTATTACAATTCAGTGATAATGTGCAGGGATTGATCTGCAATTGTCTGGAATCCTGCGCACCCATTCTTATGGTAAAATATATTTTTGGAAGGGGTAATCCAAATGAAAAAAGCATTAATCACCGGGGTGACCGGGCAGGACGGATCATATCTGGCAGAGCTGCTGCTCTCCAAAGGTTATGATGTTCACGGCATTATTCGCCGTTCTTCAGTAGATTTTCGCGAACGGATCGCGCATTTGGAGGAGTGCGAACATTTTCACCTGCATTACGGTGATCTGGGTGATTCTATGAGCCTGGTGGCCATCATTGGCAGGATTAAGCCGGATGAAATCTACAATCTGGCGGCACAGAGCCATGTGCAGGTCTCCTTTGATGTTCCGGAATATACCGCCAATATCGACGCGACCGGTGTGCTGCGCATCCTTGAGGCAGTTCGTATGTGTGGACTTGCTGAAAGCTGCCGCATCTATCAGGCATCAACATCTGAATTATACGGAAAAGTGGAAGCGGTCCCACAGAATGAGAAAACCCCATTTCATCCTTACTCCCCTTATGCAGTAGCGAAGCTTTATGGTTATTGGATCATCAAGGAATACAGGGAAGCATACAACATGTTCTGCTGCAACGGCATCCTGTTCAATCATGAGTCCGAACGCCGGGGAGATACCTTTGTCACTCGCAAGATTTCCCTGGCAGCTGCCCGTATTGCCCATGGTAAGCAGGACAAACTCTATCTCGGGAACCTGGACAGTCTTCGTGACTGGGGCTATGCACCGGATTATGTAGAGTGCATGTGGTTGATTTTGCAGCATTCCAAACCGGATGACTTCGTCATTGCCACCGGAATTCAGCACACGGTCCGGGAATTTTGTGAGATGGCTTTCCATCATGCAGGCATTGAACTTGAATTCAAAGGAACGGGTGTGGGTGAAAAGGGTATTGACCGAACTAACGGCCGAGTGGTGGTAGAGGTTTCTCCGGATTTTTATCGTCCAACTGATGTGGTGAACCTTCTGGGAGATCCATCCAAGGCACGACGGGAGCTGGGCTGGAATCCGCTGAAAACTTCCTTCGATGAGCTGGTTCGGAAAATGGTTACCCATGATATGCAGCGGGTAGCGGTAGAACGAACGGAAGAATGGCTCCGCCGGAATCAGGTCGAATATCTGGAGCATGGAATCATAAGATAATAAAGGATGGGAAATGAGAAGTTTGAAAAAAAGGATTCAGGGGGCAGAATGCTGATTTCCATGAGGAATTGATGAATCCGAATTCAGACTGTAAATATGAAAATGCCCTGTTTTCTCATTTCTCATTTTAAATTTCTAATTTTTCCGTTAGCCTCTGAAATCATTTATAATTAAAATTAACTGTTAGTTTTGAAAAGTATTTTCATAAACTTATATCAAACTTCTGAAGGAGTTAATTATGTGTCAGAATCCAACACCCGGCACCAATGGTGACCAGTATATTCCTTATGCCGAACGAAGCGGCAACGAATCCATCGTTTATTTCACACGTGACCTTTCCGCTGCAGGGCTTGAAAAAATCTACCAGCGCATCTGCGCTCCCCTGAAGGGAAAAGTGGCTATCAAGCTGCATACCGGTGAACCTCACGGACCGAACATCATCCCCCGGGACTGGGTGGAAAATCTGGTCAAAAACGAGCTGCCGGAGGCCCACATCATCGAAACGAACACCTTCTATGAAGGCGACCGCGATACTACCGAAAAACACCGCAGGACGCTTGAGATCAATGGCTGGACCTTCTGCCCGGTTGACATCACCGATGAAGATGACACCGCTTTGCTGCCGGTAAAAGGTGGAAAATGGTTCGAGAACATGTCTGTTGGAAAGAATATGCTGAACTATGATTCCATGTTGACACTGACCCATTTCAAAGGGCATCTGATGGGTGGGTTCGGCGGTTCCAACAAAAACATCGGTATCGGCTGTGCGGACGGAAAGATCGGCAAGAAATGGATCCACCAGCGTGAAGGTTCCGACAATATGTGGAGCATTGACATGGAAGAGCTGATGGAACGTATTGCGGAGTCCACGAAGGCAACTATCGATCACTTTGGAAAGAATGTGGTTTATATCAATGTCATGCGCAACATGTCCGTTTCCTGTGACTGTGAGGGCGTTGCCGCCGCGCCGGTCGTGACCCCGAATGTCGGGATTCTCGCTTCCGTCGATATTCTGGCTGTGGATCAGGCCTGCATTGACTGTGTCTATGCCATGAAGGAAGAAGAACATCATGACCTGGTGGAGCGCATCGAAACTCGGCATGGCCTGCGTCAGCTGAGTTATATGAAGGAACTCGGCATGGGGAACGATAAGTACATCATGATCGACATCGACAATGATGATGCCCGCTTGGTTCCGGCCGATGCGGTGAAGGACCTGAAACCCTTCGGAAAATAATGTGATATTTATACAAACAAAAACACCGGCCCGGCCGGTGTTTTTGTTTGTATGATCATGATCTTACCAGAAGAGGTTTCTCAGGCGGTTCAGGTCTTCATTTTCCGGCTTGTTCTTTTTCTGCGGGGAGAGCAGAGAGCGCAGCTCGATGGCTTTGGCGATGTTGCCGGTGATCTTCATCTGTCCGGTCATGAAGAGCCTGTCCGCGGAAAGATCACCTTTTGCCATACCCATCAGGTGTTCAAAGCTTGCCGATATAGTCGCATCCGGATGCTGGTGAGGACCGGAAATGATCTCGATGCTGTCCGGATGGAGAACAATGTGGAAAATGCCTTCACCCGGGCCTGTGATCTCGACCTGAACCAGGCTGCTGTTCTTTTTGCTGGTTTCGTTCAGCTTTCTGTGGTTCTCCGATTCCAGCTGGGTGTAGATTTCCTTCAACTGAGCGAAGGCCTCCTCAAAGGGGATCGGGTCACCGCTGCCGCCGACGTAGATCTCACTGTACATGCGGTTATATTCTTCAGCGCTTTTGGTCCAGGAGAAATCCTTTGTCATGCCGCGTTTCTGCAGTGTCTGGAAGGTTTGGCGGTCTCCGAAATAGATTTTTACCGCTTCCTGGATGGCCAGATAGAGCGCCTTGGAATGGTAGGAAACGAAAGAAAAGCCATCGCCAATACCGTCGAAGCTGCTGTAGGCCCTTACGGAATCTTTGAGCCCGCCGGTTTCGTGAACGATCGGCACCGTGCCCATGCGCATTGCCATCATTTGGGAAAGCCCGCAGGGTTCGAAGCGGGAAGGCATCAGGTACATATCCGCACCTGCAAATACCTCGCTGGCGACCTGTTCGGTATAATTCGAGGAGAATCCCAGCTGACCGGGCCATTTCTTTTTCGCATTTTCAAAAAAGTCGATATATTTCTGTTCGCCCTGTCCGAAGATGATCAGCTGGAGCCCCATTGCCATCATGTCAGGCAGGATTTCCTTGATCAGTTCGATGCCCTTCTGTTCATTGAGCCGGGCAACCAGAGCGAGCAGCGGATAATCCGGCTCCTCTTCCAGCCCGAATTTGCGCTGGATGCTGGTTTTGCAGAGCTGTTTGCCCCTCATGTTGTGTACATTGAAATTGTGTGGCAGACGGGGATCCAGCGACGGGTCATAAGTGTTCATGTCGATACCGTTAAGGATCCCGTAGAATTTATGCTCAACCATGTCAGCGACCTTTTCCAGTCCCATGCCGTATTTCGGATTGTGCAGCTCCCGGGCATAATTGGGCGAGACGGTTGAGACCGCGTCTGCGATGAGCATCGCGCCCTTCATCAGGTTTACGTCGCGGCGTCCCTCGAATTCATAACCCAGTCCTCCGTCATACCAGCCTTCCGGCAGGGCAAAAGTAGTCGTCAGTTCTTTTGCCCCGAACTGTCCCTGATAGGCAATGTTATGGATGGTGTAGACAGTTTTGATCCCCTGAAGGTTTTTGTTCCAATATTGGTCGTTTTTGAGATAGATGATCGCCAGTGCGGTTTCCCAGTCATTGCAGTGCAGGATTTCCGGTTTGAAGTCCAGTTCGCCCAGCAGGTCGATCACGGCTTTGGAGAACATGGCAAAGCGCAGTTTGTCGTCATCGTATCCGTAAAGCTTCGGACGGTTGAAAAAGGGCGCATAATCCACGAACCATACCGTGACCCCGTCCCGGTCTCCGCGGTACAGGCCGATCGGGATCTGGGAATCTCCCAGGCGGATCTTACAGTTTTTTACCTTGACCAGGCTTTCCTCAAATCCTGCCCTGACACAGCGGTAAAGCGGCGTGATGATGGCGACTTCATTGCCGGCCCGTTTGAGAGCCGGAGGCAGAGAATAAGCAACGTCGGCCAGTCCGCCGGATTTGCTGAACGGAGCACACTCACTGGTTACAAACAGAATTTTCACGGAAAACCTCCTGCATCATGACTTTTTGCTTTGCAAAATTACGCCACACGCATTTTATCGAGAAACTCGTCAACACTCATCCCGGCTTCTTCGGCTGCTTGTTCAATCGTGATATATTTCTTTTTTGCAAGTCCCACCAACGTTTGTAACTGCCCCTGTTCAATTCCCTGTTCAATTCCCTGTTCAATTCCCTGTTCAATTCCCTGTTCATGTCCTTGTTCGAAGACGTATTCCATCTGTTGTTCTTTATCAAGATGTGCAAACATAATATCAGGTACCTCCTCTTTTGTTAGATAATTAACGAGTACATTTTTGTCTCTGCAAATTCGAATTGTCTCTGTTACAGCCTTTCCTGTTTTTCCATATAATTTTACTTGTTCATCGAATACACGAGAAAAAATAACATATTGGTTTATAATATCACCTTTTACTCCATCATAAATGATTTTTGCCTTGATGTCAACAAAAATTCTATCAGGGTCGGTAATGCCAAAGACGTTTTTTGATAGTGTGATTTCATCTGGAAGATTTCCTCGCTCTTTTGGATAAAGCACATACAACTCGGGTTTGGGAACCATGACGGTTTTTGTTCCGTAAACATCCAGTTTATTGTTTTTAATATAACGCTGATAGGTTTCTCCCAAGTACATCAGGATACGGATCAGGATATTTAGTGTCCAGAGAGACTGCTCTTCAATGAGGATCATCAGGCGATTCCCGACAATAAAACCGAGGTCATTGTATTGGGAACGAAGCATTTGATTTTCGAGTGTGACCAAAGTGATATCGTCAATGTTTGTATCGCTGTCTTCTGGATGGATTGACAGGTAAAGCTGAAGTAAGTAAATGGGATCACTAAAGAGATCGCAGAAAACACCATCTTTTGAGTTGGAATTTGCTTTTTGATTTAATGGCATTAGAATTGCCTCTGCCATATGTTTCGAAGAATTTGAATAATCTTTATGTGTCATGGTCTGTATCCTTCGATGTTATTTAGCTTTATTTCTTTATTGTATCATAATCTTTGATAGGGAATTTGACTTTCTATCAGCGTTTCCTTAAATTCAGATAGCCGAAAACATCTGCTTTCGGGTAAGACAGTTGGTAGTGGATAGCTGTTAGTTATTAGTTGTTAGTTTTCGTAACTATCGCCGCAATCTTATTTCTTATTTCTTATTTCTTATTTTACGGGGGAGAGGCGTATTCCGGAACAGCCCATTTCATAAGGTTGGGGTCGGAGAATAACGCGGCCATGTCCTTCATCCATTCCTGATTGCCTATGGGAAGGGGTTGTTCATCGTATTCATTCTCACCAAAGAGGTAATTCTCATTCGTGTTATCTTCGATTGCGTCGGGTTCGGGCTGCGAGGTTTCCTCTGCCGGAGCGGGGATTTCTTCCGTTATGGGGTTCTGCGCTTCGGCTTCGGCAATTTTTTCTCCATCTGACTCCGTCACGACTTCCTGTGCGGCTTCGGCAATAGAATCGCGCACCGCGGCCTTGTCGACCGGCAGGGCGCATCCGTTATCACGCAGCGGCGCGGCATTCTTTTCCGTTTTTTCGTTTGGCTGTTCGGTGGATGAAACTTCTTTTTTCAGCTCTTCAGCCTTGTCTGTCAGGTCCACTTTGAGGAGTCCGGATTTGATTTTTTCAATCTTTTCGGCTGTGGCGAGCAGACGCTTGTCCAGTGCGGACCAGCGAAGGGAGAGGTTCAGCGCCGGGTTGTTGTAACGCAAAACAGATGAGGATTCCATGAATGAGGCAAAGCATTTCCTCAGGTTGAAAGCGGTCCACTCCCGCAGGTGATCGATCGTAAGCTTTGCCAGCAGCTGGTCCATGGAAGAAGAGTTTTCACCCTGCTGTTCGATCACGGCTTTGGTGATGCACACGGAGCCGAGCTGGCTGACGATCTTTTCCATATCGGAAGACATTTGATAAAACAACGGAGAATGACGATTGAGTTCCCGAAGCTGTTTGAAAACCTCAACAGCTTCAGAATCGAGCATCATCGCCTTTTCGAGAAAAGAGGCGGGTTCCGTGCTGAAGGCGTCAAAAGGTTCAAAGGGATATCCATAGGAATCCTTTTCCGGCATTTTAGCAGCATTGTATTTTTGCTGCATCTTCAGATCCTGAAGATTGAACATCATGTTCATGATGTTGGCGTTCAGATCTTCCATTATTACACGTACCTCCTTCCTGTTCTCAAATATAGTTCTATAATAATCGACAATTTCTAAATGTCAAGGGTATAGTAATAAAATTCTAACAATAATGTGACAATTGTCATATAGATGAGGATAGGTATAAACCTTGTTTGAAATAAACTCCAAAAAAGGTGCAATCAATGGGTAATAGAAATTCCAGAAAGGAACACATCGATTCGAACTCTAATCCCCGAGCCCATTATTCAGCAGAATATTTCGTTCCCCGTCCGTTTCCGATCGTATAGATATATCCTTCTAAAATCAGTTTGCTGAGAATTGATTTAGTTTTTGTTCTACCAAAGCCGCTGCCTTCGGTAATTTCAGAAATAGAAACAATTCTTCCTTTGAGCAGCTCATAAATGATGGATTCATCCCCGGAAAGTGAGTTTTTTGTTTTCATTACCGGGAGTGTGATTTGAATTGTATTTTCAGTGAACAAAAATGTCGGTTTTATGGCACTGTCTTTATAACTTTCGATGATTCTCCTGATCCCGGTTCCAAACTTTTCAATCATCTGCAGCCTGTAGAAAATATTAGCGATGATGCGATTTCGAAGAATAGAGACGCCTCCGCGCAAGTATTCTTCTTCTGATAATCCACGGGGAAGTCCTCCTGGAGAAGTAATTTCAATGCGGTCATTAAACATGGCTACATTAATATGAGCATTCAAATCCCATGTGCGGTGTACCAGCGCGTTCGCAATTCCTTCACGGTATGCCTTTTCCGGAATTTGTGATACAGTTTCACGATGGGAACCATTAATTTGCTCATACTGATAATATTGGCGATACAGCTCAAACGCTTCATCATATTGTTGGAGAATTGACTGATGTTCAAAAGTATTGTGAGTCTGAATAATATTGATATTATCGCCAAATCGTACAATATCTATACCACAAAAGAGATTGACATCAGCCAACATTCCCGCCGCATTATTGAAACCTGTATCATCTCTGTAGAGTTCAAGCGTTTTTAATGTGTCCTTATCAACTGTGTTTAGATGCAGAATCGTTTTCAGCCTTTCTTCCAACAAGTGAAAAGAAAGATCCTGATTCTTTGATGGAATTTCCTCAAATGTAAGGTTTTGACCTTCGAGAATGAGTCTTGTCAATTCAAGCCGATCGGCAGGAATCGTGGCAGTATCATTTCGGCGGTAAGCTTTTGATTTGTAAAAATAGGGTTTATGTGTCCCTTCGTATACGGTAAGGGTAATCACTGAAGTTTTTTTGTTAATGCTCAATGAATATTCAGGAACAGGATCGATATTGTCATTAATCTTATTTTCAATGTCGAGACATGTCTGAACCGTATCAGATATTCCACAAATCGATCCATCGTCACGAATTCCAAACAGAATTTTTCCTGCTCCATAGTTTGCAAAAGCACTGACAGTTTTGAGAAAATTATTGCTTACGGATTCCTTGAATTCCAGATTTTTCGATTCATTCATGATATGCCTCATTTCAATATATATTATACCTCTATTTGGTCGAAAAACGACCGTAAATGCGACCGCAAAATTTTACGGTCGTTTTTTCATATATAGTTTCTCTTTTGCCTCTTTGAAGAGGCCTTTTGAAAAAAAATGAGCAGAGCGATTTTTTCAGCTAATTACGGTTCAATGGTTTTTATAAGATAAGGGCGCTCAATTAAAAAAACGAGGAGACGGTTCCGCGCAGCGGAACCGTCTCTTTGAACGTTTTATGGCAGCTGTATTCGTGTGCTCCGTACTGATTAGTTACGTTTTATGATTTTACTCTTCCGGGTTGGGTGCCTCGTGTTCGCAGTAGATGCAGCGGTAGATCTTCTTTTCCCGATCGGTGAGACGGAACTCCTGGACCAGTTCCTGCTCGGTAGAGGTGATGCAGCGCGGGTTTTTGCACTTGATGATGCCGCGGACCCGTTCCGGCAGGGTGAGGTGCTCCCGTTTGACCAGTTCCCCGTTCTGAATAATGTTGACGGTGATGCCGGGGTCGATGTAGCCCAGTACGTCAAATTTCAGGTCGATGATCTGTCCGACCTTGATGATGTCCTTTTTCCCCATCTTGATGCTGTCGGCATTCTTGATCATGGCAACGGTGCAGTCCAGTTTGTCCAGCCCGAGAACCTTGTAGATCTCCATGCCGCGCCCGGCTGTGATGTGGTCCAAAACGATACCGTCTTTGATTTTTCCGATAATCATGCGTTCACCTCCAGCAGTTTCATGATCAGCGCCATACGGATAAATTTGCCGTTGGCGACCTGTTTGAAATAAATGGCTCGCGGGTCATCGTCAACCGCTACCGAGATCTCATTGACGCGGGGCAGCGGGTGCATGATGGAAAGGGTCTCCTTCGCGGTGCGCAGCTTTTCCGGGGTCAGGATGTAGCTGTCCTTCAGACGCATGTAATCGGCTTCATTGAAGAAACGTTCCTTCTGCACACGGGTCATGTAAAGCACGTCCAGCTCCGGCATGACATCATCCAGGGACGTGACCTCCTGATAAGGAATGTTATTGGCTTCCAGTACGTCCGTGATGAGATAGCGGGGAACCTGGAGTTCTTCCGGGGAGATCATGATGAAGCGGACGTTTTTGTAGCGTGACATGGCGGAGATCAGGGAGTGGACCGTCCGGCCGAACTTCAGGTCGCCGCACAGACCGACGGTCAGATTTTCCAGTGTGCCCTTTTCGCGGTAGATGGTGAGCAGGTCGGTGAGCGTCTGGGTCGGGTGGTTGTGTCCGCCGTCTCCGGCATTGATGACCGGTACACCTGCCCGGCGGGAGGCGACCAGCGGGGCGCCTTCCTTGGGGTGGCGCATGGCGATGATGTCTGCATAGCAGCCGACCGTCTGGACGGTGTCGGATACGCTTTCGCCTTTCGCAGCGGAGCTGCTTTTGCCGTCGGAGAAACCGATCACATTGCCGCCAAGGCTCAGCATGGCGGATTCAAAGCTCAGCCGGGTGCGGGTGGAGGGCTCAAAAAACAGTGTCGCCAGGATCTTGCCCTTGCAGGCTTCAGAGTATTTGCCGGGGTTTGCGATGATGTCCATCGCTTTGTTGATGAGATCCTGAATCTCCTCCGGACTCATCTGCATGATATCGATCAGATTGTTCATAGGTTCGCTTTCTTTTTGTCAGATTTTAGACGTTAGACCTTAGACTTTAGACGTTAGACCTTAGACCTTACTCTTTACTCCTATCGTCTAATGTCTTATTCCTATCGTCTAATGTCTTATTCCTAATGTCTAACGTCTTATTCCTCATTCCTAATTCCTAATTTCTCATTTACTTGATCCAGCTCTCGTCAGCGGGGTTGTTTCGGAAGGCGATGAGGCGGTCAATGTCTTCATGTTTGATATAGCCTTCTTCGGCTGCTACACGGGTGATGACATCGAAGTTGGTGAGAGAATGATTTTCCACGTTGGCTTCAGCCATTCGTTCCAGGCCTTTTTTCATGCCGTAGGTGAAAATGCTCACTATGCCGAGCACTTCGGCGCCGGCTTCCCGGAGCACATTGACGACTTCCAGCACACTGCCGCCGGTGGAGATCAGGTCTTCCACGACCACGACCTTTTGACCGGGCTCCAGTTTGCCTTCGATCTGGTTTTGACGGCCGTGATCCTTGCTGCCGGAGCGGACATAACCCATGGGCAGCTTCAGCAGATGCCCTGTGATAGCGGCATGAGCAATGCCGGCAGTGGATGTGCCCATCAGGACTTCGGTGTCCGGATAGTATGTGCGGATGAGATCCGCGAGCCCGTTTTCCACGTCATCCCGGACAGCCGGAGCCGTCAGGGTCAGGCGGTTGTCACAGTATATGGGACTCTTGATACCGCTGGCCCAGGTGAAGGGCTCTTCCGGACGCAGGAATACGGCGCCGATGGACAGCAAGTCTTTTGCAATTCGTTCTTCCATGATCATTCTCTCCTTAAGTCAAATAACAAATGACAAATTTCTTATTTCTTAAGAGCGCCTCAAAAATTCGTAAATTTTGTTCTCATTCACAGTTCATTCAATATGGCGCGGGATTCAGAATCATTTTTCCACGGAGAATAGCTTTCCCGCGCCATGGTTTTCGGGGGCTATGCAGCCCCCATACCCCCGCTGTTGAGTATTTAGAGGCCCCTTATTTCTTATTTCTAATTTCTTATTTCTTATTTTATGAAGTCGGCAGTGCATTTCCGATAGGCGGCAACCGGGTCTTCCGCGCCGGTGATAGGGCGGCCGACAACGATGAAGTCGGAGCCGATCTCACGGGCGCGGGCAGGTGTGGTGACGCGCTGCTGGTCGCCGACAGCGCCGTCCGCGAAACGGATGCCGGGAGTGACGGTCAGGAAGTTCTCACCGCAAACCGTGTGCACGCGGCTGGCCTCCAGTGGGGAGCAGACAACGCCGTCCAGGCCGGCCTGCTGTGCGTTGAGGGCATATTGGTCCACGACTTCACCCAGCGGCTTTTCGATGAGCAGTTCCTTTTCCATTTTTTCCTGGTTGATGGACGTGAGCTGGGTGACAGCGATCAGCAGCGGACGGCTGCCATCCGGGCGGGTGAGCCCCTGGACTGCGGTTTTCATCATCTCGATCCCGCCGGCTGCGTGTAGGTTGCAGATGTCCACATCCAGCCGGGAAAGCACAGCCATGGCTTTGCCGACCGTGTTGGGAATGTCATGCAGCTTCAGGTCCAGAAAGATCTTGTGTCCGCGGGCTTTGATTTCACGGACGATTTGAGGACCTTCCGCGTAAAACAGTTCCATGCCGATCTTCACGAAGGGTTTTTCTTCGGTGAATTTGTCCAGAAACGCGAAAGTCTGTTCGGCTGTGGCGAAGTCACAGGCAATAATTACATCTTTTCCCATTTTCTCTCCAATCCCTTATTTCTTATGGGAACCTCTAAAAACTCCAATTTTTCTCTGTCCCGAGGAGATTCAGAGAATTTATTCTCTGAATCTCCTCGGGAGGTTTCCGTGGGGCGAAGCTCCTGCTCCGAATATAAATCGGGCGTCAGCCCGTACCTTACGGAGCAGGCAATAACTGCCGCCCCCATACCCCCGCCCATTAGTTTTTAAAGGCACCCTTATTTCTTATTTCTTATTTCTTATTTGTTCCAGCCCCAGTCTGTCCATGACCGCGGGTAAATCTTCAATGATCTTTTTACATATAAACGGGTCGACCAGGTTTGCGGCACCGATCTCGACCGCAGTGGCTCCCGCCATCATCATTTCGATCACATCCTCAGCCGAAGAGATGCCGCCCATACCGATCACCGGGATGGAGACGGCGTGGGAGACCTGCCAGACCATGCGCAGGGCGATCGGGAAGATGGCCGGACCGGAAAGACCGCCGGTGACGTTTGCCAGGATCGGTTTCCCTGTCTTAATGTCGATGCGCATAGCCATCAAGGTATTGATGAGGCTGAGTCCGTCCGCTCCCGCATTTTCGCAGGCCCGGGCGATGGCGGGGATGTCGGTGACATTGGGTGAAAGCTTCATGATGACCGGTTTGGTCGTGACGGCTTTGACCGCGCGGGTCACTGCCGCTGCCATTTCCGGATCGGTACCGAAGCTCATCCCGCCGCCATGAACGTTGGGACAGCTGATGTTAACTTCCAGCCAGCCCACTTGCCTTTCACGGTCCAGTTTTTCACAGACCGCCGCATATTCTTCAATAGAAAATCCGCTGGCGTTGGCCATCATCGGTTTATGAAAACACTTTTTGAGTTTCGGCAATTCTTCACTGATGACCGCCTCGACCCCGGGGTTCTGCAGTCCGACGGAATTGATCATGCCGGCAGGAGCTTCGGCGATGCGGGGTGTTTCGTTTCCGAAGCGAGGCTGCAGGGTCGTACCCTTGCAGGAGAAGGTGCCGAGGATGTTGATGTCGTAGAGTTCGGCAAATTCATAGCCATAGCCAAAGGTCCCGGATGCGGGGATGATCGGATTGTCCAGTTCAATACCGCACAGGTTTACGCTCAGTTTTCCCAACAGATCTCCTCCTTCCGAAGGACTGGCCCTTCTTTACAGATACGTTTGTATCCCGTGACGGTGCGGCAGGAGCAGCCCATGCAGGCGCCGAATCCGCAGCCCATTCGTTTTTCAAAACTCATTTGACCGCTGGTTACGGATGTCTTGTACACCGCTTTGAGCATCGGTTCCGGTCCGCAGGCGTAAAAGTAGGAATAATCCAGATCCTTCATGGCGTCAGTGACGAATCCTTTGATGCCCGCTGAACCGTCCACGATGGTGATGTGCGTTTCGACGCCAAGCATGCGGAATTCATCGGCATAAAAGATCTCATCCGCGGTGTTGAAACCCAGGATCGCTGTGACTTTGCAGCCCTTCTGCAGCAGTTCATCAGCCAGTCCGAACAAAGGCGGGATACCAACACCGCCGCCGATCAGCAGCGGATGTTCACCGGAAGGTTCCAGGTCGTAACCGTTCCCGAGTCCTGTCAGCACATCGAGCTGATCGCCCTTTGTCATTCGGCTCAGCTGTTCCGTGCCTTTACCGACGGTCTTGTAAATGAGGGTCAGCATGCTGCCGGAACGGTCACAGACAGAAATCGGCCGGCGCAGGAATTTTCCCTCCAGTTTGATGTTCACGAACTGACCGGGCGCGGTGATGGCGGAGGTGTTCCCGCCCAGCCGCAGCCGATAGACCGACCCGGTCAGTGGTTTGTTTTCGATGATAGTAAAAATTTGTTGGTTCATAGTTGGTTGCCGGTTAATGGTTGACGGTTGTTGGTTGCCGGTTACCGGCTGATGGTTGTTGGTTGCCGGTTACCGGTTTCTGGCATACCTTATTCAATATACCTTGTTCCTTATTTCTCATTCCTAATTCCTAATTCCTAATTCCTTATTTCTTATTTCTTATTTCTAATTCCTTACTCCTTACTCCTTATTCCTTATTCCTTACTCCTTACTCCTTACTCTTTAAATACGGTTTCTCCATTCGTGACGGTCATCACGCACTTTCCCCGCACCTGCCAGCCGGCGAAGGGCGTGGCGCGTCCTTTGGAGAGGAAGGTTTCGGGATCGATTGCATAGCTCTCGTTCAGGTCGAAAACGGTGAAGTCAGCGGGCTTTCCTTCCTGCAGCGTATCCGGCAGGCCGAAGCGTTTGCGGGGATTGGCGCTCATCAGGTCGATTAGCTGTTTGAGTGACAGCTCACCTTTCAGGACCAGGTTTGTGTAAAGCAGCGGAAAGGAAGTCTCGAGACCGACGATCCCCATCAGGCTCCCCGCGAGTCCCCGGCTTTTTTCTTCGGCTGAGTGTGGGGCGTGGTCGGTGGCGATCATGTCAATGGTGCCGTCGCGCAGCCCTTCCAGCAGCGCCCGGCGGTCTTCTTCGGACCTGATGGGCGGGTTCATCTTGAAACGTCCGTCTTCCTGCAGCATGGAATCATTGAGCAGCAGGTAATGCGGGCCGGTCTCACAGCTTACATCCAGCCCTTCTGCTTTCGCGCGCCGGATCAGTTCTACGCTTTCTTTTGTGGAAATGTGACAGACATGGTAGGCGCAGCCGGTCTCCCGAACCAGCTCCAGGTCCCGGGCGATCTGTCTCCATTCGGATTCGGAACAGATCCCCTTGTGTCCATGAGCGGCAGCATAAGCGCCGTCATGGATATAGCCGCCGCGAAGCAGGCTGTTGTCCTCACAGTGGGCTGCGATGATCTTGCCGAACGTTTTGGCTTTGCGCATGGCTGCCTTCATCATTTCGTCCCGTTGGACCCCGTGCCCGTCATCGGAAAAAGCGATCACCATCGGTGCGAGCGCTTCCATGTCGGAGAGTGTTTCGCCTTTTTCTTCTTTGGTGATGGTGCCGTAGGGAAAGACCGGGATGACAGCGGTTTTCTCGATGGCATCATATTGGACCATGAGATTTTCGACCGTGTCCGGTGCGGGGTTCAGGTTGGGCATGGTGCAGACCGCGGTATAGCCGCCATGAGCTGCCGCCCGGGTGCCGGAGGCTATCGTCTCTTTATAAGAAAAACCCGGCTCGCGAAAGTGAACATGCACATCAGCAAAGCCGGGAAAAATAGTGAGTCCGTCACCGGGTATCGTTGTTGGGTCGGAATCAAAAACAGCTGTTCCAAAACGTAAAATGTTGCCGGTAACTGCGGCATTCTCATTCCGGATCTCTCCTTCATGATAAACGTTGGCGTTGGTGAACTGTAATTGCAACCGGTTCTCCTTTCTTTGAAAAAAACACGCCCCCGGCGGGGAGCGCAGTGCATCAAAAGCGGGCTTTGAGCCCGGTTCCGGTTTCTGGTCGGTCCCCGGCGGACGTTGGAATTTGTCCCTAACCGATAAAAGTATATTGAAAAGGCTGGTATTTGTCAATGGAGAAGGTGACAAAAAATAAAGAGTAAGGAATAAGGAGTAAGGAAAAAATGTTGCCGGTTGCCGGTTGCTGGTTGCCGGTGGTTTCTTAAGGGCACCTCTAAAAACTCCCGGGCGGGGGTATGGGGGCCGGAAGTTGAGATCGTGCAGATCCAGTTCAACTATCTGGACTATGACGACCATGCCATTCAGAGTGGCAAATGCCTGGATGTCTGCGCGAAGCACGGGAAGCCCGTC
>JAFRIR010000033.1 GCA_017432685.1 Flexilinea sp. | reverse complement strand
TGCTGCAGTCATCCCCGACAACATTGCGGACAAGACCGTGAAATGGAGTGTTGGCGGAACGAATGCGAGCGTAGTGAAGCTGTTTACGGATGAAACCTGTGGTACTGAAGTCGGTGCAGCCGCTACTTCCGCGCTGACTGTCTACGTCAAGGGCATTTCACCAGGCAGTGCCACAGTTACCGTTACTAGCAATGCGGACAGCACCAAGTCCGCTTCTTGCGTTGTGACGGTCAACAAGGCCGACGCTGTCGCTGCCACTGTTACCGCAAACAACCGCACCTATGATGGGACGGAGAAGTCTCTTGTGACTGTGGACGATTCAACGCTGGTTGGTGGCACGATGCAGTACGCACTCGGCACAGATGCCACTACGGAACCGGAACCTTCATCGTTCACCTATACTAATAAAAACCTTCCCACCGGCACCGATGCGGGAACCTACTATGTCTGGTACATGGCGGAAGGCGATGCCAGTCACAACGATACGGTGGCAGCGGGACCGGTGACCGTGACAATCTCGCCAAAATCCATCACCGGCGCGGCGGTAACACTGGACAAGACGCAGCTGACATCTAACGGGTCGGAGCAGAGCGTCAGCGTGACCGGTGTGACAATTGATGGCATGACACTGACGGCGGTTGATTATGACGTGAGCGGCAATACGGGAACGAACAAAGGCGATTATACCGTGACCGTTACCGGCAAAGGGAACTATAAGGACAGTGCCACGGCAGCATGGAAGATCGTTGATAAGGCGATGACTGTCAGCGCTGAAAATGTGACCGTTGATTATGACGGGAACCCTCATAGAATTACGGTTACCGTCACTGAACCCGCATCCGGTGCAACCGTGAAGTACGGCAGGACAGCAGGAGCCTATGACCTGGATACCAGCCCGGAAATTACGCAGCCCGGGACGCTGACAGTATATTTCCAGGTCACTGCCCCGAACTATACCGACTATACCGGAAAAGCGACCGTGACGGTGACTGAGAAGGGTATTGCCGTGACTTCTATTACCTTGGAAGAGACGACCACTACCCTAACCAAAGGTGAAAAGGTGCAGCTGAAACCGACGATCAAACCGGACAATGCAATCAAGCAGGATCTGGTCTGGAAGAGCAGCGATGAAAAAGTCGCTACTGTTGATGAGAACGGCAAAGTGACCGCTGTTGGTAAGGGCACTGCGACCATCACTGTTACAGCTACCAATGATACGGAAGATACAGGGGATGACAAGACCGCGGAAATCACCGTGACGGTGACTGAGAAGGGTATGGAACTGTCGGTGCAGGTTGATGATGTGAAGCGTGATGCCAGCCGCGGGATACCGTCTGAGATCAAAGAACTGGAAGATGACCTGGAAATTGAAATGGCGATCACCATCCAGGGAGAAAATGACACAGTGGTAACAACGGTTGAACCCCTGAAAATGACCATCAAAAATGGAGAGGTAACGGTAGAAAATCAGGCAAGCTTTGACGGGAAGATCGAAGACCTGGCGCCCGGGAAGCAGACGGTTACCGTGAGCGTTACGCCGAAGGCGGTCGTTGGGCAGGATACGATCCACACTGACGAAGGTGACGTCAAAGGACCGGTGAAGTGGAAGTATGAGCTTTCGGCGAAGGGCGAGATCAACGAAGTGGACGGAAAAGGGATGATCGTCCGCATTTACCTGATCTGGGACGACGGCAGCCGTCCGGAGGTGCTCAAGGTTTATGCCTTGCCGGAGGATGAGATCGGGGCGTACCGGCTGAACGATGACGGGACGAAGGAATATCTGTTGTTCCACACCTATGACATCTGCATGTCCTGGCTTGGCAGCGACGAGCTCTGCCGGGGCTACGAGCGCTGCTTCCATAAGGAGTCGCCCTTCGTCAATCCGTTTGTGAAATAAAGAAGCTTGGGGTCGGATTCCGCAGACTCGCGCGACGTGCGAAGCACGAGCGAAGAGTTGGAGGGATCTGACCCCGCTTGAATCTGAGCACACGGGGACGGTTTCTGCGCTGCAGCGTAGCCTGCACGCAGGAACCGTCCCCATGTGCGCCGAGTCCCCGAGGGACAGTGGGGACGGGTCCCGCAGGGGCCTGTATCCCGGGGAGGACAGGCTTACCTCCGGCAATTGGACGCCGATTCCCCGAGGCCGAAGGTCCTGCGCTGCATCAATCGAGCGAAGCTCGCACCTTACAGCGCAGGTTTGGTACAGGCCCGCTTCGCGGTACAGTCCCTCTTCTGAGCGGGGTCAGATTCTTCTGTGCCGGCTGCGCGGCAGCAGGAAAACCGTCCCCGTGTGCTCCGGTGAAGCGGCAGCAGGAACCGTCCCCATGTGCGCCGAGTCCCCGAGGGACAGTGGGGACGGGTCCCGCAGGGGCCTGTACCCCGGGGAGGACAGGCTTACCTCCGGCAATTGGACGCCGATTCCCCGAGGCCGAAGGTCCTGCGCTGCATCAATCGAGTGAAGCTCGCACCTTACAGCGCAGGTTTGGAACAGGCCCGCTTCGTGGTACAGTCCCTCTTCTGAGCGGGGTCAGATCTTTTCGGCTCATGCTTCGCACGAGCCTCCAAAATCTGACCCCGCAGACTCAGCAGGTCGGCGTGACCGTGCGAGGGTGACAGTGGGCCGGTTGCCCGGCGCACCACAAGGGAACTTCCCTGACATGTATCAGAATTGGATAATAATTATACCTAACAGACTGATGAAGGTGCAGAGAGGAACCGTCTCCGCTGTCACTTAACAAGGTAAGCGAAACACTCATCAAGGTGACAGATGGGGACGGTTCCACTCCAACACACCACGCTTGGCATGTTTCATGACAAGGCTTAGCGTGTCTCCGGGCAACCGGCCCCACTGTCACCTCCGTGTGCCGGCTGCGCGGCAGCAGGAAAACCGTCCCCCTGCTGAGTCTAAATCAATATCCTCTCGACGTGATGATCTCTTCGGTGAGGTTGGTGGCATCGAAAAAGACTTCATCCACGTAGGTGAATTTTTCCGGAGTCTCTCCACGTTCGAGCTGTTCGATCAGCGAGCGGACGCGCGGCCCATGAAGCGGGTTGCACTCAACGTCAAGGTTGATCTTGCCTGAAAGGACGAGCTGCAGGGCGTCATGAGCGGCGTCAAAGCTGATGATGGACGCATCCTTGCCGGGGACGATGTCATGAGCTTCCAATGCTTCGATCACGCCATAGGCCATGTTGTCATTTTCGGCATAGATCACGTTGAAATCGATCTCTTTCGCCAAAATATCTTCCATCAGTTCCTGTCCCTTTGCCTGGACAAAATCTCCGGGGGCCTGATAAACCAGTTCCCAGTCCGGGTTTGCCTGTACACCTGCTTCAAGTCCTTCCGTCCGTCCTGCCTGTGCGGAGGAACCGATGTTTCCCTGCAGATGAACAATATTGAGCGGACCGGTCAGGTTTTCTTCCATCCATTTCACAGCGATGTCACCTTCCCGACGGGTATCACTGCCGACCCAGCAGGTGAAGAGATCCGGGTCATCGGTATCGATCATTCGGTCTACGATGATCACCGGGATGCCGGCAGCCTTGGCTTCGGTCAGGACCGTGTCCCAGCCTTCCATCGTGATCGGCGCCAGGACGATGTAATCCACGGCCTGGTTGATAAAGTTGCGGATAGCTGTGATTTGTTTTTCCTGTTTCTGCTGGGCGTCGTCAAAAATCAGGCGATAACCGTTTTCAACGGAAAAAGCCTCCACCATGCTGACGGTGTTGGCGTTGCGCCAGTCACTTTCCGAACCTACCTGTGAAAACCCGACAACGATCAGGTCATTTTCAACAGAGGCGGGCTTTTGCGGAGCGGAACAAGAGGAAATGAGGAAAATAAGAAATAAGAGATA
The DNA here is from genome assembly GCA_017432685.1 of Flexilinea sp. Classification (GTDB taxonomy): domain Bacteria; phylum Chloroflexota; class Anaerolineae; order Anaerolineales; family Anaerolineaceae; genus Flexilinea. The sequence continues at coordinate 2,203 of JAFRIR010000033.1, read as the reverse complement.
AGAAATAAGAAATGGGCCTCTGTCCATAAAACGTTTTAGTGTTAAATTGAATTTCTGATTTCTTCTCATTTTTCCTCCCAAAAAAGCAGTAAATTATCAGCCAGCAACTGACAACTTACTTCTAATTTCTCATTTCTCATTTCTCATTTCTTATTTCTTATTTCTCTATCCCCTCTCCCGGCAGAGTGACGGTGACCGTCGTACCGACGCCGGGGCTGCTTTCAAAACTCAGACCGTAGGGTTCACCGCAATAAAGACGGATGCGCTGATGAACGTTCCAAAGGCCAAAGCTGCCTTGTTTTTGCTGATAGATCCCGTTCTGGAGCAGTTCAAGACGCTCACTGTCCATTCCGATCCCGTTATCCTGAACCTGCAAAAGAATGTTTCCTCCCTTTCGTCCGCCGGTGATCGTGATCAGCCCTCGTCCTCTGCGGTTTTTGATGCCGTGATAGAGAGCGTTTTCAATAAGCGGCTGCAGGATCAGCTTGGGGATCAGGCAGTCCTGAATATCTTCGTCAATATTTATCGAATAGGTCAGAATATCGCTGTAGCGGATCTGCTGGATCTCAAGGTAGGAGACAGCCTGAGCCATCTCTGCGCGCAGTGTATGGATGTCCTCTCCTTCACTCAGTGAGTTGCGGAAAAAAGTGCTGAGGCTGGTGATCATGTTGACCACATCTTCACCACGGTCGGATTCCGCCAGGATCGCAATGGAATCCAGCGTGTTGTAAAGAAAATGCGGGTTGATCTGTGCCTGCAGCAGTTCCAGCTCAGCCTGATGCAGGGAGCGCTCGTTTTCGATCTGCTTCTCAATCAAACCGGAAATGTGATCCGTCATCTCATTGAAGCTGTCATCAAGGATTTCCAGTTCTGTGATATTGGTTTTGATCGGTTTGGCACGGGAAAAATCCCTCTTGCCGAATTGTTTTGCCTTTTCTGTCAGCGCTATGATCGGTGTCGTGATCCGATGGTTCACTACCACCGAATATGTGACGATCGTCAGGAACAGCCCAATCATGGTGATCACTGCGATCCCGATCAGAATGGCGCTTTTCCGGTTGAGATCCACACGCAGCCGGGCCAGTTCCTGCACTTCATCATGGATAAAATCATCCATATAGTCCTGGATGAGTGTTGTCAGACCGGTTTCACCGCGGATGTTCCTGTCCAGCAGCTCCATCCGTTTGTCATAGGAATCAGTCTCCGCGATCTCGATCATATAGGTCCGCAGATTGGTGCACATATTGAGCATGCTTTGAAGCCGCCATTGGTTGTCCGGCAACGTAGAAACGCTTTTAAGCCTTGTCAGCACAGCTTCGGCGTTGTTCAGTTCATCCATCGGCAGCTGTGCAATGGAATTTTTATTGCGGGGCTGGATGACATGGTTGTACATGGCCAGGTCCAGATTGTTTTTGAATTCTTTATTAAAATCAGCCGCGATCACCATGCTTTGCATCGCATCTTCGTAGCGGTAGTTGATGGAAAGCAGCATGATGCTGAACACCGCAACCATAACTGCCATCATGACGAAAATAGGCAGAAGCAGTCCGTTGATCTGCTGAGTGATGCTTTCTTTGTTCGGTGAGTCTGTGGTGTTCATATTATGTCCGTTACAACGGCATTATATCAGAAACCGCAGATTCCTGCCGGAATTCTAAAAAATTATGCCGAATTAATAAATATTTATCATTCTTTTGAAAAAATTCACAAAAGTACCCAAAAATTTTGTACAAAACATCGAAAAAAACTGATTGTAATATTTCTCCATTTTGCATAAAATGAAGATACAAACAGTTCGAAAGAACTGAAAAGCTTTTTTCAAAATCAAAAAGGAGTTTATGATGAAAAAGTTTTTAGTTTTCGCAATGCTTGTTGTTCTCGCAATCAGCTGCGTCGCCGTTGAAGCGAAGGATCTCACCATCGCTTTCTCTCAGATCGGTCAGGAATCTGACTGGCGGACTGCCAACACCGACAGTGTCAACAGCACGGTCGAAGCCCATGAAGGCTGGACCCTGGTTTATGACGATGCTCAGCAGAAGCAGGAAAACCAGATCAAAGCGCTGCGCAACTTCATCACCCAGGGTGTTGACTACATCCTCTTCACCGGCGTTGTTGAAACCGGTTGGGACGAAGTTCTGAAGGAAGTCAACGAAGCTGAAATTCCGTTGATCCTGCTGGACCGCATGCCCTCCTGCGCTGATCA
>JAFRIR010000032.1 GCA_017432685.1 Flexilinea sp. | reverse complement strand
ATAACACATAACCATATTTTGTCAAGAAAAAAAGACAATTTATGACTATTTTTTGTCATATTTGCCTTTTCTTTTTTATTTATTAAAATATGGTTATGTTATATTGTTTTATCGTAACTGGCTAACCCGTGAACTGTAACGAAACAGCTGCTTCGAATTGATAATTTGGGGCGCCTTGGCCGGCACCTTTTGAATAAAACTATTTTAATGCAATAAATGGGTTATAATGGAAATGAGTAAAAACCCGCGGACGATTCCGCGATCATTCAAATAAGGAGTAAAATCATGCCAACCCCTCATAACAGTGCTCAAAAGGGTGAAATTGCGAAGACCGTGCTGATGCCGGGCGATCCGCTGCGCGCGAAATTCATTGCTGAAAATTTTCTTGAAAATCCGAAACTGGTCAACAAAGTCCGGAACGCTTTCTGTTACACCGGTACTTATGAAGGCAAAGAAGTCTCAGTGATGGGTTCCGGCATGGGAATGCCCTCCATCGGCATTTACAGCTATGAGCTGTTCAATTTCTATGATGTGGACCAGATCATCCGTATCGGCTCTGCCGGAGCATTGCAGGATGGTATGCAGCTTTATGATATTGTGATCGGTCAGGCTGCGGCGACCAATTCCAATTATTTCGGTTACCTGCATCTTCCCGGCACGCCGGCCCTTTGTGGGGACTATGAACTGATCGAAAAATCCGTCGCGTATGCAAAAGATCATAAGCTTCGCTATCGTGTCGGTCCGATCCTTTCCAGTGATCCTTTCTACGGAAATCCGGAAGATTCAAAAAAATGGCGGGATTTCGGCGTTTTGGCGGTTGAAATGGAAGCTGCCGCCCTTTATACCAATGCAATCGTGGCGGGAAAGAAAGCCCTGGCGATTCTCACGATCTCGGATATTGTCTTTGGGGATAATCCTGTGGAAACGACTGCCGAAGAACGCGAGACAAAATTCGTTGACATGATGAAAATGGCGCTTTCATTGGCTTAATGGCACCTCTCTAAAAACTCATCAGCGGGGGTATGGGGGCTGCATAGCCCCCGGAAACCATGGCGCGGGAAAGTTTTCTTCTGAGAAAAAAGGGTTCAGAGTCCCGCGCCATATATAGTAAACTTTGAATGAGGATATAATTTCAAGACTTTTTAGATGTTCCCTTAATTTGAAAGGTAATAAGGATTTATGAGCGATTGCAATCATGATTGTTCCAACTGCGGCAAAAGCTGTGGCTCCCGCACGGAACCGCAGAGTTTGCTGGTACCGCAGAATGAAGTATCCGATATCAAAAAAGTGATCGGTATCGTCAGCGGCAAGGGCGGAGTCGGGAAGTCTATGGTGACTTCGCTGCTGGCCTGTGCCATGAACCGGGCAGGCAGGAAAACGGCCTTGCTGGATGCGGATGTGACCGGTCCCTCCATTCCGAAGATGTTTGGGTTGACGGAACGTGCACAGGCGGATGAAAAGTATATGTATCCGGTGGAGACCCGCGGTGGGATCAAGGTAATATCCCTGAATCTGCTTGTGGAGAATGAAACTGACCCGGTGATCTGGCGCGGTCCGGTGGTTGCCGGGCTGATCCAGCAGTTCTGGAAGGACGTCAACTGGGGTGATGTAGATTATATGTTCATCGATATGCCCCCGGGAACCGGCGATGTGCCGCTGACCGTGTTCCAGTCCATCAAGCTGGATGGAATTATTATCGCTGCTACCCCTCAGGAACTGGTTTCCATGATCGTTTCCAAAGCGGTCAACATGGCAAAGATGATGAATGTGCCGATTTTGGGCGTGATCGAGAATATGAGTTATCTGAAATGTCCGCATTGCGGTGAGGCGATCGATATTTTCGGCAAAAGTCATACCGCTGAAGCGGCGGCAGAACACGGTCTTTCCGTGCTGGACTGTATTCCGCTGGATCCGGCATTGGCAGCGCTCAGCGATGCCGGGAACATTGAGCAGGCGGATACCGGTGTTTTGTCCAACGCGATCCGGATGATCACAGAAATGAAGTAAATTATAATTTTTCAGGATGAAGCACACGAAGACTGCTCTGATGCTGTCGCTTAGCCGACACATCAGGGCTGTATTCTGTGATGCGTCACCAAGTTCTGAAAGTTACAATAAATTTATTTAACTGCTGAAAGCTTGACCGCCGGTAAACATTGTAGATGCAATTACCGGTGGTTCTTTATTAATATTTCCGTGTTTATTTTTGCCGGAATCAAGCATTGTCGTTTATAATGCATGATGAAGTGTGAATATGGAAGGAGACGGAAAATGAAAAGATTTCCAATGCTGATAACGCTGATGGTTTTCGCATATGTTCTTTGTGCCTGTTCCAATGTTCCTCAGGCTCCGACGAAAACACCTACGATGAGCCCGGAGGAATTAATGCAGTCTGCACAAGAGACGGCAGAGGCATTGCGCCGTGAGACGGAAACGCAGTGGGCGATAGAGAACCCTTCTCCGACTCCTACCGATACGCCGACCCCGACTCCGGAGCCAACTGCCACCAGTGCTATTCCGATGATTCCTCCGACGGCAACTGAAGAACCGAGACCTTATCTGCGTGTCGGAAATACCAGCTCTCTGGTTTACAAAATCGGCGACCCCGGCAACTACGACTTCAGACCAATCGATAACCTCTATATTGAGGTTTGCTATACCAACGAAGGATCCGGCACCTGGAACGAAAACTATTACTGTCAGGTTGTTCGTCAGGGAGGCAGTGTGATTTTGCCGGATACGGCAAATTATCTGGGAAAGAATGTTGCAACCGGAGAAAAAGCGTGCTTCAGCTTCAACCGTCAGGGCAGTTATAACACGGCTTTGGGAACTCAGTGCTCTGCTTTCCAGCTATATACTGATACCGGAGCGGGAATGGCGAACGGATATGTTTCCGTCTGCTGGACGATCAATTAAAAACCATAAACTCTATCGGGAGTATAGAAAAGTGAAACGAACAGAAATCAGAGAATTATTTGCATCCCCGGAATCATTCGCGGGAAAGGAAATCACAGTCTGTGGATGGGTCAAGTCGATCCGTGATCAGAAGTCTTTGGCTTTCATTCAGCTCAATGACGGCGGTACCCATCAGCCGCTGCAGGTTGTCATGTTTGACAGCCTCGGTAATTACAAAGAAATCGCCGGACAAAATGTCGGCGCTGCACTGATTGTGCACGGCCTTTTCAAGCTTACACCGGAAGCCAAGCAACCCTTTGAAGTGGAAGCTCAATCCATCGAAGTGGAAGGTTCTTCTACGCCGGATTACCCGCTGCAGAAGAAACGCCATACGCTGGAATATTTGCGTACCCTCCCGCATTTGCGCATGCGCACCAACACGCTGAGCGCTACCTTCCGGGTCCGCTCGGTCACAGCCTATGCGATTCACAAGTTCTTCAATGAACGTGGGTTCGTTTATGCGCATACTCCTATCATCACCACCAGTGACTGCGAAGGCGCCGGTGAGATGTTTCGGGTGACCACGCTTGACTTGAACAATCTGCCGAAACTGGAAGACGGATCCATCGACTATTCACAGGATTTCTTTGGGGCTTCCACTGCACTGACTGTTTCCGGGCAGCTGCAGGGTGAGACTATGGCCCAGACCTTCGGAAAAATCTATACCTTTGGTCCGACCTTCCGTGCGGAAGAATCCTACACCGCCCGCCATGCCTCCGAATTCTGGATGATCGAGCCGGAGATCGCCTTTGCCGACCTTCAGGATGACATGGACCTGGCCCGCGATATGGTCAAGTTTATCCTTTCCTATGTGATGGAGCAGTGCCCTCAGGAGATGAAGTTTTTCAATGATTTCTTTGACAAGGGGCTGCTGGAACGCATTCAGCACGTAATTGATTCAGATTTTGCTACTGTGACTTATACCGAAGCTATTGAACAGCTGGAAAAGGTCAAGGACCAGTTCCAGTATCCGGTATACTGGGGTGCCGACCTCCAGACAGAGCACGAACGCTATCTGACCGAAGTCGTCTACAAGAAACCGCTCTTTGTCATTAACTATCCGAAGGAGCTGAAGGCTTTCTATATGCGCGTCAACGATGACGGCAAGACCGTTGCCGCGGTGGACCTGCTGGTTCCGGGTGTCGGTGAGATCATCGGCGGTTCCCAGCGCGAGGAGCGTCTGGATGTGCTCGAACAGCGCATTGAGGAATGCGGATTGAACAAAGCTGATTATGAGTGGTATCTGGACCTGCGCCGCTACGGCACGACTCATCATGCCGGGTTCGGACTGGGCTTTGAACGGATGATCATGTACATGACCGGCATGGCCAACATTCGCGACATCCTGCCCTTCCCGCGCACACCGAAGAACGCGATGTTGTAAGACACCTCTAAAAACTCATGGGCGGGGGTATGGGGGCGGCAGCCCCCGGAAACCTCTCGAGGAGATTCAGAGAATTTATTCTCTGAATCTCCTCGAGACAGAGAAAAAATGATGTTTTTAGAGGTTCCCTATAATTTACAGATAAAAGGACGCAAATCGCTGCGTCCTTTTTCTGTCCTTTTCCGGATAACTGTTCAGAATCGGGTCACGCATCACGAGATACAGCCCTGCTGTGTTGGCTTCGCAACATCAGCAGAGCAGTCTCTGTGTGCTTCGTTCTGAATAGATACTTTCCGTACAAAAAAAACTCCGCGGAAGGTCGTCCCTTTCGCGGAGTTTAATTCATTTCAAATCGGTGTCAGCTCCCGGAATCAGCCAAAACTGACATCTGGCGACTGACAACCGAAAACCGGCAACTGACTACGAATCAGTCTTCCTTGCTCATGGAGTAATCCAGTTCCGCAAGCTGTTTGTACAGGGTGTTGCGTTTCTGGACGTCCTTCACGGCCTTCTTCATCAGGGCTTCTGCGCGGGCTTCGTCGAGCTTGAGCAGCTGCTTGTAACGGTTCTCGTTGTAAGCGTAGTCGACGACATTGGCGGTCGGAGCCTTGGAGTCGATGGTCAGCGGATTTTCGCCCTGGGCGATCTTGTCCGGGTTGTAGCGATACAGGGACCACAGACCGGAGTCGACAGCCAGTTTCTGCTGAGCCAGACCGTTGCGCATGTTGATGCCGTGGTTGATACAGTGGCTGTAGGCGATGATGAGTGACGGACCATCGTAAGCTTCCGCTTCGAGGAAGGTCTTCACAGTCTGGGCATCGTTGGCGCCAATGGCGACGTGACCAACATAGACATAACCGTAGGTCATGGCAATGTAGCCGAGGTCCTTCTTCGGCAGATCCTTACCCTTGGCAGCGAATTTCGCAACAGCTGCACGCGGAGTGGACTTGGAAGCCTGACCACCGGTGTTGGAGTAAACTTCGGTATCCAGGACCAGGATGTTGACGTTGCGGCCGGAAGCCAGAACGTGGTCAACACCACCGTAACCGATATCGTAAGCCCAACCGTCACCACCGAGGATCCAGACGCTCTTCTTCACGAATGCATCGGCCAGGGAGACCAGTTCCTTCGCCTTCGGATCTTCATCACCGGCGAGTTTGACCTTCAGTTCGGCAACACGGGCACGCTGGGCAGCGATGCCGGCTTCAGTCTTTTGATCAGCATTGACCAGACCTTCGCACAGTTCCGCACCGATCTTGTCAACAAGCTGGCCGGCCAGTTCGCAGGCGTATTCATGCTGTTTGTCAGCAGTCAGGCGCATACCGAGACCGAATTCAGCGTTGTCTTCGAAGAGGGAGTTGGCCCAGGACGGACCCTTGCCTTCAGCGTTCTTAGCCCACGGAGTGGTAGGCAGGTTACCGCCGTAGATGGAGGAGCAGCCGGTGGCGTTGGCGATGAGAGCGCGGTCACCAAACAGCTGGGACAGGAGTTTGACATACGGTGTTTCACCGCAGCCGGCGCAGGCACCGGAGAACTCGAACAGCGGGCGCAGCAGCTGGGAACCTTTGACGGTACCCTGGGAGACCTTGGAGCGGTCCGGATCCGGGATGGACATGAAGAAGTCCCAGTTGGCGGGTTCGGTTTCGCGAAGCGGAACCTGCGGAGCCATGGTCAGGGTGCCCTTTGCCTTGGTCGGGCAGGATTCAACGCACAGGCCGCAGCCGGTGCAGTCTTCTACCGCGATCTGGACGGTGAACTTCGCGCCCGGGAATTCCTTGTAACCCTTCGCATCGACAGACTTGAAGGTGGCAGGAGCCTTTTCCAGCAGAGCCGGGTCATAGACCTTCTGGCGGATGGCAGCATGCGGGCAGACGATCGCGCACTTACCGCACTGGGCACAGGCGGTCGGATCCCATACCGGGACTTCCTGGGCGATGTTGCGTTTTTCCCACTGGGTGGTAGCGGTCGGGAAGGCGCCGTCAACAGGCATCTTGGAGACCGGGAGTTTGTCACCATGTGCGAAGATGATCGGACCAAGGACGTCCTTCACAAATTCAGGAGCCTTGTCGGAAACAGGGGGCAGACGATGGATGGTGCTGGTGACCTTGTTGGGGTATTTCACTTCAGCCAGATGTTCGAGAGAGCCATCGACAGCGGCGAAGTTCTGAGCAACAACAGCGTCACCCTTCTTGCCGTAGGTCTTCTTGATGGCTTTCTTGATCTGTTCAATAGCTTCATCTTTCGGCAGAACGCCGGAGATGGCGAAGAAGCAGGTCTGCATGATGGTGTTGATGCGGCCGCCCATGCCGGTCTTCTTGGCAACGGCGAAAGCGTCGATCACGTAGAACTTCAGCTGCTTTTCAATGATGGCTTCCTGGCATTCCACCGGGAGTTTGTCCCAGACTTCTTCCGGACCGTAGATGGAGTTCAGGAGGAAGGTGCCGCCCTTCTTGGCGAAGCGCAGGATGTCCAGTTTTTCAAGGAAGGTGAACATATGGCAGCCGATGAAGGAGGCGTCATTTTCACCGATGAAATACGGGGCATGGATCGGATCAGGACCGAAGCGCAGATGGGAGGTAGTGGTGGAGCCGGATTTCTTGGAGTCATATTCGAAGTAGCCCTGGGCCCAGTTGTCGGTGTTCAGGCCGATGATCTTGATGGAGTTCTTGTTGGCGCCGACGGTACCATCGGAACCCAGACCGAAGAACATACAGTTCACGGTGCGGCCTTCCGGCAGCAGGAAGTGCGGATCATAATTGATGGAGTGGAAAGTCACATCATCTTCAACGCCGACGGCGAAGTGATTCAGCGGGCAATCCTTCTTCATTTCATCGAAGACACCCTTGACCATGGCCGGGGTGAAGTCCTTGGAGCCCATACCGTAGCGGCCGCCGCGGATGACCGGCATCTTATCGAACGGAGCATAACCATCGGTGAGGGCTTCATTGATGGCGGAAACGACATCGACGAACAGCGGTTCACCGGCAGAGCCCGGTTCCTTGGTGCGGTCGAGAACAGCGATCTTCTTGACGGTGGCGGGCAGAGCCTTGACCAGGTCTTTGACGCTGAACGGACGATACAGGCGGACAGCGATGACGCCGT
>JAFRIR010000005.1 GCA_017432685.1 Flexilinea sp. | reverse complement strand
GTGTGTGTGTGTGTGTGTGTAGTTAACATCTCACACATAGCCCGATTCCTATTCATAAAAGCCCAAAACTTTCATCCGATTTCTGTTTTTAAGGAAGCTCTGATTATTTCATAAAAACCAGGGACAAGGGGACGTTTTCCATGTGTCCCGTAACAGGGACTCCGGTGAATGTCACCATTGTCCCATAAGTCAGCGCATCCTTAATATCGTTATACAAAATGCTGCAACATACATGCCAAAAAAGCTCTCAGCGCCATTGCAAACGAACAAGAACATTGATTTCCTGCGGTGCAAGATCGCGAGACGAACACCGAGAAAGGGCAGACACAGCTATTGCAGCCTTGAACTCCTTTTTGCCTGACGAATGTCACTATTTTAGAAATTAATTTGTTTTATATCTTGACAATATTTAAAATTAATGTAGAATTTATTTCAGAATTTAGTTTCTATAAATTCGGATCCACTGTCCGAATTCTGAACTCTGAACTCTAATCACTTTAAAGAAGGGAGCAAGCTGAAAAATGGAAACCACTCAAACTGAAAACCGTGGCCTTCTCACCCGCACCAGGGCATCTGAACTCAAGGATGAATCCTGGAATGCTTTCAGTGATGCTCCCTTTGACTTTGAGACCTCGGTCCTTGATTTATGGGGAGACACGCAGAAATCCTACTATCACGCCTGCACCGCCAACCGCTTTTCCGAACAATATCTCAAGCTCAGCGAGGTGCTCGAAAAGAACATCCGCAAGCTCGGCAGCTGCTGCCTCACCAAAACCGTTCTGGAACAAAAAGGTACTGACTGTTCCAAACTTTCTGACCTGAGCATCAACGAACTGGTGCGGATGGTCTCCTTTCATCTGCGAAAAACTCATGCCGCGTTTGAAGGCATTTATAAAGACAACAACATTCTCGGTATCACCTATCTGAACTGGGAGTTCCGCTGGTTCGACCTCGGCAACCGACTGAAGGCCACTGAGGTCAAAATTCAGGACATCAAAGACGGCAAAATCAATGTCGATTCCATGCTGAAAGAAGCGGAAACATTCAAAGGCCAGGAACGCACCAACACCAACCCGGAACCACCAAAAAGCCTGCGTGCCAATCCAAGCGCCCTGCCTGTGCAGGGGTCCATGGCGAGAGTGCTGCTGCAGGTGGAAGCGGATGAAAATATGAAAGCGGAAGCAATCCGCAAAGAGCGGGAACGCAAGCTCAAGGAAGCCGAACGGCTGGAACGCCGGGCGGATCGGGTCCTGGGTGGGTTCAGTCCCGCGAAGCCTTTTGGTCCTGACAAAAAGGACCTGGCTCAGATTGACAGAGTTCACGCACAGCGCCTGCGTGAAGAGGCTGAAAAGCTACCTCATCAGGACTCGAAACCGGAATCGGATCCGGTAGAAGCGGATATATCTCCGGAAGAGGGGATCCCGGAAGAAGAAGCCCGAAGGATCCTGCTGGAAGATGCGGTCAAACGGAATGATCAGGAGGCGATCAAGGCAATACCAGTGGAAGAGACGCCTGAACTGCATAGTCGATGGGAAAGGTATGTCGCAAGGGTGGAACGGGAAGCCCTTCATTCGTCAGCCGGACCAACCGAAAAAACGCGGAAAGCACTGCGGGAGAAGCGAAAAAAGAAGAAAAGATAGGTGTCAGGATCCAGGGGCCAGGGGCCAGCTGAGCCGAAATTGGTTGATTTCGGCTGTCTTCGTGTTGCTATCCCGGGAGGGGGACGGTTCACATCGCCGTCCTGCGTCTGATCGTTCCAAGCCTTAATCGGCGATGAGAACTGTACCCCGGGATAACGGCACCCAATTAATGCGGACATCGTCCCCGTCTGGGCATCATATCATAGGTGGGGACGGTTTCTCCTGGAACCGTCACCCAAAAGGGAACGTAATCTCATCGCAAGGAATAATTCCCGCGAGGTGCATGCTAACCCTATCAGCCGAGCTGCCGGGGTTGGGTTGCATCTCCCTCGGCTGCATCTCCCTCGGGTGACGGTTCCAGGAGAAACCGTCCCCGTCTTGAGCAGGGGTTGAGCTGCATCTCCCTCGGCTGCATCTCCCCCTGGTAACGGTTCCAGGAGAAACCGTCCCCGTCTTGAGCAGGGGTTGGGCTGCATCTCCCTCGGCTGCATCTCCCTCGGGTGACGGTTCCAGGAGAAACCGTCCCCGTCTTGAGCAGGGGTTGGGCTGCATCTTCCTCGGCTGCATCTCCCTCTGGTGACGGTTCCAGGAGAAACCGTCCCCGTCTTGAGCAGGGGTTGGGCTGCATCTTCCTCGGCTGCATCTCCCTCGGGTAACGGTTCCAGGAGAAACCGTCCCCGTCTTGAGCAGGGATTGGGTACCGACCCCGGAGGACGCGTTCCCGGGAATCTCTGATAAATGTCACTTTTCGGACGATAAAAATCATTTATCAAGTAAGATATACAGTGACTTTATTGTGAAACCAACGCTGATTCATGACTGGATCAGGAAGAAGGATAAGGAAAGATGCAAAAGAAAATTTATGAAAGAGTCCCGGCTGCCAATCCCGAATTGCCGGAACGTATCGGACGGCTGAACGAACTGGCGTACAACCTGTGGTGGGCATGGAACCCGGATGCGCTCTACCTCTACAGAAAACTGAACAAGACCCTTTGGGATCATGTGCAGCACAACCCGATCATCATGCTTCAGGAAGTGCCGCTCGCAACGCTCAAAAAAGCCGCCGAAGATCCTGAATACCTGAGTTCATATGATAAAGTCATGGCCGACTTTGACGCCTATATGAACGATAAAAACACCTGGTACAACCGCAATTACCCCAATCACTCAGACAAATCGATCGCATACCTCTCTTTTGAATTCGGCTTACACGAATCCATCCCGGCATATGCAGGCGGTCTGGGCATTCTTGCGGGCGACCATCTGAAAGAATCCAGCGACATGGGTCTGCCCCTCAATGCCATCGGTTTCATTTACAACCAGGGCTATTTCGTGCAGAAAATCAGCGAAGACGGCTGGCAGGAAACATCCAATTTCTATCTTGATTTCCACAAACTGCCGATCATCCCGCTGCAATATGAGGACGGAAGCAAGGTTCTCGTCTCTGTATCCCTCCCCGGACGCGTCATCTATGCGCAGATCTGGAAAATGCAGGTCGGACGCATTTCCCTGTACCTGCTTGACACCACTATCCCGGAAAACAGCTCCTATGACCAGCAGCTGACCGCAAAGCTTTACACAGCTGACCTGGAAACCAGGATCTCCCAGGAAATCCTGCTGGGTATCGGTGGCGTCCGCGCCATGCGCACGCTCGGAATTGCTCCAGCTGTCTGGCACATGAACGAAGGCCACGCGGCATTCCTGGCTCTGGAACGCTGCCGCGAAATGGTTGAAGAAGGCAAGACCTTCGAAGAAGCTGCCGCAATCGTCCGCAAGAGTGATGTCTTCACCACTCATACACCGGTCCCGGCCGGCAATGACAAATTCCCGATCTGGCTCATCGAAAAATACTTCGCTCCGATGTGGCAAAAGCTTGGCATGAACCGCGACCAGTTCATTGACCTTGCCAAAGAAAACACCGAATGGGGCGAACAATTCACCATGCCGATCCTGGCGCTCAAACTGTCCGAACACAACAACGGTGTTTCCGCCCTGCATGGCGTGGTTTCCCGCAACATGTGGCACTTCCTGTGGCCGGAACGCAAAGTCGAAGATGTGCCGATCACTTCCATCACCAATGGTGTCCACAGCTTCAGCTGGCTCTCCCGCCGCATGGGGCTGGTCTTTGATGAATACCTTGGCACAGACTGGCGCATGGACCCGGATGACCCGAAGAACTGGGAAAAGATCGATGAAATTCCGGACCAGGTTCTCTGGGACGTCCGCCGCCATCAGAAGCGCATGCTCAACAACTACATCACCCGCGCAGCCCGCAAAGCCTGGCTGACCGGCTCCGTGCACCCGGTGCAGATCATTGCCGGCGGCGTTTTGCTGGAACCGGATGCCCTCACCATCGGTTTTGCCCGCCGCTTCCCGACCTACAAGCGCGGTTACCTGATCCTTCGCGACTATGAACGGCTCATCCGTCTGCTCAACGACATCGACCGACCGGTCCAGATCATCTTCTCCGGGAAAGCTCACCCGGCTGATGAACCCGGCAAACTGATCGTCCAGCAGCTTTACCGCGCCATCAAGGATCACCGCACCGGCGGACGCATGGTCTTCCTCGAAGACTATAACATGGATATCGCCCGTCACCTCGTCCAGGGTGTCGACGTCTGGATGAACACTCCGCGCCGCCCGAACGAAGCGTCCGGTACATCAGGAATGAAGGCCGCCATGAACGGTGCGCTGAACTTCTCCGTTCTCGACGGCTGGTGGGCTGAAGGCTATAACGGCATGAACGGCTGGGCTATCGGTACCGAACAAGAATACTCCTCCAATGAAGCACAGGACGACGCGGATGCGCTGAGCCTCTATGAAACATTGGAAAATGAAATCATCCCGAAGTACTACAACCGCACCGACCCGGCGGCTCCTTCCGCTGATTGGATGCCTATGATGAAGAATGCTATCAAGACCCTTTCCCCGATGTTCAGCACACGGAGAATGGTCAGCGAATACGTTCGGAAGATGTACCTCCCTGCGATGGAAAATAAATAATTTGGATCTATCAAAAAAAGCCGGGAGAACATCCCGGCTTTTTTTGATAGAATTATAGTATCTGTACAGGACGGAGCACACCTGGACAGCTTTTTTGCTGCAGCGAAGACTGCACAAAAAAACTGTACTGCGTGATGCGCAGCTGGGGTCTGAACTAACACGAATTATAGGGGAAAAATATGACTGAATTTTTTAACACATTAACACCCGATATTTTGGTAGGTGGATTTGTTATTTTCTTATTGAGACTCATCGATATGTCTCTGGATACCCTGCGCGTGCTCTTTGTTATGCGCGGGCAGCGGGTCATTGTCTGGATCCTTGGCGTCACCACTTCGATCATCTATGTCGTCGCCATCAGCAATGTGCTCACCGGGGCAAAACACCCCTTCACCATCCTTTGCTATGGTGTGGGTTATGCCACCGGCAACGTTTTGGGCATGCGCATCGAAGAGCGGCTTGCGATCGGCTTTATGCAGGTCAATGTTGTTTCTCAAAATAAAGGCCGGGAAATCGCTTCAGCACTCCGCGACCGTGGTTATGGCGTCACCCAATTGAAGGGTGAGGGCATGAACGGAACTGTGGACCTTGTTTCCACCAGTGTCAAACGCAAACAGGCAAAAGACGTGCGTAAGATCATTGAGAAAATCGATGAAAAAGCCTTCATCACCGAAGACAGCTTCAACCCGGTCAAATCCGGAACGTGGAGAAAATAAATTTAAAAAGTTCAAAGTTCAAAGTTCAAATCACTGAAGGCGGTTATTCCGCCTCTTATATCATTGAAAAACCATTGACAATAATTGCACTTTGAACTTTATACATTGAACTTTTGTAATAAAAATCAGAGCGTCAGTAATGGCGCTCTGGCAATCATTTTGGTTCCTTTTGAACCAAAGACCTTCAACTTACCCCCTCCTGAAAGCCTTGTGTACTTAATATGATACCATAATCAGCATTTTTAGATAGATGTACAAAGTTATACAGGCTAAATGACATTTGTCATAATTTGGTAACTATTCAGAACCTGGGACGCATCACACAGTACAGTTTTTTTGTGCGGGCTACGCCGCAGCAAAAAAGCTGTCCAGGCGTGCTCCTTCTGAATAGATACATAATTTGTATTATTCTGATCATTACTCCAAAATCACACAACGGAAACCGATATAGTAATTCTTTTCCTCGCTTGTCAACCCATGGTTCGCAGAACGCATCAGTGTGCGGTAATTCCAGGCTTCAGCCGGATCGCAGGAACCGCCGCGGATCGTACCGTTGTACATCCATTCCCAGGCATTCCCGGCCATATCCATCAATCCAAAAGGACTCTGTCCATTCGGGAAAGTCCCGACTGGGAACAAATCCCGGCCGCGTCCCGCTGCGTCCAGATAGAGCGGAATGTTCGCCAGGTTATTAGTTGAAGTCGGCCAGGCATCACCCCATGGATAAATGCGTCCATCCACACCGCGGGCAGCCTTTTCCCATTCATCCTCATTCGGCAGTCTTCCGCCAAGCCAGGTACAGAAGCGCTCCGCCTGGTCATTGGTGATATTTGTCACAGGATAATTGTCTCTTCCCTGCGGCAGATCACGCAGCGGTTCCCATTCGCAGATCCCGGCATTCACACAGGCCCGATACTGCGCATTGGTAACTTCATTTCGGCCGATCCAGTAACCATCAAGATACATTTCTGTCAACGGTGAATCGGTACCCGGATCCGGATAAAGATCAACAGCGGGGTCTGTCCCGTTAAGGTAGGAACCGGCCTGGATATAAACCATATCAACACCCCTCACCCTTTCTGTGGTGGTTGCCGGAATCACTGCGGATTCGAGGATCCATCCGGTGACACCGTCACCAGTCCTGACAGAGATCCATGAATTTCCGCCGCTCATGCTTTTCTCACCGGTAGGGTCAAGAACACTCCCGTTCGGAAGGGATTTGATCACATAGCCGCTCTCTGAAGGTTTGTCCCGAACCAGGATAAACGCATCATTTTTCACGCGAACCAACACTTTATTTGAATTGGAAATCGTGTGCGCGGCTAACTGCAGAGGGGTGAAGGTCGGCGTTGCGGTTGGTGTGCTTGTGGCAGTCGGCGTCAGCGTCGGAGTGAAGGTCATCGTTGCGGTAGGAGTATTCGTAGCTGTCGGTGTATTTGTTGCCGTTGCGGTAGCGGTCGGCGTGTTGGTGATCGTAGGTGTCAGCGTATTCGTTGGTGTTGCGCTTGGGGTGAAGGTCATCGTAGCCGTCATTGTATTCGTCGCGGTTGGGGTTACCGTCGGAGTGCTGGTTTTTGTCGGTGTAGCAGTGTTCGTGGCTGTGGCCGTCGGTGTGGGTGTATCGGTGGCCGTTGGAGTCAGGGTATAGGTTGCGGTAGCTGTAGGCGTATAGGTCTCCGTTGGTGTCGGGGTGTCAGTAGCCGTCGCGGTGGGTGTCGGTGTATCAGTCGCTGTCGGCGTCGGTGTATCGGTCGCCGTTGCTGTGGGAGTGAAGGTTTCAGTCGGTGTGAGCGTATAGGTCGCGGTCGCGGTGGGTGTTGGCGTATCTGTTGCTGTCGGCGTCGGTGTATCGGTTGCCGTGGCAGTCGGGGTGGCCGTATCCGTAGCAGTTGGCGTAAATGTAGCTGTTGCGGTTGACGTATTCGTCGCTGTAGCAGTGAAGGTAGCGGACGGCGTTACCGTAGGCGTATCTGTTGCGGTGGGTGTCGCTGTGTCCGTCGGGGTCATGGACGGTGTATAGGTCATTGTCGGGGTGAAGGTTTCCGTCGGAGTCAGCGTGTTTGTCGGTGTCAATGTTTCCGTTGGGGTGGGAGTGACCGTCGGAGTATAGGTATCTGTCGGTGTGGGTGTAGCAGTTGGTGTATCGGTTGGTGTCTGCGTATTGGTAGGCGTGAATGTTTCCGTTGGGGTTGCGGATGGTGTCGGTGTATCGGTTGCAGTCGATGTGAGCGTGGGTGTCAATGTATCTGTCGGAAGGTGGGCAATGATATAAGCCTCGGTTTCCGTTGCTGATTGGCTGCGTACGGCTGCCGGGATTCGAACCCCAGTATAAAAGCGTACCACAAACAATGCCAAAACAGCCAGAATGCCAAGCAAAATGGCAGGAATACGCAGCCGCGCGATCCAGTCTTCCCGGCTTGCACCACTTCCTTTTCGTTTTCTTTTTTCTTCGGGTGGCTCCTCCTGATAAGAATACAGGTCGTCATCCAAATCCAGAAGCGGAAGTCCGGCTATGGAACGAAGCTCATTGACAAAAACAAATGTGTTCGGGAACCTCTCTTCCGGCCTTTTTGCCAAAGCAGTGTGCAGCAGCCGGTCGACTTCTCCCGGAATACCGGCTACTGATTCCGCAACAAAGGGAACTGGGCTGCTGGCATGCTGCATCATTACAGCTAAAGGAGAGTGTCCCTGATAAAGCTTAGCCCCGGTGAGCATCTCATAATAGATCACCGCAATGGAATATTCATCCGCCCGTCCGTCAACTGTTCCGCCAAATGAGAGCTCCGGAGCCATATATTCCGGGTCTCCGCTTTCATGTGTATTGCCGCTGAGGGAAGAAGCGGCCGCAGTTTCCAATGCACTGCGGGTAATGCCGGGGTCAGTCAGAACAGAGCTGCCATCAGGACGGATCATGATGACTGACGGCTTGATATCGCGGTGAAACAGTCCGTTGCTGTTCAGGTAGGCAGCTGCCTCAGCGATAGGAACCAAGGCTGCCGCAGCCGCCTTATAGTTCATCCGGGTCCCCAGCATGTCGCGAAGACTTTTACCCTCAACCCATTCCGTGGCGATCCAGGGCGTGCCGTTATATTCACCATAGCCATAAATACGGACTATGCTGGGATGCGGCAGTGTCATCACTCCGCGTGCGGATTGCTTGAAGCTTTCCGAAAAGCGGGCACGGTCTGTGTAAGTAAAGTCATCCGTGTTGATGATCTTCAGGGCTGCATCCTGGCCGGTATTCGTGTCAACAGCACGATAAACCCACCCCATCCCTTTATCATTGATGAGTTCTGTAAGTTTATATTGATCGATCTGTCTCCCGGTCAGGTTTTCCATACACATTTCCTATTTTACAATTATACTCAGGACTTTCGTCTTTTACCTGATTTTCGATGTATATGGAGCTCATGTAGAAAGCTTTTCTGCTGCCGCGCAGCCCGCACAGAAAACTGTACTCATGTGCGTCACCGGGCAATGAAAACCCTGTCGTGGCGCACAACAGTACAGTTTTCCGTGTTGGTGTCGTGACAACAGCAAAGCTGTCCAGGCGTGCTTCGTGCGGAACAGGTGCCGTAAAATAAAAAAGGCGTAAACGCCTTTTTATTTAAATTTCCAACGTAACTTTTCAGTACCTGGCGGCGCATCACACAGTACAGTTTTTTTGTGCGGGCTTCGCCGCAGCAAAAAAGCTGTCCAGGTGTGCTTCGTCCTGAATAGTTACTTTCTAACTTTTAACTTCTAATCTCTAATCTAACTATTCAATTTTCGGCTTCTCAACAACAACCTTGTCCACTTGCTGGAAGGGAGCCAGTGTGGAAACCATCTTGATTGGTTTGTCATAACTGTTGATAACATAATGAACTTCACCCGGCTCAATGTGGATCATCTGTCCCGGCGTCAGGTGATTTTTTACGCCATCAACATAAATATCAACCTCACCTTCGAGAATATAGAAATTCTCCTCCATAATGTTGTGATAATGGGCATCGAAATCCTCACCGGGCTTGAAGCGAACCAATGCGAAATTCATGCGCGGTCCCTTCATCAGGTATTTCGGCCCACTGTCGCCGAAGCGGTATTCAAAATCATTTTCGTGTACGATGAACATATTTCTCCTTCTCTAAGGGGTTGGGGGATAGGGGCTGGGGACCAGGAGGAAGTGATCAGTGGTCAGGATCCAGGCGGCAGAAATGAAATTTCTCACTCCCAATTCCTAACTTCTAACTCTACACTCCCGGGGCCTTCCACATGTAATTGGTCAAGCCCTGATTGCTGAGTTCCAGCTGCGCTGCATAAACCTTGCGCCAGACTTCATACTCTTCCATATAGACCTTGTGATTTTCCATGTTTGGTTCAAAGGTCTTTTCGATGCGTACAACACGTTCCGCTGCTTCCGGAATGCTTTTATAAATTCCAACTCCGTAACCGGCAAGGATCGCAGCACCCAAAGCAGTGGCTTCTTTGACAACCGGGACTTTCACCGGCAGTCCCATCACGTCCGCAAGGATCTGACTCCACAGCTCGCTCTTAGAAGCTCCACCGGCAAAAATGATCTCTTTAGGCTTATTGCCGGTAGCCTCTTCAACCAGATCCATATGACCTTTTGCGAGCAATGCGGTGTTTTCCAGGATCGCCCGATAGAAGGTATATCGATTGAATTTTTCCGGATCCAGCTCAAAATTTGTAAAGGTTGGAGAGGCATGTTTCCAGGAGATGAAGTTCATCACATCCGAGAAACAGCACATCATGCCATAGGACCCTGCGGGAATCTTTTCCGCTTCTTTATTCATCAAATCATAAGGATCACAGCCTTGCTCTTCTGCAAGCTTCTTTTCCATCTGACAGAAACCATCCCGGTACCAGCGCATCACCAATCCCGGTTTGAATGCCAGTGCTTCATACTGCCAGACATCCGGCACTGCATGGCAGTTCACACGAACACGGCACCCCGGGTCCGTGCTGCCATCTGCGGTGTTGAATTCATACTGCCAAAAGCTGCCGCCAAATACAGCCGCTTCTCCGACAGAGGTTGCACCAACACCGATGGTTCCGAGCTGACAGTCACCACCGCCCACAACGACCGGTGTACCTTCCGCAAGCCCCGTATCTGCCGCGCCTTTGGCATTGACTTCACCGATCACGGAACCGCACTCAGCAACATCCGGGAAAATATCCGTACGAAGCCCGCATTTGGCAGCGATTGAAGGGTCCCAGGTGCGCTTGCGGAGATCAAAAATGCCGGTCGTAGACCCATTTGATGGTTCCACCGCGAGTTTTCCGGTCATTTTATAAATCAGCCAATCATTGAACATACCGACAGCTGCGATTTTTTCATAGATCTCCGGCATTTTGTTCTTGATCCAGAAAAGACGAGGCAAAGCCCCCAACGCATAGGTCTGTCCGGACTGCAGGTAGATTTCTTTCTCCAGTTCAGGGTTCATGGCAATGAGCTGCGCGACTTCATCATTGCTGCGTGCATCCACATTCGCACAAGCCCAAATCTCATTACCTTCCGTATCATAAAGGACAATACCTTCACGCATACAAGTCGTCGAAACCGCAGCAATCTCTTTTGGGTCGATTTTTGTTTCCGCGATCACGCCTTTGATACATTGGCAAGCAAGCTGCCAGTTGAAGGTCCAATCAAAGTCCATGCTGCCGGGGAAGCGGGGATCTTCTTTGTGATCCCACTCATGCTGTACACAGCCGACCTGATTGCCGTCCAGATCGAACAGTACCGCGCGTACGCTCCCGGTACCGGCATCCACTGCCATCAGATATTGGTTTGTCATAGAAAACCTCCGGTTTCGTTAGAGGATAGGAGTTGGGGTCAGGGATTAGTGATTGGGGATTTGGGTTTTGTGGTAGGGGTGGTTGTTGATTATATCTCTACTTATAAACCATTACCCTATAACCCTTAATCCTATCCTCTAACTCCTAAGCCCTTACTCCTAACCCTTAAACACTTCTCTTTATAATCAACTCTGCGGTATCCCGATCTGTGATCAGAATATCCAGAAAGTTTCCGTTCAATGCACCGATAATAGCGTTGACCTTATTTTCTCCCCCGGCGACCCCAATTACATTGTTCTGGGCAGCCAATACCCCCAGCGGGGTGGAAATCAGACGGTCATCAATAGGAGATTCCACCGGTTTACCGTTGATATCCAAAAAGTGGCAGAGAACATCCCCGACCGCACCCTGCATAGCCAGATAGCGCAGGTCTTTTGGAGACATGATACCACTGCTGACCACCGTGGCGTTATCATCAATACCTCCGATGCCGACAATGGTCATTGTGGAAAGCGGAACCATCTCCGCAATCTCACGCACGGCCGGTTCATTGCAGATAGCTTCAACCATCTCTTTATTTGACATCACAAAAGGAGCAGGAGTCAGAAAGAGACGTGCGTTAAACACACTTGAAAAAGTGTTTGGCAGGTAATAATTTACACCACCGGTGAGCGAAACAACTGAGATCCTGGTGCTGCTGTTGTTCGCAAGGTGGTTCAAGATACGGCAGGTGGTATCGCCGTATCCAATATTAATATATGCATTATCAGGTATGCGGTTGGAAATATAAATGGCAGCTGCCTGTGCCAGTGCTTCATTGCGGTTTTTCAAGCCGGCAGCAGCAGGAACAATAAAAACATCCTTCAAACCAAAATGCCTGGCAATAATGTTTTCCATCTCAGTATGGGCATTGCTTTCACTGATTTTGAATTGAACAATGCCAAATTGACGGGCTTTTTCAAGCAGTTTAATTACGCGCAGACGTGGTATCCCGAGTTGATCCGCGATCTGCTGTTGGGTCAGGTTGTCGATATAGTAATACCAGGCAATCTTAGCCATCAGTTCTTCTTCGTAAGAGGCGCGTCTGCTTTCAATATCCATATTTACAGCCCTTCAGCTTTCGCATATAAATTTATAAATTGACAATCGCCGGAACAGGAGTTTAATACAGGTGTTCTCAGTAATTCATATCATTTAACTGATCATTTTTTCAAAGACAGCCGTCTTTTGAAAAAATTTATACTTTTGGTGATACTACAATACAAAAGTATAAATTATTATAATCGTCTGGATTTTCTCTGTCAATATGGAAATTTATCCTTTTTTGTAAATATGACATTATTCACACTTTAATCACGAAATGATGCCTAAAATTATTACAAATAGTGGGAGTTGCAAGTATTGACAAATACCAAAGACGCTGGTAACCTTAATGACAAATTTATAGCATTACTTACAAAAGTATATTGCTAACAGGTATCAGATGTCAGGATCCATATGTCAGAGAAGGTCTTCAAAATATTTTCTCTATGACAATTCTGAAAACCAGCAGCAAATTATCAGGAGCTCCGATTATATGCACTCTGATGGAAAACAAAAATTACTCGTCGTAAAAGGAACAACCAAGGCATTCGGTCAAAACCGCGTTTTGAAAGGCGTTGATATCGCGGTAGACCGCGGTGAGGTGCTTGCGCTGATTGGCGGGAATGGTGCCGGGAAGAGCACACTGATGAAAATTATCATGGGAATCTACCAGCCCGATGGCGGTCAGATTTTCATTGACGGCAAAGAGATACAGATGACAAACCCGGCTGCCGCACTTGTGGCAGGCGTTTATATGGTACCTCAGGAGCCAATGCTTTTCCCAAACATGAACGTATTGGAAAACATCACGATGGGATTCAAAGAATCAACCTTGTCCCTTCGGAATCGACTCACAAAAATCATGTCGGAAATCGGCTGGAAAATGGATCTTTCCCGAAAGGCATCAACGCTTTCCATCGCGGAACAGACGCTGGTTGAAATTTTGCGCGGGCTTCTGCGTGATTCCAAGATTCTTATTTTAGATGAACCGACCTCTGCCCTGACCTTCGACGAGGTGGAAGCTTTCTTTAAAGTTGTCAGAGACCTGAAGAGCCGCGGGATCGGCATTGTTTACATTACCCATCGCCTTGCCGAAGTTTTTGATATCGCTACCCACGTCGCCATCATGCGCGACGGCCAGATCACCCTCGAAGGTCCGGTGGCGAATTTCACCCGTGAAATGCTGGTTCAGGGGCTGCTGCCGCCGGATGCCACGCATGAAGCGGAACTCAAAGAAAATACGACAAAAATAGATTATACCCACCTGAAACCGATTTTTGAACTGCAGAACCTGAGCGGCTATGGGTTTCAGGATATTTCCCTCAAGGTCTACCCCGGTGAGATCCTCGGGATCGCCGGTGTGGTCGGTGCGGGACGGACGGAACTGGTTTCCACCATCTTCGGCCGGGATAAAGTTCTTTCCGGCAAGGTGATCCTGGACGGGAAAGACATTACCGGGAAGAAGACCAGAGATATTCTTGAAGCCGGCATTGACTACGTCCCGGAAGACCGCCATCTGCACGGGCTGTTCAAGATCAGTTCGATTGCAGCGAACACAACTTCTGCCTTGCTGAAGGACAGCGTTATGGGGAAGTTTTTGCTCAACAAACGGCAGGAAAACCGCATCACGGACAAATACATCAGCGACTTCCGCATCAAAACCATGGACCGTGAGGAATCGGCGGGCAGCCTTTCCGGCGGCAACCAGCAGAAGGTCGTCATCAGCCGGGCACTTTCCACAAAACCGAAGCTGGTCATTATGGACGAGCCGACCCGCGGTATTGACGCAGCGGCACGCGGCGACGTTTACAGTATCATCCATCACCTGCGGGAGGATGGCGTCGCGGTACTGCTGGTCTCCTCGGATATGGAAGAGATCATGGAGCTCTGCGATCGGACAGTTACGGTCTTCCAGGGCCACATCAACGGTGAATTCAGCGGCAGTGAGATCAATCAGGATAACCTGACAGCCGCCTCCTTCGGATTAGTGAATAATGAATAAATCTTTTCAGAATGGAGCACCCGGGCCGGGTAACTGCTGCAGCGGAGCCTGCACAGGTGACCGGCATCCGCGCTGCGTCACTGGGTTTATAAAGAAGCCATATGCGGTAGAAGAAGCCATATGCGGTACAAAATAATAAATAGTGATCAGTTGGGAGAGATTGGTTTAGAAATATGAAAGCATTTATCAAAAAAATAAGTGGTGTAAGATGGGTTTCAAGCCTGTTGTTTCTGATTGCTCTGTTTGTTATCACAGGGATCGTGAATCCGACCTTTTTCTCATATTCCAACATCATTGCCTGCTTTAACAACTCCTGTGTGTTTATGCTGCTGGCAATCGGCATTTCCTTCACCATCATGACCGGTGAGATCGACGTGTCCATCGGTGCGGTTATGGGGCTGACTGCCGCCATCTCCGGCGTGATTGCCCAGCAGAATGGCAGCTGGCTCCCGATGCTTGGCTGGGCTGTACTGGTAGGCGCGGTGACCGGCCTTGTCAATGGCATCGGTGTGGCAGTGCTGAAAGTCCCGTCCCTGATTTTTACCCTTGGGACCTGTGGTGTTGTTCGCGGTATCG
This sequence comes from Flexilinea sp., assembly GCA_017432685.1. Taxonomy (GTDB): domain Bacteria; phylum Chloroflexota; class Anaerolineae; order Anaerolineales; family Anaerolineaceae; genus Flexilinea. The sequence goes on along the minus strand of JAFRIR010000005.1, from coordinate 11,875 downwards.
TTTATATCTATACCGGCGGACGTACCATCGAAAACTTCTCCGGCAGCTTCACCCGCTTCGGAAATTCCACTGTGGGGAACACCGGAATCGGCGTCTTTTTCCTGATGATGATCGTCATTGTGGCGGTGCTGGCGGTACTGCTGAACACCCGGCGCGGGAAGTATTTCCTGGCGGTGGGAGATAACATCGGCGGCGCGGTCCTTGTCGGGATCCCCGCTACCCGGGTCAAATTCTTCGCTTATATCCTGAGCGGGATCTTTGCCGGAATCTCCGGTATCGTCTTCGCTTCCAAATACGGACAGATCACCATCATTGCCGGGAATGGATATGAAATGTCAGCCGTAGCGGCTTGCGTGCTGGGCGGCATCTCCCTTTCCGGTGGCCTGGGCAATGTGATCGGCGCGGCTATCGGCGGTGTGATCATGAGCTCCATAAGCCGCCTGCTGGTCTTCCTGGGATTCTCCTCTGACTATGATAACACCATCACCGGCGTCATGCTGATCGCCATCGTCGTCATCGACGCTCTGACCCAGCAGCGCGCGATAGAAAACGCAAGACGCGAACGCCTCCTGGCAAGAGCGGCGTCGTAGTAGGTGTTAGGTATTAGGTGTTAGGTATTAGGAAGTAAAGATGGCAGGATCATATTTTACTGATTTGGCAGTTTGGCAAAAATCGATGGATTTGTCAGCTGAGATTTACAAAATTGTCAAATTTCTTCCGAGAGAAGAATTGTATTGCCTGTCAGATCAAATGCGAAGGGCTGTCATATCAATTCCATCGAATATTGCGGAAGGAAATCAGAGAGCGTCCTTAAGGGAATATATCCATTTCCTTTATATCGCAAAAGGCTCTTTAGGAGAGCTTGTGACACAGATTATGTTGTGTGAGCAGATGAAATACATTGATGAAGAAAAAAAAGACGAATTAGTCATAAAATGCTCTGAAGTCGGCAGAATGCTAAGCGGTCTGATTAATAACCTTAATAGTCGGTTGAATACTCAGACGAGACAAGAAGGAACTAAGAAATAGAAGCAATATGATAATAGAAATGAATGATGTTTAGGAATCAGGATTCTTTTGTCGGGTGTATGCTAACACCTAACACCTAATACCTAACACCTAAGAAAAGGAATTTTTATGAAAAACAAGATGCTGAAAATCGTAAAAAGTTGGGAATTCGTCCTGTTATTGATTCTGGTACTGGAATTTGTTGTGTTCGGCGCGATCAACGATAAATTCCTGCAGCCGGTTCGTATTTTCTCCAACATTACCAACTATATCAGCATCTGCATTATCTCCCTCTTTGTGACCATGGTCATGATCACCGGTGGGATCGACATTCAGGCCAGCTCCATCGTCGGCCTGACCTCCATCACGATTGGCGTGTTGTGGAATGACTTTGGCTTCAGCATCTGGGCAGCGGTCGGTGCGGCTGTCCTGCTGGCCGCGCTCTGCGGAGCCCTTTCCGGGTTCTTTGTCGCCTACTGCGGTGTACAGCCGATGGTTGTGACCCTGGGCGGCTCCTTCCTTTACTCCGGTCTGGGACTGGTGATCTCCCGCATGTCCGCGATCCCCGCCTATCAGGGTATCAGCGGGTTCCCTTCCAAGAATGAAGACGGCACTTTCTCCTCTTTCCGCTGGCTGGGCAATGCCAAGCTCTTCGGAGATCTCAAGCTGCCGGTACAGATCGTGATATACGTGATCCTGATTATTTTGATGTATATCCTTCTGCACAAAACAAAATATGGCCGCAGCATCTTCCTTGTGGGTGTGAACCCGCAGGCTGCTGAATATTCCGGTATCAATACCAAACTTATCAAAATGAGCACCTATATGCTCACCGGTATCGGCGCTGCCATCGCCGGTATCCTGCTGACCTCCCAACTGAACTCTTCCAAATATGACCTGGGCTCAACCTATACCCTTTCTATCATTACCGCAGTCGTTTTAGGTGGTACCCTTTCCACCGGCGGCAAAGGCTCCATCATCGGGACAGCGTTGGCTTCCCTGGTGATCTGCATGCTCCGCTTCGGCCTGACCCTCTGCTTCAAAATGAGCTCCCAAAACCTCGACCTCCCCGTCGGCATCATGCTGCTGGTGGTGGTTTCGGGGCGGCAATTATTGCGGATGCTCCGGCATCTTGATTCGTAGGAGTTAGGATTCAGGGGTCAGGATTCAGGATTCAGTTATTTGGGGGCAGGATTCAGAGGCAGTAATAGGAAATGGATAGGCTTTGACTTCGAAAAGGTGATAATATGGCGAACAGTACATATAAGGATTTGAAAGTATGGAGCAAATCAATTGATTTGGCTGTCGCAATTTATAAAGCGGCAAAACAATTGCCCAAGGAAGAATTGTACGGACTATCTGATCAGATGCGCAAGGCTGTTGTTTCAATTCCTTCAAACATTGCGGAAGGAAATCAAAGAGATACTACAAGAGAATATATTCACTTTTTGCATATTGCAAAAGGCTCTGTAGCGGAGCTTGATACACAGATTTTGTTGTGTGATCGTTTGGGATATATAAAAAAAGAAGATGTTGATGATTTGAATAATCAATGTTCTGAAATCGGCAGAATGCTAAATGGATTAATTAATAAGCTTCTGGAAAAGGAGAATGAAAGAAGGATTCAAACAAGAAAAGCGTAATGCAATGGAGTTCGGGAAGGAGTTCTTCTACTGGCCCCTGAATCCTGAATCCTGAATCCTCAGGTAAAAATGTGTATAAATAAAGGTATTGCCCCTTTATTTAAAACAAAACAAAAAAAGGAGAAATTAAAATGAAAAAAGTATTGTTTGTCTTTCTTGCTCTGGCAATGCTGTTGAGTGCTGTTTCCGCTTTTGCTGAAAACAGCATCGAAGGAAAAGTTGTGGCCTTCATCCCGAAGCTCACCGGCAACTCCTTCTTTGAAGCAGCCAATGACGGCGCACAGAAGTACGCCGCCGAATGGGGTATCGAAGTCCGCTACATGGGCTCCGCTGTCGCTTCCGTGACCGACCAGCTCGAAGTCATCCAGCAGGCGATCGATGCAGGCGTTGACGCCATCTCCATCTCCTCCGTGGATGCCAAAGCTCTGGATGAAAAACTCCAGGAAGCCCGCGATATGGGTATCGTCGTCACCACCTGGGACTCCGATGTCTCTTCCGACTCCCGCACCCTGATGGTCTCCCAGGGTATGCCTTCCACCCTTGGCCCAATGCTGGTCGAAATGGGTGTTGAATCCCTGAAGGAACGCGGTGTGGACCCGGCCGGCGAAGTCAAGTATGTCTGGCACTATTCCCAGGCTGCTGTTGCTGACCAGAACTCCTGGTACGTTGCCGGTGAAGAATACATCAAAGAAAACTATCCTTCCTGGGTTGCTGTTGCTGATCCGTACTATTCCGAACAGGATCCTCAGAAGTCCGTCACCATCGGTGAAGCCATCCTCGAAGCTCACCCGGATGTCGACCTCATCATCTGCAACGACTCCACTGCTCTTCCGGGCCAGTGCACCGCTGCCGAAAACAAGGGCCTGAAAGCCGAAGATATCACCATCACCGGCTTCTGCACCCCGTCCGGCATGACTGCTCACCTGGAAGCCGGCACCCTGACCCGCTGGGGTCTGTGGGACTGCGGTATCCAGGGCGCTCTGGGCTGCTACTTCGGCGCATATCTTGCCGCCGGTAACGAAGCCAAGGCCGGCGAAACCATCAACGTCCCCGGCATCGGCGACTGCGAAATCGTTGCCAACGAAGCCCTCGTCCCCGGTGACACCACCGCCGACGTCAACAACGGTGTCGTTCTGCTTCCGGAACGTGTTGTCTTCACCGCTGAGAACGTTGCCAACTACAACTTCTAATCGGATTTGAAAAAAGGAGTACGGGGGTACCTCCGTACTCCTTTTAGTTGTTAGTTATTAGTTGTTAGTTTGCAGTTGTACGAATACGAGTGCTTCGCACCTGAAATAACTGAAATTACTGCGAACCATCAACCGTCGACTATCAACTACCAACTATCAACTGGAGGAAAATTATGGCAGATCTGGAAGGCGTAAAAATCGCCAAAAATTATCATACTGACGAACCCTTTGCCAACAACAAAGGATTTTATATCAAAGGCGCCAATCATCTGGATTGGGGCATGAAAAAGCACCTGTCCAACATCTTCAACCCGGTCAGCGGCAACACCGTGATGTTTGCCTTTGACCATGGCTACTTCATGGGCTCCACCGCCGGGCTGGAACGTCTGGACCTGCTGATCCCGACGCTGATCCCCTATATCGATGTGCTGATGGGGACCCGCGGAGCACTGCGTGCCTGTGTCCCGCCGGAAAACAAGAAGGGTGTCGCACTGCGTGTGACCTCCGGCTCATCCATGGTCCAGGATGACCTCTCCCATGAAGTGCTGGCTGTGGACATCAAGGATGCCATCCGCATGAACGCGGACTGCATGGCGGTCCAGACCTTTATCGGTGCGGACGGGCAGCTGTCTTCTCTGGATAACCTTTCCCGCTGCATCAATGCCGGACTGGAATACTCCGTCCCGACCATGGGCGTGGTGGCTGTCGGCAAGCAGATGGAACGCACCGACCGCTTCTTCAAGCTGGCGACCCGTATCCTCGGGGAACTGGGCGTGAACATCATCAAGACCTACTACTGTGAGAACTTCGAAGAGATCGTCGCAGCCAGCCCGGTGCCGATCGTTGTCGCCGGCGGCAAGAAGCTGCCGGAACCGGAAGCGCTGAAGCTTGCGTATGATTCCATCAGCCACGGTGCCAACGGTGTGGACATGGGCCGCAATATCTTCCAGTCCAACCATGCCACCATCATGGCACAGGCCATCGGCAAGATCGTCCATGAGAAATACACGGACAAGGAAGCATACGAGTTCTACCAGGACATGGTGAACGAAGAAGCGAAATAAAACGCAGAGTATTCAGATAACAACTGATCTCCGAAATAAAAAAGGGGGCTGCATACCGGGCAGCCCCTTTTTATTTTAGGAAATGTGTACAGTGCCGAGGCACTATACAGAAACAGCGGTTTCCGTATCCCGGGTGTTGTTTTCGCGGTAAATAAACAGGCACCAAATGCAAAGCAGCGGGATCGTATAGGTAATGGGATAGAGATAGCGCTTCCCTTCCAGGAAGACCGAAGCCGGAGCAAGCCAGCAGCCTAAAGCGAGCGAGAGAAACAGTGGTACGATCGCGAGCCAATAGGGTCTTCCGGTTTTCCATTTACGCAGCACGGTCCCTGCAAAAAAGAAAGGAACCAGCGTGGCATAAAAGCCATAGGTGAAAAACAGCCGTGTGAACGGATTTTCATATAATTTTTCAAACATCATCTCATAGGATCTGGCTGTTTCTTCAGAAATAAAGCGGAGAGCGACCCATTTGGGCAGATATTGAGAGTCAAGCTGATTCCGGTGGTCCATGTTCATCAGAGGCGCATATTTTGTCCAGGAAAACCATCCGGCCAGCATGCTGTTTGCGGCAGCGATATAGGCGTCCGGGTGGCGTTTCCCCATCTGGAACCAGACTTTGAGATACTCATCATAATCCTCTTTGGCGCCTTTCTGGATGTGCTTCTTTACCGGGTCCGCAAAAGTAGGATCATAGACCTCTGCCATCTCATCCGGATAAAGCACTTTGTCGACAACGGCATATTCTTTCTCTGAGATGTCATCGGGATAATCCCGGAAACAGCGTGCCGTCATCTGGAACAGCAAAGAATATCTTTCCTGAATGCCGCCCGGTATGGCGTCCAGCCGTGTGATGACGGCGGGCATGACCACGTTCATGATGACGACTGAACAAAGTGCCGGGATCAAAAGCAGCAGGCGGTTTTTCCGGCAGAACGGGAACAGGATCAGCAGTGAAGCAAGCACCACATAAAAGCCGATCTTTCTTGTCAGGCAGCAGAGGATGGCGGATAACACGAAGAAAATTACAAAGGCGGTTTTCCGCAAAACAACCCCTTCCGAGCGCACGATCTCGAGATATTGGATCGTGAAAAACACATAGATCCAGGCATAGAGTGCGTCTTTGGAAACCGTCTGCACACTGGCGGGATAGATCGGCAGCAGGCAGTAGACGAGGGTCAGGAGCAAAGCGGCCTTGCTGCCGGAATTCAGTTTTTTCAGCGCATAACTGACTGTACAGGAAAAGGCCAGTGCGGAGAGAAAAGCCTGAACGACCACATAAACAAAGATCACAAAATGCCATTCACCGGTCTTTTGTGCGATCGGAACGATGAAAGCGCCCATCAGAAAGGTGTCAAAAAGCGGATTGTGGTCGCTGAGTCCGCTTTCGCCTCTGCTGAATTTGATGAACTGGATCAATTCTCCCCAGGTGTCATTGATCAAGGTTCCCGGATAAAGGAGCAGCAGTGCGGGTATCCAGCAGAGAAATATGACGATCGCAATGATCAGAATATGGAAACGGTTCTGCATCACCCGAGTAAAGAATCGGAAGATGCCGCGTTCGCTGCCGGGTTCGGTTTTGACCTTCAGCAGTGACTTCCGCAGCAGAGAGGTGATGCAGAGCAAAACAGCAAGCAATACACAAGAGGCGAGAATATACCCTGCCGAGGGGGAAAAGTCGCCGGTTTCAATGTAGTCAGTGGCTGCGGTGAAGGTGAAGGCCGGTATCGCGCAGAGAATAAGGTCAGGAATGGAAAGGATGTTTTTTTCCGGTTTATTCATGAAACAAAGATCCCTTATATGATCAAACAGATTCTGGCCCTAATTATAATGCCTATTGTCTTCCTGCTGAGTTGGAGCTTGGTTTGTCCTGATAAAGGGATGGTGGATACGGCAGAACAGATACGGGTGCCCGGGCTTATCGTCCGACTTTGCGGGCTCTTTTTTCTATATACAGTTTTTCGTCGGCGATGCCGAGCAGATCATTGAGGCTCTGGCCGTTTTGATAAGGTGCATAACCGATGCTGGTGCTGAGTACGTAAGGCTCATTGTGGGTTTTATTCCATTCGGCGAAGTTTTCCCTGACTTTATCGCTGAAGTCTGCTGCTTCCGCGTCATCTTTGAAAAATCCCAGAAGGACAAATTCATCACCACCGAAACGGGAAAGAAGACCCTGTCGGCCTTTGACCGAACCTTTCAGGATCCGTGCGGTATTGACCAGTGCCTGATCCCCGACCGGATGTCCCAGTGTGTCATTGATCGTCTTGAAATTGTCCAGGTCAAAGAGGAACAGATAAAGGTTTTTTGTGGTGTCGATCTGTTTACTGTATGCAGCAAAAGTGCTGTCCAGCGGTTTGCGGTTGTTGAGGCCGGTGAGGCTGTCGCGCAGAATGGCATTGTCCTGATCGTTCATGTACATAAGGATGATCGATGCCGCAGCACAGGTCCATGTGCCCGGCATATCAGGGTAGGGAAGTGCCCACAATGTTCCGATGACCGGAACGATATAAAAGCTCAGCAGTTTGAGTATGACTTCCCGAGGAACTCTTTTTTGCGGATTGAACAGCTCGAACAAAAGATGGATGAGGGATCCAAACAGTGTTGCAAGAGAAATTATCGTCTGGATCGAAAACCATGGCCCGCGGACATAACGGTTTTCCGGTGTGATGGTGAAGGTCCAGCCGGTCCAAATTGAAAGTATGTTCAGAACGGCAGCAATGATGCAGGGGATCATGATCAGGTGGAGTGTCCTTTGGGAAATGTTGTATCCGAGCGATTCCAGCACATATTGATACCATAGTATACCCATGGCGACAGCCATCCCGAGCAGGAATGCGTTTACAATTTTGCTGAGAAAAATTGAACCTGGGAATATTTTCCCGTCGAGGAACATCCAAATAATATCGGCTGACAGGATCGCCATGTTGCCGTATACGACATAACGAAATAAAACCCGGCTTGTCTGTTTACTGACGCTTGTGGTGATCTGCCATGCGATCACGCATAGGATGATCAGAAAAAGCGCATTAATTTCGATATGGATCGCAGTCGCCATCTGTTTTTGACTTCTTCCGGAAATGATGACCGGAATTACACTACCCCTTCCTAAGACAATATAAACAGATATCCTGCCGGATATTATCGTATAATAATTGTATCATAAAAAATCTTTTTATTTTTATACAAAACAGGAATAATCAAAAAGCCGGATCGGAATAAAAAAAGCAGGGATCAGTTGTCAATTGACGGCTGATCCCTTTTGTGCTGATGCCTGTTGTTATTTTGTCAGCTGTTTCAGGTCGCTCAGAAAAGCATCGACGGTCTTCGGATCTGTTGCCCAGCTGGTGACGATACGGGTGATGGAGTGCTGCGGATCGGTGCGTCCCCAGTCCCAGTAAGAGCATGAGTATTTGTCCTCAAGCTGATGGATCAGCTCGTCGGGAAAGATCGGAAAGATCTGGTTGGTCGGACTTTTGAGCATGAAGGGATAGCCGAGTTCCTCGAGCCCTTTCTGTAATTTCTGTGCCAGTTCCACTGCATGGCGGGCGAGGTCAAAATAAAGGTCATCCCGGAAAAGCTCTGCGAACTGGATCCCCAGCAGCCGTCCTTTGGCAAGCATGCCGCCTTTTTGCTTGATCATGTAGCGGAAGAAGGGTGTCAGTTCCGGACTGGAGATCACAACAGCTTCCCCGAAGAGAGCTCCGTTTTTGGTGCCGCCGATGTAAAAGACATCTGCCAGTTCTTCAAGGTCGGCGATGGTGAGGTCATTTTCCGCGCAGACCAGCGCCGCGCCGAGCCTTGCCCCGTCCACGAAGAGCGGCATGTGGAATTTGCGGCAGACTTTGGAGATGGCTTCCAGTTCGGCTTTGCTGTAGATGGTACCGTATTCGGTAGGCTGGGAGATATAGACCATCCCCGGCTGGACCTGATGCTCGAAGCTTTCGGAATCGAAGTGAGCCCGGACCAGGCGTTCGATCTGCTCCGCGTTGATCTTGCCTTCGGTATGGGGCAGGGTGAGGACTTTGTGACCGGTGGCTTCGATGGCGCCGGATTCATGGACGGCGATGTGGCCGGTGTCGGCAGCTACCACGCCCTGCCAGGGTTTGAGAATTGCGGAGATCACGGTGGTATTGGTCTGGGTCCCGCCTACCAGAAAATGGATCTCGGTTTCCGGTTTGCGCAGATGGCGGCGGATGAGGGTCTTTGCCTCTTCACAGTATTCGTCTTCGCCGTAACCGGAGCTTTGCAGCCGGTTGGTGCGGATCAATGCGTCAAGGATGCGTTCGTGCGCTCCTTCAGAATAGTCGTTGTAAAAACTGATCATTTTTTATTCCTTCCTTACTGATCGAAAAGTGAAAGGTGAATGAAAAGAGCTGCTTTCACTTTTCACGTCTTTTTAATTCGAAAGCCAGTCGTCGGATTCTTCGGGTAATGCCCGGTCATCATGATCCGGTCCGAGCAATTGTTTCCAGAACTCATTATCATAGAGCCGCGAGCGGATGGGCAGCGGCATCGGGACACCGTATCCCAGAAGCAGTACTTCCTGTTTGGGCTGGAGCCGGGAGAGCATCCCCCGCAGGGAATCCTTGCCGGACAAACCGGAAAGCACCGCGGCGATATCCGTCTCATCGCCCAGCCAGCCGGAGACCCTTGTACCCAGCTGGGACATGATCTCATCGTCGATCTGGGACGGACGCTGGTCGATCACCAGCAGAGTCACGGAATATTTCCGCATTTCCCGGGCGATCAGGGCAAAGGCGGTCTGCGAAGCCATGTCTCGGCTCAACAGCTTGTGTGCCTCTTCAATGGCGACCACCAGCGGATTCGGTTTGAAGCCGATCCCGGCCAGGTGGTCTTCGGTGCGTTTTTCCCAGACGGCGCGGACTTTGCGGGTCAGGATGTTCGCTACCAGTAGGTAATCCAGCTCGGACTGGTATTTTCCAAAAGTGATGATCACTGAAATTCCGTTTTCCAGTGCGTTTACGATCTGGCTGACCACATTATACGGAGTCTTTTCAACCAAATACGGGCTGTGGTAGAGTCGGTTCAGCTTGCTCTGCAGGCTTTCAGCGGCGGCAATGTTCACGTTGTTCTGTTCCGCCCAGTCACTGACGGTCCCTTCACCGATACCGGGCTTCAGTTCCATGAAGGACTGCAGCCAGTGATCCCTGCCGAAAGATTTTTCCAGGGCAAAGAGCGTGGTAGCGGTGGTATCCCGAAGGTTGAGGGTGCGGGTCAGCATCTGGACATCTTCGGGCGTCACGTCGGAGTATTCCAGCATCAAATCATAGTCCGGATGATTTCCGCCGACTTTACCGCCGGTCCCGATGGCGCAGACCTTGACCCGATCCGGCATTTTGTTTTTCAGACCCGGCACCTGGGTGTGGGTGTCCGGAGACACATTCCCGTAGGCATATTCGCTGTGCATGTCGAAAACCAGCGCAGAGGCCTGTTTGGAGCGGATGAGCCCGGCGAGGATCATGCGGGTCAGGTAGGATTTCCCGGTCCCGGTAGAGCCGAAGATACCGGAGGAGCGCTGGACGAATTTTTCCATATTGATGGCGACAGGATGCCCCTGTTCTCGGGTGGAACCGACCTCGAAGTATTTCGGGTCGGAGGCAGAACCGAAAATGTTTGCCACGTCGAAGCGTTCAGCTGCCCGCAAGGGGGAGTGGTGCGGCGGCACCATCTTGACCGGCAGCGGTTCCGGGTCGACATTTTTATCAAGGGGAACATAGCCCGGGGTCCCCGGGGCATAGCCGATGTTCTGCATCAGGGCGGGCATGATCTCCACCTCGGTATAAAGGGTGTGCGCTGCCACCTGCTCGCGGAGGGCAGGCGGGAAGCGGTTCATGGTGTGGGCATCGGTGAAACGGGGATCGGCTGCACACAGCTTGAGGTTTGTGACCAGACCGTAAAAGACGCGCGGTCCGTCCTCGACGACCACAAAAGAACCTTCCTGCACTGTCTCGGGCGGAACGATGAGACGGGCGATAAAGCCCTCCTTCAAACTTCCCCCGGTGATATACCCGATCTGTCCGGTATTTCTTACTTCTTCACTCTTCATACTCATTTCTTACTTCTAAAGTCTAATGTCTAATGTCTAACTTCTAATTTCTTAATTTACAAAAACAGTTCCGCGTCCCCGATGGCGCCCATCACGGCGATCAACCCGGCCGGATCGCCGCCCAGCAGGTCCATCACTTCTTCCACTGCCCGCTGAGCCCAATCATTGTCGCCGTACTGGACGTGGGCTTTGGCGGTATCCTTCAGATGGACGGCCAGCAGCTCCCCCGCGGACAGGTGATTCACGTCCATCATCAGGCGGAGATACCCGAACTTCCGTGTGAATTCACAGATCTCACGGACGGTACAGGGATATATCTCTGTGAGGGTTACCGGCGGACGGGGAGGAAGCAGGTGGAGCACCCGGTCGCCTTCCGTATAGCCGATGAAGGAGACACGGATGACGATGGGAACACTGCGGTTCTCCTGCGTATCCCGGATCACCTCCTCAGAGATGTTCGCGGAGCTTGCAATCTGCCGGAGGAATCCGTCCTCTTCCAGGGTGATGTCGGTAACCACGCCATAGATCTCCGGCTGCCCGTTCCCCATGGGGATACGCAGCATGGAACCGAAGGCGGGAATATCCTTTTGTTGTGTCAGCGAACTGACCACGCACTCCCGCGCGTTTGCGCTTAACATTCGTCCGATATAGCTTGTTTTTTCTTCCATAAATTTTAACTCTTTATCAAATCTTTGGCGATCTGTTTGTTCGATTTTTCCGGTGGGGTAAGGCCGTTGAGTGCCATTTCCCGCAGCAGCAGATTTTTTATCTCTTCTTTTTCAGCCAGGGTGACGACCGCGGATTCATGGGCACGGTGCAAGATGAAGGGATAGGGATGACCGCTGAGGATGGAGCACTGTTGGATCAGCACGGCATGGAGCAGATCCGTGACGGCGGAATCCTCAG
>JAFRIR010000031.1 GCA_017432685.1 Flexilinea sp. | reverse complement strand
GTCATCCCGCATTTCACTGATTTCATTATAACGTGTTCCGAAGGTTTTGCGGAAAGGTCCCGCAACATCTTCCTTCACTTCGAAATGACAGGGACCGATGGAAGGTCCGATTCCGGCAAGCACATCCTTCGGATCCGTACCATAAAGCTTCCGCATATTCTTCAGCGTGAGTGCGCAGATGTTGTCCAGTGTTCCGGGCCAGCCTGCATGACAGATTCCAACAGCTTCATTGGCCGGGTCATAAAAAATCACCGGCACACAGTCGGCAAAGCGCTGGACCAGCGTCACCTCCGGACGGTTGGTGATCAATCCGTCTGCACGCAGCGGATATTTTACCGAAGGGCTGCGCGGGACCTCTGCTGCGATGACCGTCCGGCAGTGATACTGCCAGCCGTCATAACGCGTCTTCAGATCCAGCCCGAAGACATCAAACATACGCCTCAGGTTTTCCAGCACATTTTCAGCCGTATCTCCGACAGTCGTTGCCATGTTCAGCGAATCAAAAGGCTTCGGACTGACTCCTCCAAGCCGGGTAAAGAAACCGTGCGTGATCCCAGCCTCACAGAAGGATTCAAACTGATAATATTTCAAGCCGTTTTTTTCATTGACAAGCATCATTCGCTCCTTCCCTGAGCATCTTCTCCAATGTGGGAAGCAAATACCAGCAGGTGAAAAATCCAAACAGGGCGCCGGTCACTGTCCGCATGAAAGGTGTGCTTTCCCGGAGCGGCAGGAGAGGCAGAACCTGGCTGCCAAGCTGCCACAATCCGTCAAAAGCCATTGGCAGCACACCGAAAAGCAGCCAGAGCCGCCAATCAACCCGGTGCATTCGGTTTTTGCTCAAAAAAAAGACCAGACAGAAGATACACATAGCACCGTAGATCGCAATATCCCGCTGACAGGCTGCCATTTTATATCCCATTTGTGGGTTTCCGTAGAAACTTCGCGGATCAATTTCCGCGAGCTGCATTCCGGCTGCTTCATCAATGGAAAGCATCCCTTCACAGTCCGAAAAGCTCAACGGATAATAAGCCTGCTCTCCCCCCAGGAACCATGACCGCCAGGGATACTGGTGACAGAGAAAGTGAAAGACTTTGTAAATTACCTTCCCGGCCGTTTCGTGTCCGCTGATCATCAGACGAGGAGCCAACACAGCCAACCCGATGTAAAAGATAAAAACAAACGCGAACAGCAAAGCATATCCGCGTCTGAGAAAGCTGCTTACAGAACCGACAACACGTTTCACTTCAGTTCACAACCTCAACCTTTGTTCCCTGAAGCCCTGCCGCAACGATGTCGATATCGCCCGGATCCAACCCGACATACGGGTTCGTCCAGCGGTAGATCCACTTTGCATCCTCATTACGGCAGTTGATGCAGCCATGGGAACGGGCAACACCAAAGCTGTTATGCCAGAATACCCCATGGATAGCGGCTCCGCCGGGAGCAAACATAAAGTTCCAAGGAACTCCCGGTGTATCCCAGCCCCCGCTCAGTGAGCCGGACATGTGCAGGGAAATCAGCTTGCGATGAGGGGAATGATTCCCGGCAGGGGTCGCGTAATTGTCCGTGACCTGTCCATCGTCACCATAGACCCGCCCGGAGGACATACGGCAGAAATATACTTCATCCTTCCCCTCATAACAGGTCAGGGTCTGGTAGGTGAGGTTTGCAAGGATTCGTTTTTCTTCCGCTTCCGGATGGATCTGTGCAATATCTTCTTCACGAATACGGCGGAACCCCCTGCCATCGGCATAGACCTTATCACCATAAGTTCCGTAAAGCTCATTGGCTCGATACATGACCGTTCCGTCATAACTGGTGCGGATATCGTCGATCCAGAAAACCTGTCCGTAATAGACCCTTGGGTTATGATCATATATGGACTGATACCACGGAGAAACAGGATCTCCATCAAAGCTCAGCCCGACATATGGAACCGTTACTTCAGCCCAAAAACCTTTCCCCATACTGGTCTGAGGCAAATCACTTTCAAGGCTGTTCGGTTCGTTCTTCACTTCCTGAACATTCGGGGAAAACGCATAACCATAAGGTGTCTCATACCAGGTGGCGATCGGCGTTCCTGCCGGAGCTTCTCCGACGACCTCGCGGTAAATCGGGAAAAGCGCATCCTCATAAACGATCTTGACGATCGGTGCATCTGCAGAAGGCCGGGAACGGAAGTTCAGAATGCCGCCGGAACAGTTGCGTCCCATGAATTCCGCATCCGGAAAGTTGTCCAATGCAGCTGCTCCCGCCAGATGCGTGCGTGCAATGCTCGCTTCCACATCCTTCGGCAGCAACAAAATCCCCGCAGCGGCCGCAGTTGCTTTCAGGAATTCCCTGCGTGACATCTTGTTTTCAGTTGAATTCTTCATTCCTGATTCTTCAATCTTCATTGTTTCTGCGCTGGGCATCCCGTTTAGCGATCGTTTCCCGTTTGTCATAAAGCTTCTTGCCTTTCGCGATCCCGATTTCGACTTTTGCCAGACCGTGTGTCAGGTAGACCCGCAGCGGGATGACCGTCACACCCTTCATGCGCACTTCATTCCAAATCTTGCGGATCTCGCGTTTGTTCAGCAGCAGACGCCGGTTCCGTGTAGGATTGTGGCCGAAGCGGCTCGCAGGGTCGTAAGGTGCAATGTGCGCTCCCACTAACCAGGCTTCCTTACCGTCTTCGATCTTGACGTAAGCTTCACCCAGACTCATCTGACCCGCACGCACTGATTTGATCTCACTGCCCATCAGTGAAATACCGGCTTCATAAGACTCCAAAATAAAATATTCAAACCGCGCTTTGCGGTTGGTAGCAACAACTTTTTCACTCATAGTATCTATTTTAGCACGAAAGTATGGATTTCATTCGAAGAAACACAATTGTTCAGACTTGACTTGAACGATATTTTGAAATAGACTTGTATTATACGTTTTTGGGAGGGAACATGATCCAGGCTGTTATTATGCCGCATCCGCCTATTGCACGGGGACTGGTGGGACGCGGGGAAGAAAAGAAAATCCAATCCACACTCGATGCCTACCGCACCGCCTCCCGGCAGATCGCCGATTATGCACCGGAAACCATCGTCATCATCTCACCTCATAACATATTTTACCGGGACGCTTTCTACATTTCGCCCGGCGAGACTTATAACGACAGCCTTGCCCGCTTCGGCGCCTCCGCAGATCAGCTCACCATTCCTTATGACCGGGAACTGCGAGATGAGATCATCCGCCTCTTTGAAGAGGAGAACATACCGGTGGCACAGGACAGGCGTTATGCAAACGAACCGGATCACGGCTCACTGATCCCGCTGCTCTATGTCAGTGAAGTTTATACAAATTATCGCGTTGTCCGCATTGCACCATCCCTGCTTTCGGATGAAACACTGGTGGAAGCGGGTCGGCTGATCGAACGGTCTGCAGCCCATGTCGGACGGAAAATCACGCTGATCGCCAGTGGAGACCTCTCCCACAAACTGCTTGCGGAGGGTCCCTACGGCTATGTCAAAGAGGGACCTGAATTTGACAGCCGCGTCACGGAAATGATGCGCAGCGGGAACCTGAAAGCTTTTCGTGAGTTCACGCCTGAATTCCGCGACGCCTGCGCGGAATGCGGATTGCCCGGCTTCATCATGCTCTCCGGCGCTTTGGAGAATTATCACATCCGGCCTGATTTTCTCTCCTATGAGGGGCCGTTCGGTGTCGGTTATGCAGTTTGCACTTTTCAGGCGGATGATGCGTGTGTGCGGCTGGCCAAAGATACGCTCGAAAAATATGTCCGCACTGGGAAACGATTGGAACGACCGGAGAACCTGCCGGAATGGATGACAACAAAGCGAGCGGGAGCATTTGTCTCGCTTCACAAAAACGGAGAGCTGCGCGGCTGCATCGGCACCTTTCTGCCCTGGTCAGACTGCGTCGCAGATGAGATCATCACCATGGCAATCGAAGCCGGAACACAAGATCCGCGCTTTCTTCCGGTCAGGGTGGACGAGCTTTCGGAGCTGGAATACAACGTGGATGTGCTTTCCGCTCCGGAACCGGCTGATAAAACGCAGCTGGATGCCAAACGTTACGGCGTCATCGTCAGCAACGGATACCGCCGAGGACTGCTGCTGCCGGACCTGGAAGGCGTGGACACGCCCGGGCAGCAGATCGCCATCGCTCTGCAAAAGGCGGGGATCCGTCCGGATGAGCCATATCAGCTGGAGCGGTTTACGGTAGAGAGACACAAATAAGGAATGAGGGGTTAGGGTATAGGGTTTAGGGATGAAGAATGCGAAATTCCTAAACCCTATATCCTAACCCCTATCAGGTGAAATTATGAGCGTACGTTGCATTTATTGTCATCACATGTGTGAATTGGAGCCCGGCAAGACGGGTTATTGCGGAACCAGAATGCTTCGGAACGGACAGAGCGTCAGCCTGAATTACGGTGAGATCACAAGCCTTGCACTGGACCCGATCGAAAAGAAGCCGCTGGCCCTGTTTCACTCCGGAAGTTATATTCTTTCTCTCGGCAGCTGGGGCTGCAACATGCGCTGTCCCTGGTGCCAGAATGAATCCATCTCCCGCGACAGGGTTCGTTCGGTCTCCGTCACCCCGGAAGAGATCGTCCAACGGGCGCTGGAGCTGCGTCCGCAGGGCAATATCGGCATTGCATACACCTACAACGAACCGCTGATCTCCTATGAATTTATACAAGACACAGCAGCTGCGGCACATGAAGCCGGACTGAAGAATGTCCTGGTCACCAACGGAATGGGGACACCGGAACTGTTATCAGAGCTGCTGGAACATATCGACGCACTGAACATCGACCTCAAAACCATCGTTCCGGAACAATACGAACGCATCGGGGGTGACCTGGATACGGTTCTGGAGAACATTGAAGAAGCCTCTTACTGTGCGCATGTGGAGGTCACCACGCTCGTCGTCCCGGGGTTCAACGACAACCCGGATGAAATGGCAAAGCTCGCTCGGACTCTCGCTGAAATCGACCCGGAGATCCCGCTGCACGTCACCCGCTTCTTCCCCGCGGCTGAAATGCGTACCACTCCGCCCACACCGGTTCAAACCGTATATCGTCTTGCTGACATCGCTCGGAAATATTTACGCTACGTTTTTGTCGGTAATTGCTGATTTGTCTGATAAACATGTGATTTTTACCTGCTGAAAAAGATGATTTTCTGCCATTGCATCATTTCATATATCCGATAGAATTAGGAAAAGACAGAATTTGAAATTAACGGAGGAAGTCCATGTCAAAGAAAAACGTTACCATCATCAAAACCCCGAAAATGCTGCTGCCGAACGCATCGGTCGATATGTCCAAATGGGCAGTGATCGCTTGCGACCAGTACACATCCAACCAAGCCTATTGGGACAAAGTGGAAAAACTGGTAGGGGATGCCCCGTCCACCCTGAAAATCACCTTTCCCGAATTCTATCTCGGTAAAATCGATGAAGCAAAGAAAATCGCTGAAATCCAAGCCGAAGAGCGTAAATATCTGGCTGAAAATCTTTTCGATGTCCATCCGGGAATGATCCTGGTGGAGCGTCACATCGACAACGGCATCCGCTGGGGACTGATGCTAACCATTGACCTGGAGGACTACGATTACACCAAAACCTCCACCAGCTGGATCCGTGCCACCGAGGGCACCGTTGCCGAACGCATTCCGCCCCGGGTGAAGATCCGTGAAGGCGCTCCGCTGGAAGTGCCGCATATTCTGGTGCTGGTCGACGACAGCGAAAAGAAACTCATCGAACCGCTCATCGCACAGCGCGAGAAGATGAAGAAGGTCTATGACTTCGACCTGATGATGGGCAGCGGTCACATCACCGGCTATTCCCTCGCAGAGCCGGAATATGAAGACCATATCTATAACACCATCGCGGAACTTCAGTCGGATGAGACGATTACAAAGAAATACGGACCGGTCTGCGATAAAAACCGCATTCTTTTCGCCATCGGTGACGGCAACCATTCGCTTGCCACTGCCAAGACGATCTGGGAAGCCCACAAAGCCGAATGGGGCATGGATCATCCCGCCCGTTATGCGCTCGTAGAGCTTGAAAACCTGCATGACCCTGCCCAGCAATTCGAACCGATCCACCGCGCCATCTTCGGAACCAAAGAATCTGCCGTCAGCATGTTCGAAAAGGAACTGGGAGATAAGATCAAAATTGAAGCAGCCGCTGATGAACATGCAATGATCGAAGCCGTCAATGCTACTCCGGAAGGTACACAGCGTTTCGGAATTTTAGAAAACAGGAAAGCGTTTGTCGCGACATTCGTGGAAGCACCATCTGTGATTTGCGTCGGTTCCATCCAGCAGATCCTGGACAAGTGGCTTGCAGAAGGAAAATACGAAAAGGTCGACTATATCCACGGCGCACAGGACCTGATCGAGATCGCTGCCGCGCAGGATGTTTCCGGTTTCTATCTGCCGCCGGTCTCCAAGAACGGCTTTTTCCAGGGTATCATCCATGACGGTGCCCTGCCTCGCAAGACCTTTTCCATGGGTGAAGCACACGAGAAACGCTTCTACATCGAGGCTCAGCAGATCCTGGAATGAAATTCGGATAAATTTTACACAGACGGGAAAGGAAGCTTGTGTTTTTATGGCGGAAGAAATGATTTACAACAACCTTGAAGCGGCGGATTCGTTTCTGCAAAACTTTTTCAGGACTGATACCCTGAAACAGTATTTCAGCTCCATTTTCCGAAACATCAGACAGCAGCTTCCTTCTGCCGTCATCCGCGGCAAAGACAAGGAAATTCTTGGAATCGCTCCGGCCGATTGCAAATATTTGTTTTACATAACACCCCAGGATGACCGTTTTTATGTAAAATTTAAAGCCGGTGAGAAAATCGCTTTAGAAAGTGCGAATTTTAATCAGATCTATCAATTTGCTGTCAATTCGGTTCAGCGATATAAAACATTTCCTGAGGATTACCGTATTCAGCAAAAGCCTCCGGCACGAAAAGCTGTGACAGAAAACATCCCCGAACCGAAAACCAATATCGATTTTTCCGAGACAGGAAATGTATTTGATCGGGAAACCGGTGAAATTCTCGATTTTGAAGACCGCATCAATACACTCGGCTATTACATGAGCAAACTGGATGAAAAGAAGCAACAGTTTGAGCAGGAAAACGCAGAATTGATCGATACTGTAGAAAAATTAAAAGCCTCTTTGAAAGAAGATTTCAGCCGGCAGGGCGAGGGATTGATTTACGGTCATGTCAGCGTATCCGTCAGTCAGCCACGGATCTCATGGGACAGCAAAGGTCTGACACGATATGCCGAACAACACCCGGAAATCAATGAATTCCAAAAAGTCGGTGACCCAACCGTATCTTTCCGCCTGATAAAGGAAAAACAAAACGTTCCTAATCCACAAACTCTATAAACGCCTGATTGGCCACCATGACTTTATCAGGAGCGAGCTGCAGACGTCCGCCGGGGGTCCACCTCACCAGATTCTTCCGCTCCAGATGGCGCAGTTCCCGGCAAAACACATCCCGCATCTCCTCACCGAAGCGTTCCCGGAAGCGCTGTTCCGTGATTCCCTCATGCAGCATGCGCAGCCCAAGCATCATCACGTCCTGCATCTCAATGTGACTGTCCTGGGGAATGTTTTCCGCAGCCGCAGGGAAACGCTCACCTGAGGTGTTCACTTTCCGGATATACGCCTCAATGCTGCCCTCATTCCGGATGCGCCGGTCATTGATCCATCCATGAGCACCCGCACCGAAGCCGTAATATGGCTGGACAAACCAATATTGCTTATTGTGGCGGCTCTCGTAAGCTTCATCCACTGCCCAGTTGGAGATCTCATAATGCCGAAACCCGTGATCTGAAAGCATCCGGGCTGCCAGCTCATACATTGAAACGGTCACATCCTCTTCCGGCAGCGTCAGCCTGCCCATCTCCAGCTGCTTCCGCAGCGCGCTGCCTTCTTCCACGCTCAGTGCATAAAGTGAGACATGCTGAACACAAAGCTCGATCGCAGTCCGCACCGACCGCTCCCAGCTCTCCATATTTTGCCCGGGATAACCATAAATCAGGTCAACGTTGATGTTCCGGATACCGGCGGAGCGCAGCGTTTCAATAGCTTCTGCTGTCTGCTCCAGCGTATGCCTCCTGCCCATGCGCTTCAATTCCTCCGGAACTGCCGACTGCATGCCCAAACTCACCCGGTTAATGCCGAGATCCGCCAGTCCCCGTGCATATTCCGCGGTCACATCACAGGGATTGCATTCAAAGGTGATCTCTGCATCAAGAGTCAGGCGAAACGTGCCGCGTACCGTTTCCATGATTCTTGTCACATCCGCAATAGAAAGACGTGACGGCGTCCCTCCGCCAAAGTAGACACTGTGCACCGGGACATCCGCATAAGGTTTCTGACGGGTGATCTCACTGCACAGGGCATTCACATAATCCGGGATCAGATAATCCTTCCCCGCGAAGGTGTTGAAATCACAGTAAAAGCAGCGTGTCCGGCAGAAGGGAACATGGATGTAGACCGAATATACAGAATCCATATTAACGATTATAGTTGATAGCATACTTCTTTAAAGAAAATTCATGCAATCGACAAAAAATGTTATAATCGTCAACATATGGAAAAGGGGTAATTGCATGGCTAATGAAATAAACCAACAATCGAGAACTAAAATCTGTCCGACCTGCGGGACGAGAATGAACGAATCAGCCACCCGCTGCCTGGTTTGCGGACGTACTTTCACCAATGACACGGCCCCGGCCGGGAAAAACAATGCTGCGACTGCAAATGACAGCGACCGGATCGAAAAGCCGCGTCTGCACAATGTCTCCATCAGCCTGCCGATCTTTATCGGGCTGATCCTGCTGCTGGTCGGCATTGGCGCTGCCGTCGCTTTCGTACTGCTCCAGCAGACCGGACGCGTGGTCGAACCGACTCCACTGCCCTCCGCGACGCTCAGTCCCACCCCGACCAATCCGCCGACCGAAACACCAACCCCGACCATGGTCATGTCTCCGACACCGCTGCAGCCGATCGAATATACCGTCAAAGACGGCGACCTCTGCGCATCCATTGCCGCGGTCTTTGATGTCTCGGTCCAGAGCATTATCCTGCAAAACAACCTTTCGGCCAGCTGTTACCTTTCTCCGGGGCAGACCCTGCTGATCCCGCAGCCGACCATCACCCCGACACCCGAACCGACCGGTACGCTCACCAGCCAGCAAGCCACGCTCGAAGCCTGCGGATCCTACGACCATCTGGTGACCAACACCGATACACTCTTCGGCATTGCCCTGAACTATGGCGTCACTACCGACATCATTCGCCAGTACAACGGCCTGACCGGAGATATCGTTGTTGCCGGCACCACCATCAAGATTCCCTTGTGTGAACGGGTCACACCGGGGCCGACATCCACACCGACCACACCGCCGCCCTATGCCGCACCGAACCTGCTGCTGCCTGCAGATGGTACATCCTACAACGTCAGCGGTGAGACCATTACTCTGCAATGGGCAGGAGTCGGGTCGCTTCTTCCGAATGAGGCTTATGAGGTTGTTGTGGAAGACGTCACCGAAGGCCAGGGACGCAAGATCATCAATTACGTGACCGATACCAAGTTTATCGTCCCGATGGATTTCCGTCCTTCCAGTGACAGCTCACCGCATGTCATCCGCTGGTACGTGACACCGGTCCGGCAGAGCCTTTCCACCGAAAACGGTCCTTCCTCCTATGAACCGGCAGGCGCACGAAGCGAATCCCGGACATTCATCTGGACCGGAGTGCCGGTAAATTAAAATGAAGAATGAAAAATGAAGAATTTTGGAAGGCGCGCAGCGCCTTCTTATTCTGTAAGCAGGAAAAATGAAAGATTTGAACAAATTATCTGAAAAACTTACCGTACATTACGCTGCGGCTTTCTTCACTTATTTCAGTGCCTTCTGCATGATCCGCAGTTTTATCTCAGTCTATTTATCTGACCGCGGATTCAGCTACACACAAGTCGGAATCATAACCGCCATCCACATGCTCATTACGGCAGTTATTCAGCCCCTTTATGCGCAAATCCTGGATCGCTTTCCGAAACTTGGTCTGCGCCGTTTCATCGCCCTTTGCTGCATTCCTTCGGCAATATGCTCCATACTGACATTTCTCCTGCCCGCCAGACTGATCTTTTTCATTCCACTTTATATCATTTTTGGCCTGACGGAAATCGGATTGCAGTCGTTGATGGTTTCCGTCGGGATGGAATATGTGAATGCCGGCGTCCCTATCAATGCGGGATTGGGTCGGGGATTTGGATCGATGGGCTATGCCGTCTCCAACATGATTCTGGGCGCTCTGATCGTCCGATTCGGAGCTCCGGTTTCGCAGAAACTCAATATTCTCCTCCTGGCTGTGATGATTCTCCTGATCCTCTTCCTGCCTGATCCATGGAAAACAGGAGGCATACCGCAGGAGAAAACTGACAGGGATGAACTGCCCTCCGACAGCGTTTCCGTTTTTCTGCAGAAAAACCGTGTCTTTGCATTGTTTACGTTCTCCGTCATTTTTCTGTTCTTCGGTCATTCGGTCGTCAACACCTATATGCCGAATGTCGCGGCGCAATTCGGAAAAGGTTCCGATTTTACCGGGATGATCGTCGGAATTTCAGCTGCTTTGGAATTGCTTCCGATGATGTTTTACACGTTGATCAACCGGAAAATCTCATCACTGCAGCTGCTCAGTATTTCCGCGATCTTTTTCACAGTGAAACTCCTGACAGCCGCACTGGCGCCAAATGCCGGTTGGCTCGTCGTTTCTCAATTCATGCAGATCCTCGCATACGCTCTGTATGCCATGTCTTCCATCTATTTCACGAACCGGGCTGTGAGTCCGCATAACCGTGTGATGGCACAGGGACTGCTGATCGGAGCCGGTGAAGTCGGTTTCATGATAGAAAGCCTTGTCGGGGGAATCATTTTGGATCATATGTCTGTACGGGTGCTGCTGTGGGTTGGAGTCGCAATATCAGCAATCGGTTCCGTGATGATGCTGAGTGCTCTTTCACAGTTTCGGAAAAATCACATTACCGGTGAATAAACACACAATGACCGGATAGCAGCTGCCGGACATCCGGTACAGCAGGATTCAATTCGTTCTGAGCGATTATTTTCCCGGTACACGCTCGATCTCGGCGCTGTCCGGGCAGTATTGCCGGGCATTTTTCCCGGAGCTCAGCTGGATACAGCGCCCATCACGGGTTTCCCGTTCAACAATGCGCAGTACCTCCTGCTGACGGCGCTCACCGGCTGCAGGATCATTCCCGTAATAATTGGGAGCCTGCGGCAGACCGGCGATAAAGGCTGCCTCGGAAAGATCCAGATCTGAGGCATGTTTTCCGAAATAGACCTCCGCGGCCTTTTCTACACCGGTCGCATTCCTGCCGTAATAGATCTCATTCAGGTAAAGCGTCAGGATGGTCTCCTTGTCATAAGAAGCAGTCACCGCGGCTGCCAGATAAATTTCCATCGCTTTACGGCTGAAACTCCGCTCAAAGCGTTTATTTTCCGGAAAGAGGATGTTTTTCACCAGTTGTTGTGTGATAGTAGAGGCACCGGAATACGTCTGACGGAAACGCAGGTTCTGCAGCACCGCCCGCAGGATTGCCATTGGAGAAAAACCCGGGTTAGTGAAAAAACGGCTGTCTTCCGTAGCGATCGTCAGCGCAATCATCTCATCGGAGATCTCCGAAAGCAAAACCGGAATCTTCTCCCCATACTGTGGGCTGTGATAAACGAAAAGCTCCTGTCCCGGAAGGTTCGTGACCGGGACATCTGTCTCGCCTGAAGCGATCCGTCCCAATACGGAGATATCCGGCACCGAACGCAATCCATACACCAGAAACACGGTGAAGGCAACAGCAAACACGATTCCCCCGCATATCAGAGGAGTTCTCATGTTTTTTACTGTTCTTTTCTCACCGGCCATACTTCCATATCCATCGTGCTATGTCCAATTCATCACGAACACAAATTTTTCTGTTATCTTCATTTCATGCACATGGGGACAGTTCCTGCGTGTCGGCTGCGCGGCAGCAAAAGAACCGTCCCCACATGCCTCTTCATTCTTACTTCTTCATTCTTCACACATTCATCTTCAACCAACCGCCGACTATTAACTACACCCCATAATTTCTTATTTCTTATTTCTGATTTCTGATTTTTCTACCCCCACCACTGTGACTACACCGTTCTCCACCCGGAAGCGCACATTGAACCCGGCATAATAAAGGCCGTAAACACGTTCTCCATCCGCGCGATAAGACGGACGCGGATCCTGAGCCAGAACCTGCAGCAGCGCACTGCGTTTCTTTTCCGGGATCTGCCGCAAATACGCTTCAGGGAAGGCAACCTCCAGCGTCTTGTCCGGTTTCGGTGCAAAACCGCCCGCAGCATCCGGATGTGCGTCTGTATAGGGAACATATGGCTTTATGTCATAAACAGGTGTCCCGTCCATCAGATCCGCGCCGGAAATGACCAGCACCAAACCATGTACCGGATCGTCTTCGATCCGTTCCAGTTTCACGGAGGAAAGGCCGATAGGATTGGGACGAAAGGGCGAACGGGTGGCGAAGACACCCAGGCGGGCATTCCCGCCCAGGCGCGGCGGACGGACCGTCGGCGACCAGCTCTCCCGCACATTCTCGGAAAACTCCCAGATGAGCCAGAGATAGTCGAAGCCTTCCAGGCCCCGCAGCGCTTCAGCATTCCGGTATTCTTCCTCAAACACCACCCGTGAAAGCGCATCCGGAACCAGACCGCTCTGCCGGGGAATACCGAATTTTTCAGGGAAATCACTGCGGACACGGGCGATGACCTTCAGCGGCGGATGCAGCTCAGCGGACATTGTGAATATACCCTTCCGTCGCATCCGGACGTCCGCTGAGGACTTTCGCAGGATTACCGATCACGATACTGTCCGAAGGTACATCAAAATCCACAAACGCATTCGGGGCAATCAGCACGTTGTCTCCGACGGTCACCTTACCTTCCACGACCACGTTCACGCCCACCCAGACACGGTTCCCGATCATTGGAGCAGCATCCGGACCATCACCTTTCCGAGTGCGGATGGAACAGCCCTTGTTCAGGTTGCAGTTCTCCCCGATCACCGCAGACTCGCAAACCGAGATATTGTAAGGATGACCGAGATACAAGCCTTTCCCGATATTCGAACTTTCCAGAGAAAGACCATATTTTTTTTCAAGGCGCCTCAGCGCAAAACAGAAAAAGCCCAGCGGATCCTTGGCCTGCCGCACCATCCGATATGCCTGCAGATAACGCAGCGCGTGACTGTTCAGCAGGCAGCCGATCTTACGCGGCAGGCTTTCCCGCTCCCATCTACGGCCGGTCATGCGGAAATAATCATCGGAAAATTGAGACATTTGTTTCTGCTCCACAAGCTAATTATACTCATTAAAAAATGTCAGCGATCAAGGACATTTCGAAAGAGGGGGTCCCCCGAAAGCCTGCCGCTGACGAATTAATTAAACCGCAAATATCCGTGTGTGTCAAGAATCCTTTTCCAAAATTCAGGATATAATTCACGGGAAGGAGATATCATTATGAAATTCATTTCATGGAATGTCAACGGACTGCGTGCCTGCATAGGAAAAGGATTCATGGACTACTTTCAGCTCGCTGATGCAGACTTCTTCTGCCTGCAGGAGACAAAAATGCAGCCGGACCAGCTCAAGCTGGATCTGCCCGGCTACTCACAATACTGGTACAGCGCCGAAAGGAAGGGCTACTCCGGCACAGCTATCTTCAGCAAACACGAACCGCTCGCCGTCAGCTATGGCCTGCCGCAGGATATCCACAATCATGAAGGCAGGGCTATCACGCTGGAATTCGAAAACTTTTTCCTCGTCAATATCTACACTCCCAATGCCCAGGATGGACTGGCACGCATCGACTACCGCATGCAATGGGAGGATGACTTCCGCGCTTATGTCAAGGATCTGGATAAAAGCAAACCAGTCATCATGTGCGGCGACATGAACGTAGCTCACAACGAAATCGACCTGAAGAATCCCGGTCCGAACCGGGGTAACGCGGGCTTCTCCGATGAGGAACGGTCTCAAATCTCTGCCATGCTTGCCTCCGGTTTTGTCGACTCCTTCCGTCACTTTTATCCGGATAAAGAAGGGGAATACAGCTGGTGGTCCTACCGTATGCGTGCCCGGGAACGGAACGCGGGCTGGCGCATCGACTATTTTCTGCTCTCCGAACGGCTGCTGCCGAACCTGAAGAGCGCCTCCATCCATCAGGAAGTGTTCGGTTCCGACCATTGTCCCGTTGAGATCGTCATGGAGTTCTGAAAAGATGCCGTTTTCAGCCCGATCGCAGGATTTTCTGTTTGAAGTATGGTCCCGCAATGACCGTGAATGGTATCACGCGAACAAAGAGGACTGCACCACCTACGTGATGGAACCGATGCGCCAGCTGATGCGCGATCTTCAGCCGACAATGGCAGAGATCGACCCGCTGATGGACTGCTCCGAAAAGCGGGTCGCCCGGGTTTACCGGGACGCGCGCGTCATCGGGAACGGCCCCTTCTTCCGGGATCACATCTGGTGCACTATGGGCCGGGGCAAGGACCTGATGTACGGCTATCCGCCCTTTTACTGTGAGATCTCGGTGCGAGAGTTTCGTTACGGGATGGGATATTATCTTCCGGCAAAAGAAACACTGGAGGCGATTCGGGAGATGATTCTCACGGAAGACAAGGTTTTTCGCAAAGCATTCACTGCCCACCGCAAACAAAAGGTCTTCATGCTGGAAGGAGAAAGCTACAAACGAAACCACTTTCCCGATGCACCGGAAAAGTATTGGGACTGGCTGAACCGCAAGACCTTCAGCTGGAATTGTGAGGTCACGGATGAAAACGTGATCTACAGCGAAGACCTTTCCGGAATCGTTGCCGATGGTTTCCGACAAATAGCTCCCATCTATCATTTTCTGCTCAAAGCAGAAAACAGCTGGAGAGGAAAATAAGAAATAAGAAATCAGAAATAAGAAAGGATTCATGAAAAAAACAATCTGCTCATTTATTATGTTTATCTTGCTCATCACGGCAATAGCTGCTTCAGCAGTGCCGGAAGTTTCCGAGCAGCTCGACCTGATCGCCGCCAATGCGGACCTGTGGAAGCAGGAAGTTGACTTCGGCCTCTGGGGCTTCACCGTGACCGACCTGGATCATAACGGTTTGTTGGAAATTATTTCCGCTTCCGTACAAGGCACCGGTTTTTACACCTATATCAACGCCTATGAAGTCAACGAAACCGGTGACGGTTTCACCGAACTGCAGGGGCCTTCCGTCTATCGGACGGACTCAGCTCCGGACATCATGGTCAGCACCGTACCGGTTTATTATGATAAGGACGCCAACCGTTATTACTATATCTTCGATGACTACATCCGCAATGGTATGGCAGAATACTACCAGAACAAACGCGCTGTTTCCATCGCGGACGGGAAATGGGAGGAAAACACGCTGGCTTCGAAAGCTACCGTTTATTCGGATGCGGACCATTTCATCATGACCTGCACCGAGAGCGCCGGGGACACCATCACTGAAGAACAATATGATGATATCGCTCAAACGGTTTACGCCGGTCTGGAGCAGGGCGAGGCCGAATTCGACTGGCAGATGACCGAAACCAACGAATTTTCCAGCCTGACCACTCAGGGAATCAGGGAAAAACTGAGCTATAAGGAAGGGATCAGGTTTTAGGGATCAGGTAACAGGGGGTCGGTACCGCGAAGCGGGCCTGTCCCCCCTGGGAAGGAGTGCCGTTTGCACAGGGGACGGTTCTCTGTGCTGAACTAAGCCCGGTTTTATCAGAGATTATAACAGCACAGAGAACCGTCCCCATGTGCCGAACATTTAAATTTAGACAGCCGAAATCCTCCGGGAGATCGGCTTTTTTCTTAATTCTTAACTTTTAACTCTTAATTCTTAACTTCTAATCGTCTAAGGTCTACTGTCTAAGGTCCCGGCGGACCTTCGGCCAGTACCTTCCGGATGTCGGCGGCCATCGCCGGTTCGAAGTGATCGAAGAGCGGGTCTTTTGCAAGGAATTCCATCTCCTCGAAGGTAAAGGTAAGCGCCCCATCGTCCGCATCTTTACTTCGTTCCATCACCCGCTGCAGGATCTCGACGAAGGGAGGAAGAGAAGCCGCGCCAATCCCGTCCCGTTGTGCTTCGTGACCTGGTTTATCCGGCGCAGCTTCAATCCCGGTCTGCTGTGCTTCTGACAACTGATCACCGATCACCGGACACTCTTCATCATTCTTCATTTCGCGCACAGGTTGACAGTTCTTGCGTGCCGGCGAAGCGGCATCGCAAAAACCGTCCCCG
>JAFRIR010000030.1 GCA_017432685.1 Flexilinea sp. | reverse complement strand
TCTTCTCACTACAACTACCGTGACCACCGCAAGATTCTTGTGATCGACGGCAAGGTGGCCTTCAACGGCGGTGTCAATCTTGCGGATGAGTATATCAACCGCATTGAACGGTTCGGCCACTGGAAGGACACGGCGGTCATGTTGAAAGGTGCGGCGGTAAAGAGCTTTACCCTTATGTTTTTGCAGATGTGGTATGTCGGGGAGAAGGAGCCGGACTATGAACACTGGCTGAGAGAGACGGAGCCTGCCCCTCAGGCGAAGGGCTGTGTCATGCCATACTGCGACTCTCCATTGGATGAGGATAAAGTAGGCGAATCGGTCTATATGGATCTCTTGAACCGGGCCACGGACTATGTCCACATCATGTCTCCCTATCTCATCCTGGACGGAGAACTCGAGACATCACTGCGCTTTGCCGCACAGCGGGGCGTGGATGTGAAGCTGATCCTTCCGGGAATCCCTGACAAGAAGGTGGCCTATTCACTGGCGAAGACACATTACAAGTCCCTGACGGAAGCAGGCGTGAAGATCTACGAGTATATTCCCGGCTTTGTCCACGCAAAAGTTTTTGTCAGCGACGACAGCAAGGCCGTGGTCGGTACGATCAACCTGGACTATCGCAGCCTGTACCATCATTTCGAATGCGCTACGTATCTGTATCGGACGGACTGTATCCCGGAGATCGAGGAGGACTTTCAACAGACGCTGGAAAAATGCCGAAAGGTTACAGAGGAAACAATCAAGGGAGAAAAAGTCTTTTACAAGGTCGTAGGCCAGGTGGTAAAGTTCCTGTCTCCGCTGATGTAAAATTTAAAAACCTCACATGATCCCGGAATAGAGTGAGAAACGGCTTATGAAATACTATAAGAAGATCAAAACCGAAAGAGGCACGATTGCCGGCAGAAATATCCTCAGCCTTGCCCTTCTGGGTATTTTCCTGATCCTGGGCGTCTGCCTGATGGCAGGCAGACTGCTTTATACACGGAACACCCGGATTTACACAAACTTTGTGTATTCCTATGCGCACCTGATTGCGGACAATATCAGCGGAATTACGCCGACAAAGTTCATGGAGACACAGACAAAGGATGAGGATTATTTTGATATCCGTTACACTTTCATGACAGCGGGCATTCACGAGAAGGAGTTCAGGGCTTTTTATCTGGTTATCCCGACGGAGGACGATCTGATTTATATCAGCGAGGTCTATCAGAATCTCCCGGAGGGGAAGGAAGAGTTGTCCGCCGGTCAAGCGGGATTCCTGGAACACAGGCCTTACCGTCCCGGAGAAAAAGAGATTATGATGCAAGTCCTGGCCGAAGGGCCGGAAGCGGAAAAGACGCTGTACCGCGGACTGAGAGAATTCGACGGGGAAAAACTGGCAACCGCCCTGGTTCCCCTTTACACGATGGAGAATGAGCTCCCCGCACTCATCGGTATTGATATCTCGGTTGCTGCCATATGGGAAGCGATGATGAACATGTTCATCATGCTGGCCGTTACGATCATCCTGATTACCAGCATCGGAATTGGGGTTCACTACCGTGTACTTGAAAGAACATTGATCCAGCCTATCGTTACATTGAAAACTGGAGCTGACGAGCTGGTTAGCAAACTGGACAGTGAAGAGGTCTTTGTTTCGGACATCCATACCGGCGACGAGATCGAGGCACTGGCGCATTCCGTCGAAGAAATGGATCGAAGTCTGAAACAAAAAACACGGGAACTCGTGGAAATTACGGCAGAGCAGGAGCGCCTTAATACGGAACTGGAACTCGCCAGCAGTATCCAGATGGATATGCTTCCATGTATCTTCCCGCCGTTTCCGGACAGAAATGAGTTCGATATTTACGCAAGCATGATGCCTGCCAAAGAGGTCGGAGGCGACTTTTATGATTTCTTCCTGATCGATCAGGACCATCTAGGCCTCGTGATTGCGGATGTCTCCGGAAAAGGAATTCCGGCAGCTCTGTTTATGATGATGGTGAAAATCATGGTGCAAAACTGTGTCCTTGCCGGTCTCAGCCCGAAACAGGCTCTGGAGCAGGTTAACCAGCTGATAACGGAAAGAAACAAAGAATCCATGTTCGTAACAGTCTGGCTTGGAATACTGGACATTCCGAGCGGAAAGTTGATTGCGGTGAATGCAGGTCATGAGTATCCTATCCTGAAAAAGCCGGGTGGATGTTATGAACTGTACAAGGACAGGCATGGCATGGCCGTCGGAATGATGGAGGGGATTCACTATCGGGAATACGAGCTGCAGCTTGAACCGGAAAGCCGTATTTTCGTCTATTCAGATGGGCTGGCAGAAGCCAACAACAGTGAAGAGAAACTTTTTGGCATAGACCGGACGCTTGCCGCCCTGAACGAAGTACCCGATGCCGATGCCGAGGAGACGATGAATGCGGTCAGACGAGCGGTCGACACCTTCGTCGGAGATGCACCCCAATTTGATGATCTGACCATGATGTGCATTGTGTATCATGGCGACGAACATGCACGGATGCCGGAGAATAAGCTGATTTCACGAGGTGTTAAGTCAGTTTTATTCATGTAATACTGCTCACCGTCGGTGGTAAATGTGATAGCTGTTTCTGGATGGTCGCTAAGGCCTTTTTTTACTGGAAATATTTTTTCAAGTGCTGCTATTTTCATGATTTTACCAAAAAACGCCCAATGGCGTTTAAACGAGATCTTCTGATTTGACACGCATTTGGAATAATGGTGACAAGGGACGGTTTTCGTGAATGCGGATAATCGCATCTGCTATTAATGCCGAAATCGAAATTTCGGTAATTTTTTCAGACTCACGAATACTTTGTGGCAATTCAATCGTGTCTGTTACCACAAGTTTTGTAATCGATGAACTTTCAATTCTCTCAAGTGCTGGCCCTGATAAGACACCATGTGTACATGAGGCATAGATATCAGTTGCACCAAGTGCTTTTAAAGCATTTGCAGCCAACGTAATCGTTCCAGCTGTATCGATCATGTCATCAATCAAGACACATTTTTTGCCTTTAACGTCGCCGATAATATTCATGATTTCAGCAACATTTGCACGTGGCCGACGTTTATCGATAATCGCAATCGGTGTTTTCAAGAAATCAGCCAATTTACGGGCACGCGTTACACCACCATGGTCAGGCGAAACGACAACCACATCGCCATTTTCACCTGTCAAGCCAATACGCTCAAAGTAATCGGCAATCAGTGGCGCACCCATCAGGTGGTCTACTGGAATATCAAAGAAACCTTGAATTTGTGAAGCATGGAGATCAATCGTAACCAGGCGATCAACACCAGCCATCTGAATCATATTTGCAACCAACTTAGATGTAATTGGTTCACGTGGTCTTGCTTTACGATCTTGACGTGCGTAGCCATAATAAGGCATCACAACGTTAATCGTACCAACTGAAGCCCTTCTTAAAGCATCAACCATAATTAAAAGTTCCATCAAGTTTTCGTTAACTGGACTAGATGAAGACTGGATTAGAAAGACGTGACTACCACGAACTGATTCTTCGATGTTAATCTGAATTTCCCCATCACTAAATGTTTTCACTGAACATTTTCCGAGGTCTAACCCCATATTTTTGGCAATTTTTTTAGCCAATTCTTGGTTTGAGCTAAGTGCAAATAACTTCAGGTTTGCGTACGACATGTCATCCTCCGAGATTTTCTAACTCTTATTTTACTATTTTTT
>JAFRIR010000004.1 GCA_017432685.1 Flexilinea sp. | reverse complement strand
TGGATCATCCCCATAATCTGCTGCTGAAGATCTTCCCCGTCAAGCACTTTGCGGCGTTCCCCGTAAATAATGCCGCGCTGCTTGTTCATAACGTCGTCGTATTCCAGAACAGTCTTTCTGGTCTGGAAGTTGCGGGATTCCACGGTCTTTTGGGCCTGTTCAATCGCATTTGAGAGCATTTTGTGGTCAAGCGGGGTATCATCATCCACCTTCAGTGCTTCCATCATACCCATAATCCGCTCCGAACCGAACAGACGCATTATATCGTCTGTCATGGCGAGGTAAAAACGGCTTTCACCGGGATCTCCCTGACGGCCGGAACGGCCGCGGAGCTGATTGTCGATACGACGCGACTCATGGCGCTCGGTACCGAGGATAAACAGGCCACCTGCCTGACGGACCTTTTCCGCCTCCGCATCCGTCTCCTGTTTGTGGGCGGCAAGACGCTCGGCAAACAATTTCCTTGCGTTGAGGATATCCTCATTATCTGTCTCGGCAAATCCGGTAGCTTCCGCAATCACCTCATCGGCAAAGCCCGCTTTGCGCAGGTCCGTTTTTGCCATAAACTCCGGATTGCCTCCCAGAACAATATCGGTGCCTCGACCGGCCATATTGGTCGCGATAGTCACCGCTCCGAGACGGCCTGCCTGAGCAACGATTTCCGCTTCCTTTTCATGATACTTTGCATTCAGCACCGTGTGCGGAACGCCGCGTCTCTTCAACAGGGAGGAAATATATTCACTCTTCTCAATGGAGACGGTGCCCACCAGCACCGGCTGTCCCTTTTCATGGCAGGTAACAATCTGCTCAATAATTGCATGGTTCTTGCCCGTGTCATTTTTATACACCACGTCCGGGTCATCCAGACGAATCACCGGCTTATTGGTGGGAATTTCGATAATATCCAAACCGTAAATTGCCTGGAATTCCTCTGCCTCAGTGGCTGCAGTGCCCGTCATACCGGACAGCGTGTTATAAAGGCGGAAGTAATTCTGGAAGGTAATGGTGGCAAGGGTCTTGTTCTCTTTCTGAACATCCACATGCTCCTTCGCCTCGATGGCCTGGTGAAGGCCTTCCGAATACCGTCTGCCCAGCATCAGACGACCGGTAAATTCATCCACGATGATGATCTCTCCGTCTTTCACGATATAATCGATATCGCGTTTCATGATACCGTGAGCCTTCAGCGCCTGATTGATATGGTGGCTGAGGGTTGCATTTTCAATATCCGCCAGATTCTCCAGCCCAAAGGCCTTCTCCGCACCGATGTTGACCAGTTCCATGCCGAAGCGCATGTCCGGTGCATCCTTGCCGAAGCGGTCCATGGTCTCCTGGTAGGTCAGTTTCGGCCAGGGGTGGAACATCACCTGTTTTTCCGGGGTGATCTTTTCCACCATCTGGTTGAACATCTCTTCCATCAGGTCGAGAATGTCATCACGCTCGCAGAAGGACATTTCCATATCCAGCTGGGTGAATTCCGGCTGGCGGTCCCCACGGGGGTCTTCGTCGCGGAAACAACGGGCGATCTGGAAATATTTTTCCACACCGGCCACCTGAAGCAGCTGTTTGAGCTGCTGCGGGCTCTGCGGCAGGGCCCAAACCTCACCGGGGTAGATGCGGGAGGGAACAATGTAATCCCGGGCGCCTTCCGGAGTGGTCTTGAACAGGATCGGGGTTTCGATTTCAAGGAATCCGCGCTCATCCAGATAGTCGCGCATGAATTTGATCAGCTTGTGGCGCAGGATCAGGTTATTGCGCATTTTTTCGCGGCGCAGGTCAAGGAAACGGTACTTAAGACGCAGGGTCTCATCGACCTTTTCCTCGGGGTTATTGATAGAGAATGGCAGCACTTTGCAGGTGTTGAGGACTTTGATGGTCTGAGCCGGAACTTCGATCTCACCGGTGGGCAGGTTCGGATTGGGGGTACCGGCACGCAGCTGCACCACACCGGTCACCTGCAGCACCCACTCGAAGCGGATGCTCTGGCAGAGCTCGGTCATTTTTTCATCCGTGGGATCGATCACAATTTGAGTCAGCCCTTCACGGTCACGCAAATCGACAAAATAAACACCGCCATGGTTTCGGTAACGATGGACCCAGCCGGCAAGGGTCACGGTTTTCCCGGCATCGGAAGCACGAAGCTCTCCGCAATTATGCGTTTTATACATATATCCCGCCTTTAAGAATATACTGCAAACCAATGATACCGAAAGGATCGTTACCATTGACTCGTTATAAATTTTTCTATTCAGAGCAAAGTGACGCATCACAGAATACAGCCCTGCTGTGCCGGCTTCGCGGCAGCATCAGAGCAGTCTTCGTGTGCTCTATACTGAATAGATATAATTTTTCAGTAATTATACTCCGTTATGAGTAAAAATATCATTCATTCCTGAGAAAGTGTTTTTCAGCCATTTCACACATTCATCAAACCAGGAACTGATAATCCCGTTGTCTTTCGCCAGTCCCAGTCCGTGAGCTCCTTCGGGAAACAGGAGCAGCTTGTGAGCCACTCCCGCGCGATCCAGCGCATCCCGCAGCATCAGGCTGTTTTGCACCGGGACAGAGGTGTCTCCCTCGCAATGCCACAAGAATGTCGGGGGAAAGTCACTGTTCACATGTTTTTCCGCGGAATACTTTGCGATCAGGGCTTCATCATCCGCGTGTTCTTTACCAAGAAAATTCATTCTGCTTCCACTATGCGCATAAGGATCCGTGAAGGTCACGACCGGGTAACACAGGATCAGCGCATCCGGTCGGCAGGTTTCACGTGAAACCTGTTCAGGGTCTTCTTTTATTTCCTGCCAATGCCCGGTTTCCATCAGAGCCAGATGCCCTCCCGCAGAAAAGCCCATCAGGGCGAGCTTTCTGCCGGGATCGCCGTTCTCCCTGATCTTCTGCCGTACCACTTGTACGCCTTTTACCGCGTCCTGCAGAAACACTTTTCCTGTGAATGGCGCCACCCGATAGTCGAGCACATAGGCATTGAATCCGTTCTGATTGAAGGCATCCGCGATATCTGTGCCTTCCTTCTGCAGCGATACATGGTTATACCCGCCGCCCGGAAAGATGAGCACGTTGTCACGGTTTGAAGGATCAGGCAATTCAAAAGGGATGATCATAGTTTTTTCCTTAACATTATACTATATCTGAAAACGTAATTGTTCAGAACCTGGTCACGCATCACGAGATACAGCCCTGCTGTGCGGGCTTCGCCGCAGCATCAGAGCAGTCTCTGTGTGCTCCGTTCTGAATAGATACCTGAAAACAATAAAAATAAGGTAAAATATAGCACATAGGAACAGAAGTTGCTGCCTTCGAATAAAACGGAGTACAAAATGAGTTATTCATTTGATAAACGGAAACATCTGAAAAACAACAGGAAGAATGACTCCCTGTCTGTTTCACCTGCTCATCATTCACAGTTACCAAACAGTCTGGTTCGGCAGATTCTGGAAGACCGGGACGCGGAAAGCGAAGCCAACCGGCTCTCCAAAGGACTGACCTCCACAACACCCGATGAAGTCATGCGCGAGATGGGCAGCCGGCTGGGCGCCGACTTTTCAAATGTTCAGTTTCACAGTGATTCTCTCAGCATGAACAGAAGTCAGGCGATGGGCGCACGTGCCTGGGCACAGGGACGTAACGTCTATTTTGGCAAAGGCGGCTTTTCCCCTTCCGTTGCTGCTCATGAGCTGGTTCATACCGTCCAACAGGGCGCGGTACAGGGAAACGTTTCGCGATCTGTTCCATCCAACACCGTCCAGCTGATTCGCAATGATGATGAAGACAATGCAAACAACAGACAAATTCCGAACAATGTCACCAACCTGGAATTGATGATGCAGCAGTACAACAGCGGCAATCTGGGACACTCGCTTTTTGATGATCTTGCAAAGCCGATCAAAAAACAAGCCGAAAAAAGCGGCAACAGAGCGCGGCGAAAACCGACGGCGCAGAACAGCATTCAATATCTTTCCTTCCTTGGGGAAAGAGACTATGCCGGGAAAAAAATTCTGAAAGATATCGCCGCCGATAAACTCGATAATAAAGATGATGTGTATGAACGTGAAGACGAGTACGAAGGCTTCATGGACTTCATCGAAAAACGCACGGACAAACCTCATCTGGAAGCGGCCGGCTATGAAATCGGTATCTTTACCGGTCAGCCCCGTCATCAATTGCCGCAGGACAATAAATCAGACAAACGAGCCTATGAATTATCAGCCGACGAAATCCAAAACGGACAATTCAATCCACAGAATGACGCTTCCGTAAAAAGCGGGTTGGACGCAATTGACCGGGCAACCACTGCCAAAGACGCCTATCTGGCCTTTATTGAATACACCGGTATTCAGCTGACACCGCGGCAGCGTCAGGATAACAGCTTTTTTGTCAATTTCGCCAGAAATATGAACCATGAAATCGTGGATGTGAATGTCGCCCCATTGAAAGTTAAATTGAAAAACATGGTCCGCCAGGTGAGAGACTATCCGGAATTGCGGAAAAAGATCGGCGCCATGACGATCCAATGGAATGAAAAAGATGCGAACGGGAATGATGCCTGGGGTGAAAAAGGGTCATCAAATATTATGGCTGCAAGCCCCTCTGCGGGCATGTCTGAAAGAGCCGGTATCCATTACGATGCTTTCATGGATCGGGCCGGGAATGAACAGGGACGGCAGGCAATCAATGACAAATTGACGATTGGTTCTCTGAATACAGTCGGGTATCATGAATTAGGTCATGTTTTGGGTTCCTCACTGAACCAGGATGATGATGCGCAGCATAGACAGGAAGCTGAAGACTCCATCCTGAAAACTGCAATGGCGAAGCTGAGACCGGGTGAACAGCTGCCGATCCGCCAGAATGATGGCACAAACAGTTACGGAAAATCAGTTTACGCCGGTCAGGTTGATACACAAAACGCAATGTTTAATGGACTGACCTCTTCTTACGGTCAATCACAGCCGGGCGAGCTTTTTGCGGAAGCCTTTCATGATGTTTACTCCAAAGGAGCGGATGCGAAACCGCTGAGCATTGAAGTGGTCAAAGAATATGAAAAACGGCAGATCAGCAAGCAGAGAAGGAATTTCAGAAAGAAAGACCGCAATATTTTCACAAGGTTCGGCCGCTGGGTCAGCTCCTTCTTCAACTTCAATAATCGACCCAATCAAGCCAACCAGCCCGTTCAGGCGAATCCGATCCAGGAGCCGGTTCAGCTGCCTGTCGCGCAAAATCCGGTTCAGGAAATTTTGGACGATAACGCCAGCGACGTGCTCAACAAGAGCATGATCGTTAACCGTCCGAAAAGGAAGAATCTGAAAAAGAAGAAAAAGAAGTAACAAACAGGCGTAACCATCACCTGTACTGAATCGTACCATATGAAGATAACGAAGGAAAAACTGCTCAGACTGAGTGACAGCTATATTGCACAGCGATCGCGAAAGGACCGCTCGATCGTGTGTGCCTACCTCACCGGCTCACTCCTGCGGGAGTATCCTTTCATCAACAACACCACCGATGTGGACATCATCATGATCCACTCCGAACTGGATGTACCATACCGGGAAATCAGCGCCATATCGGAAGATGCCACCTTTGACATCTACCATTATCCCCGCAGTTATTTTGCAAACACCCGCAACCTGCGCACAGACCCATGGATCGGCTCGTCTTTATGCTATGACCCAATCGTTCTTTTCGGAAAAGGTCACTGGTACGAATTTGTGCTGTCTTCCGTAGAAGCATCCTTTTTCCTTCCGGAAAATGCCCTGCAGCGGGCATTGGTGTTCAACCGGGAAGCACACAAATATTACATGCAGCTTCAACGGCTGGTCAACACACCGTACGATGTCACCTATGCTTTCAATTATATTCTCTGCATTGAGAACGCGGTCAATTCCGTGGCTTGTCTGTATAAAAGGCCGCTGACAATGCGTCACTTTCTGCAGGATTTTATCGAATGCTGCAATGAGCTGAACTGCATCAACCTGGTAACCGAAACCATCGGCCTCATCACCGAAAATTCCGGCCTTGAACAGTATCGGCAGTACTACGCTCAATTCTGGAATTATTATTTCGATTATTTCTCCAATTACGTACGTCCGGATTTTTATCCGGAATACAGTAAAGTCCGTATTCCATACTACCAGAAAGCGGTTGAAGCTTTTTGGGAAACCCACTTACCCTCCGCCGTTTGGATCATGCTCAACACCTGGACGCAGATCTTCAGCGCCATGAAGATGGAACAGAACGAGGGATTCCATTCCTTTCTGGGCATGAACGGCCTGACACCGCAGCAGGGTCCCAAACGCATGGAAGAGATCGACCACTTCCTCGAACAGGTCGACGACACCATCGACAGCTGGGGCAAGAGCCACGGCCTCGAAGACGGAACGTCGATTTATATTGAATAAACACGACAGATCTGATGCTGCTGCGCAGCCGGCACAGCAGGGCTGTATCTCGTGATGCGTCGCCAGGTTCTGAACAGTTTTTTTTTTCTGTTCTGAAGAAGAAAACAAGGCTATCAACTTTTTTCATTTCCGAAACACTGTTGACAGCCCTGTTTTTGTATTGAAAAGAAATCTTTACTTCTTCATCAGCCCGGCGCCGGCATTCCAGGCTCGGCCGACCTTTTCTCCTGAGACATAGTAACTGCTCTGGAACTGGTCAAAGATCAACGCGTTGAGTTTTGCCGGATCGACTTTTCCTTTATCGGAGAGTACCGCTTCTTCTGCGGCAGTGTTGATGATTTTGCCGACGATGCAGTAGAAGGTGCTGCTGGTAACGACTTCCGCCAGTTCACATTCCATCACAACCGGGAATTCATCGATCACCGGAGCATTGACAAATTCACTCTTCACAGCGGTATATCCTGTTCGTTCGAATTTATCATCCATCTTGTTGCCGGTTGCAATACCGAAAAAGTCCGCCACTTCCATGTGTTCTTTGTCGGCAAGACTGACGGTAAAGGCTTTGCTTTTCAGCAGGTTCTGGGTGGTTTTGTGTTCCTCATCAATAAAAAGGGCGATTTTATCCGTAGCGCAGATCATGCCCCAGGCGGCATTCATCACGTTAACTTTTCCGTTTTCATCATATGCCGCAACCATCAGGACGGGCATCGGGTATACTGCGGGGACCACACCTAAATTCTTCTTCATATCTATTTTTCCTTTCATTCTCTTTTTGCCAGAGATTATATTTTTATATTATGATAGTAACACAAAGGAAGAGAGTTTTCAAGATATTTTTTTTCGATTGATCAGCCTTCTGTGTTTGTATGTTTTATATTTTTGACGCAAGATATAGCGGCAGAGTTATTTTTTTCTCAGCGATTCCCGCGTTTTGTGAAGTCAGTTTATAGCCTTTTTTTATCCTGTCGTTCTTCAGAAGTTCATTCAAAGAACGTGTAGAACCTTTATTGGCTTTTACTTCCACCGGAACAACAGAAGCACTCCTTTCCAGAAGAAATTCGATTTCCAAAGAGGAATCATCTTTTTTAAAATAATAAAGGTTTTCACCTTTTTTATAAAATATATCAGCAACAAGACTTTCGTACAATCCGCCCTTGGCAGGACCTACTAAAGTATCATTCAGTATCGCCTCTTTCATTTGATAACCGAACATGGATGTAAATAAACCGATATCACTGAGATAAACCCGAAAAAGGTCTTCTTTTACATAGGCCATCAGAGGGAATTCCGGAAGTGAAACATTATAGGATTTAACGATCATTCCGGCACCGAGAAGCCAATCCAGGCTGCTTTCAAATTTTCTGGCTGTACCTTTCTTTTCCACCACGGAATATTGAAATTTATGATTTTCTTTGGTAAGCTGTCTGGGGATTGAAAGGTAGCAGGCTCTCGCTTTTATCCGATCCGCGTTTTCAGCATATTTTGCGATATCATCCTGGTAGTCCCGCAAAATTTTCTGCTGGATTTGATGAACATTCTGATAGTTACTGCTTTTTACAAATTCATTTACTGCCTCTGGCATACCGCCTACGACCATAAACTCTCTGAGATGTTCAAGAAAGATATCATGGATATAATCCGGAATTGTTTTCTGCCCACTGATATACAAAGACAGACCTTCAATTTGATCTTTTTCAACACCGACCGCTTGCAGAAATTCTTCAAAATCCAATGGATACATATCAATCGGCAGCTCGTATCCGACCGGAATAGAGACCTCCTCCTTATAACTCATACCCAAAAGCGACCCGGATGCAATTACGTCAAAACGACCGTCATCTGCCCAAAATTTCAATGATGTTCGTGCCTGAGGACAATCCTGAATTTCATCCAGAAACAGCAAAGTTTTTCCGGGAACAAAGATTGCGTCTTTCATATAGAGGATAATTCCCTTTATCAAATTATCCACGGTTAGATTCCCGGCAAATACTTGTTTCATTTCTGGTCGTTCAATAAAATTGATTTCAATGAAATGTTCATAATTTTCTTCTGCAAAGCGTCGTACAATGAATGTTTTGCCGCATTGACGAACGCCATGAATGATTGGGCATTCTTTGCTTTCTGATTTTTTCCAATTCTGTAAAACGCTCATTATTTTTCTTTGCAGCATAAGTTACTCCACGATTATATGTTTCTAAAAAAAGTCGGTATCTCTTTTAAACAAATCATCATAACCTGTTTTGTTGACTCAATTCTAAGTCAACAAAACAGGTTGACATGACTTGAGTTAGATGAATTATAACTTATCCTCATGAAATATGCAACAATTGCATATTTCATGAGGATAAAATCTGCAGTAGTTGCATATTTTCAGGACTTATTAATAATATCAGAGTATTTGTTGAATTTGAAAGAACTCGCAGTTTATAAAATATCCACACAAAAGTGTGGACAGATTTATGCTTTGATCTGTGCATAAAAAGGTGGATAAAGTTTATCCACCTTTTCTGTCAACAAAAACATGTTTTTCAAAGGAGACAGTGTGAATAAGTTTTCTTTAAGATTACGAGTAATTACTGTAAATTTCAAAAATAATCCACACTGTCAACAGCCTTAATTAAGACAATTAAATATTGAAAATAAATGAATAGAAAAGAAACATCTACTCAACAATGATCTCCACGGAATTCAGCTTGCCGGCAGGAGAACCGGAAAAACGCGGATCCCGTTCCGGAATTGCCAGCACCACATCCATCCCTTCAACGACCTCACCGAAGACAGTATGATGACCGTCGAGCCAGGGTGTCGGAACATGGGTGATAAAGAATTGGGAACCGTTGGTGTTCGGACCGGCATTTGCCATAGAAAGAATGCCCGGTTTATTATGTTTCAATTCCGGAACAAATTCATCCTTGAACTGATATCCCGGACCGCCCATGCCGGTACCGGTGGGATCACCGCCCTGTACCATAAAATCTTTGATAACACGATGAAAAATCGTATTATCATAAAAACCTTCATGTGCAAGAAATACAAAATTGTTGACAGTCAAAGGTACTTTATCTGAAAACAATTTGACTTTGATATCACCTTTATCCGTATGAAAAACAGCATAATACTTTTTCTTAAGGTCAAGCGCAAATTCAGGTTTTTTTGTGTAAGTTTTTGCCATAATGTATATCTCCTTAACAACTATTATAACTTCAAATGTTTCACGTGAAACATTCCAAATAAGAAACATGAAACAAGAAGAATTGTTTCACGTGAAACAATTCTTTCCGTCAATAAATATCAAAAAAAACAACAT
The DNA here is from genome assembly GCA_017432685.1 of Flexilinea sp. Lineage (GTDB taxonomy): Bacteria > Chloroflexota > Anaerolineae > Anaerolineales > Anaerolineaceae > Flexilinea. The sequence goes on along the minus strand of JAFRIR010000004.1, from coordinate 46,656 downwards.
CATTTCATTATGTATAAGTACCGCTAAAAAACAGATTTCAATCTGTCTTGCGTAAATTCAGAGAATCAATTCTCTAAATTTACGCAAGAGATTTCCGTGGGGCGAAGCTCCTGCTCCGCATCCAAACTGGGCGAAGTCCATACCTATCGGAGCAGGTTATAACCTGCCGCCCCCATACCCCCGCTCTTTATTTTATAGATGTGCCCAATATATTTGTAACAATGCCTCTTCTCATTTCTCATTTCTCATTTCTCATTTCCCTTGTGGTATACTTTTGCACGGGTAAAATATGAGCTTGCTTACTGCTAATTCAATTTCAAAGTCATTCGGTGATCTGGATATCTTCTCAGAGATCTCTTTATCCGTACCGCAAAAAGCCCGCATCGGGTTTGTGGGAGAAAACGGTTCCGGGAAGACGACTTTACTGAAGATCCTTGTCGGGCTGGATGATCCGGATACCGGCACCGTTTCACGCGCCAAAGACCTCACCATCGGTTACCTTCCACAGCAGATCGAGATCTCTTCCAACAAAACTCCTTACGAAAGCTGTCTGGAATCCTTTTCTGAGTTGATCAAAACACAGGAGCAGCTCAATCGCATGGAAGATGATCTTCTCAAACATCCGGATGATCAGGCTCTGCTCGAAACCTATGGCAGGATCCAGAACAATTTTGAAAACAGCGGCGGTTATACCTATCGCTCAAAAATAAGCCAGATTTTGCAGGGACTTGGTTTAACAAACGGCGAAGAGCACCGTCCCTGGCAGCAGCTTTCCGGCGGTCAAAAAATCCGTGCTTATCTGGCCAGGATCCTCGTTTCCGATCCGCAGCTCCTGGTTCTCGACGAACCGACGAACCATCTGGATATCAATTCCATCGAGTGGCTGGAAAGTTACATTCGTGATTTTGACGGCGCTGTCGTGATGGTCTCCCATGACCGTTATTTTCTTGACCAGTGTGTCAATACGATCTGGGAACTTTCTTTCAAGTTTGAAACCTATCACGGCAATTATTCCGCTTACCTGCAGCAGCGGGAAGAACGATACCAAAGGCAGCTGGCTGAATACGAACGACAGCAGGAGTTTATCGCCAAAGAAGAGGAATATATCCGGCGCAATATTGCAGGACAGAACACCCGGCAGGCGCAGGGACGACGGAAACGCCTGGAAACGCTGCTTTCCGAATCGCGGGTCGTCAAACCGCTGGAATCCCGTTCCATGCATCTGAAGCTGAATACAGACCTGCGATCCGGTGATCTTGTTTTGCGCACCAAAGATCTCGCAATCGGTTATCAGGATGATAAAAAGGTTCTTTTCCATGTTCCGGATCTGACTTTGCTGCGCGGAGAATGTGCATCTATCATCGGTCCGAACGGAACGGGAAAATCCACCTTTCTCAAGACGATCCTCGAGAAAATGCCGCCGCTTTCCGGTGAAACAAAGCTGGGTGCGAACCTGAAAATCGGCTATTTTGCACAGGCTCACGAGGATTTGGATCCGGAAAATGACCTGATGGATGAGATCAATAAAGTGGCGCCCAATCTGCTCCCGGCACAGATCCGTAATTACCTGGCGAAATATCTGTTTACCGGGGATGACGTATTCAAAAAAGTGAAAGTCCTTTCCGGCGGGGAAAAGGGCCGGCTGGCGCTGGCAATTCTGGCGCTGCAGGGAGCTAATTTGCTGCTGCTGGACGAGCCGATGAACCATCTGGATATCGATGCTCAGGAATTGCTTCAATCGGTTTTGAAGGGCTTTGAGGGGACGATCATCCTGGTTTCTCATGACCGTTACCTGATCGATGCTGTCGGCACACAGATTTGGGAAGTCATGCCGGAAAAACAAACACTATTCGTTTATAACGGCACCTACAGCCAGTATAAAGAATATAAAAAACAGCTCAGCGCACCGGACGAGAAAGCTGTTGAAAAATCAAAAAACACTTCCGCAGAGGTATCTGAGAAAAAGAAGCTTTCCAACGGGGTGATCTGGAAGCTGTCGAGGCAGCGTGAAGAACTGGAATCAAAAATATCTGTACTGGAAGAAGAAGTTTCGGATTTGTCCAAAAAGATTAATTCTTCCTTGCTCTCATATGAAGATATGACATCGGCAGGAGTGTTGTATAATAAAAAACAGCAGGAATTGGACGAATTGTTTGAGCAATGGTCCGAAATCGAAGAAAAATTGAACGAAGGATAGGACGGATAATATGTATCTTTCAGTAGTTGTGCCGGTTTATAACGAATATGAGAACATCCCTTTGTTATATAATGCTGTTGTGGACGCTCTGGCCGATCTTGGTAAAGATTGGGAACTGATCCTTGTCAATGATGGCTCGAAAGACAACAGCCTGGAGGCGCTGAAAGAACTGGCCGTGAAAGATCCCGTTCGAGTGAAAGTGATCGGTCTGCGCCGGAATTTCGGGCAGACGGCTGCCATTGCTGCGGGTGTCGACCACTCTTCCGGTGAGATCATCGTCCTGATGGACGCCGATCTGCAAAATGATCCGACCGATATACCTGCCATGCTGAAGAAACTGGATGAGGGCTATGATTTGGTCAGCGGCTGGCGGAAGGACCGACAGGACCCGTTTCTGAGATCTTTCATTTCCCGCATTGCCAACCGGATCATCTGCAAGGTCACCGGAGTGAACCTGCACGATTACGGCTGCACGCTGAAAGCCTATCGACGGGAAGTTATCACCGGTTTCCGCCTTTACGGGGAAATGCACCGCTTCATTCCGGCTTTTGCGAACACCTATGGGGCCAGGATCGTTGAAATGCCGGTCAAACATCATCCACGCAGGCTGGGAAAATCAAAATATGGCTTTGAGCGGATCGCAAAGGTGACCCTTGACCTGATCACGGTCAAATTTCTTTCCAGTTACGCTGATAAACCGATTTATTTGTTTGGCGGCACCGGGCTGATCCTTTCCGGTTTTTCTTTCCTGGTGCTGCTGTTCCTGGGGATCCGGCGCATTTTCTGGGGTGTTTCCGTCATGGCTTCGCCTCTTTTCATGCTCTCGATCATGGTGTTTATCATGGGTTTTCTTTCCATCCTGATGGGTCTGATCGCGGAGCTGCTGGTCCGTACTTATCATGAGTCCCAGGGAAAGACAGTCTACCACATCCGGGAACTGATCAATTTTGATGACAGTGATTCGGACAGCAAAGATTCATACAAGTCCGGTCCCGCGCACCATTCAGAAGCCAGGTTCTGAAAAACCCTCAAATAGTCTTGAAAATATATCCACATTCACATTTCATTCATAAAGGCGCGGGATTCAGAAATATTTTTTATCGGAAAGTAACCTTCCCGCGCCATGGTTTCCGGGGGCGAAGCTCCTGCTCCGCATACAAACCGGGCGGCAGCGCGTACCTTACGGAGCAGGCTATTACTATGCAGCCCCCATACCCCCGCCCGATAGTTTATAGAGGTGACCTTTATCAATGAATATTCTTGTTTTGATCCATGAATTTCCGCCGATCGGCGGGGGCGGCGGACCGATTGCCAGAGATCTATCCCTGCAATGGGTCAAAGCCGGACATCGGGTCCGAGTCGTGACAGCCCGGTTCGGAGATCTTCCTCACCGGGAAAACATTGATGGTTTGGATGTGGTTCGTTTAGATTGTCACAGGACGGAATCTTTCCGGGCAAAAATGGGCGCCATGATCGGTTACGTTTCGGCTGCCAGCCGCTACTGCCTCTTTGATTGCAAAGACTTCCAGCCGGATCTGATCCATGTTCACTTTGCTGTTCCCAATGGGCCGGCGGCAATGATCGCTGCCAAAAAGATGAAGGTTCCTTATGTGATCACCGCTCACCTGGGTGACATTCCCGGCGCCTCCCCCGAGAAAACAAAAAAGTGGTTTCGATACATTCAGCCCTTTACTCCTCCGATTTGGAAGAACGCTGCCAGGGTGGTCGCAGTCAGTGAGTTTTCCCGGGCTATGGCGCTGAAGACGTATAACGTGCCGATCGACGTGATACCCAACGGCATCGACTACGAGATGATCAAAAATCCGGAAATCGTAAAGCATGATACACCGGAGATCGTTTTTGCCGGTCGTTTTGTACCGCAGAAAAACCTTGCACAGATCATCAAAACGCTTGCGGAGGTTCGGGATCTGAACTGGCACGCGACACTGATCGGTGACGGACAGGACAGGGATATGATCATGGGATTATGTGAGGAAAAAGGCCTGTCGGATCGGGTAGCGTTTCCCGGATGGAAAACTCCGGAAGAAGTGATCGAAATCTTTCATCACAGCGACATCCTTTTCATGCCCTCGCTTTCGGAGGGACTGCCGGTGACCGGGATCCAGGGGATGGCTTCCGGGCTGGCTTTATTGCTGAGCAATGCCGGCGGGAATCCGGAGATCATCAAAGAAGGTGTGAACGGTTTTGTACAGGCTCCTGATGATACAAAAACCTATGCGCATAATTTAAGAACTCTTCTGACTGATAGCGACAGACTTCTGAAAATGAGATACGCCAGTCTTGAACTGGCTGCATCCTTTGACATCCGTAAAACCGCAGCAGATTATCTGAAGGCGTTTAATAAAATTAGAAATTAGAAATGAGAAATGAGAAAAAGTGGTCGGTGGTCGGTTATCATCTTTTCACTACCGATTACCGATCACCGTCCACTGACCACTGACCACTGACCACTGACAACTGACCACCAACCACCGACCACTGATCACCGACCACTAATAACAATTTTCAAGCGAATAGCAAACGGGTTCCGGTACCGGACATGAAAATGACGGCAGCGGATCGCGAACGTAAGTGAAAACATCTCCATCCTGCGTTTCAACCGTTACCGCCAGAACATCCTCATAGGCATAATCAGCCTTACAAGAGATCGCTCTGAAGACGGAACCATGCGGAAGATGATTGACCTGCTCTGTGTGAGGCATCATATAGCCCTGATTCATAGAATTCCACCCGCCTTGAAAATCAGCGCCTGTAAAGGTCAGCCTTGAGTATTCCTTCCACATCAGCAAATCATTTTTAACATTTTCCCCATCACGGAAATAGTAAAAGCGCGGATAGAGAGCGACACCGTGTGTGATATGCAGGATCCCCTGTTCCTGCTGCGTTTTGACCAGATCCCAGTCGATTTCTTCATGATCGGCAAGTCGTTCCTTCAGCACAGTCAGGTCACCTTCCGGAGCAGAGGTTTGCTTGCGCGGCATATTGATTTCCAGCAGGTACATCGCGGAGAAAAAAGCGAAAAATGCGAACATGGCCGTGACCGGCTGCCAAAGCGGGAGAGAAGCTGTTTTTGTTTCCGGTAAATTGATTTTTCCTTTGGAAAACAAAAGGGTAATGAAGTAAGCCAGCAGCAGCATCGGGATCCAGTTTGTCGGGACGACATAGCGCCCGCCGGAGGAGCGGCTGATGCCAATGGAAAACGAGTAGACAAGCCAAAAATAAGGGATTGAAAAACCGGCAAGCCCGTGATCACTGATTAAAACGCCAACGGCCACTGCCCCCAGGACGATCCAGAGGATGATCATTGCCCACTGACCGACGCTGTAATTTCCCCGGAAACTGTCACGCCAAAGTCCGTCGCCTTCCTGTGTGTAGAGATGTTCCAGATCGTCAAAAGTCAGCTGCATCGGCAGTGTCATGACAGAGGCAATGAAATTATGCAGACCGTGATTGATGATGCTTTGATAAACAGGCAAAACAATTGTAGAATTAATATTCGAAATTTCTTGCGTGATTTGGCCTGTGTTAAAATCTTCTTTTTCAATTTCCGGCGAATCGGCAGAAATTTCTGAAACAGGCGCTTCCTGCTGATCAGGTACATTTGATGCTTGCAAGAGATTATCGTCATTTTCAGCCGATGAGGAAACATCAGTATTTTCAACAACAGCTGTCGGTTCCTGGAGCGTCTCTGTTTCCGGGATCATTTCCGGTTCGGTCAGCGGTTCTGTAGGAATCACTTCTTCCGGGAGGACTTTCGTCGGTATGAATTCAGGAGTGGTCACTTCGGCTGGAACGGTCGGTGTCGGATTGACGAGCCTGGACTTGAGAAGAATGGATTCGACAGTATAACTCAGCTCATCAGAAAGACCCCAGGGAACATCCTTGTCCCGATACAGAAGAGGTGCCGCAGTCAGGGCAGCAGCCAGGCAGAAGAGAAGGACCGTCTTCAGCAGCCTGAGAAAATTTTTCCGATAAGCGATGATCACGAGCAGCAGACCGGCCGGGAGAAAGGCAGCAAAGTTATAGCGGGTGAAGAAACCTAAAACCACCGTCCCTCCGGCAATGATTGCGTATAGGCTTTCTTTCTTGTCTTTCTTTAGCCAGCGGAACAGCGCGTAACAATATAACGCCAGCAGGATCTGTGTCAGAAATTCGCTCATGAACAGGCGGGAGTGGATCGTCAGGACGGTTCTGGTCTGCAGTGCGTTCCATTCTTTGATCAGGGAAAAAGCCGCAGCAAGCCAGCCGCATGCGTTCCCGCCGATGGCGCTGCCGAACAGGTAGATGATCGCGGGCAAAACGGCATACAGGGCGGACATAGCCATCATGCTGAGGTCATTATCATTCCCTGTGACCAGGTGCGAAAGGAAGGAGATGAAAGCCAGCGTCGGTTTTAGAAGGGTACGATTCATGTTGTACCGCCAGCCGAGAAGGGCGGTCTGGGCGGCAAAATCATAATTCAACGCATCGGAATAGGGATAAAAAGCATTATTCGGAGCGTAAGGTCCGGGTGCAAAGAAGTGATCCGCTTTTGGCGCCAGGGACCAGATCACTGCGGAAACAGCCCAAATCAGGAAGAAATTCAGAAGACGTTTGCTGATCCCGATGCGGCTGAAAAAACCTGTCTTCCAAAGGAGATAAAAAATCACCAGAGAGGATATGAGCTGAATGCTCTGAAGGGGAATGCCGTTTTTGTTCCAAAGCGCTGATTCGACCGTTTTGCCGAGACCGGTGATTTCGACGAAGAGGATCCCACAGACCAAAAGGGACAGGACCGAAAGAATTGCTCTTTTGTGTTCACTGAGATTGCTGGCTGTTTCCCTGAGGCCTTCAAACCTGTCTTGCGTATAGGTGAAATATAAGAAAAATGAGAAAGAGGTCAAAAAAATCCACAGGATAAACGGTCTGAGCCGGGTGAAATATGCGGCTGCCCGGTCAAAACGATAATCCGGCATGAGCAGGAAAAACAGCGTGATGATGCTCAGTACAAGGCTGAGGACTTTCCCATTTTTGCTGCCGGCCAGTTGTATTGCCAGTTTCCCGCGCTGCAGCAGACAGAGCAGGTTGATGATGAAAATGATCGTGAAAACCAACAGCATCAGCAGCCGTTCTTTGCTGAGACCGAAAAGAAAAGCGTTTTTGCTGTCACCCGGAATGCGCAGCAGTTCGATCGTACAGACGATCGTCGCCAATGCTGCCGCGGAAAGGGTCAGGTTAAGTGAGTGTTGGTCTGAAAGAACTTTGTGATGTTTTTCCATAAGCTTTCCTTTTCGAAGAACATGATCGCTGCGATGCCGGTGATCACAACGATGATGAACAGGGTGTTTGCTTCAATGACGCTCTGCGAAATCGCAAAGAAGGCCAGGCTCTGCAGCATAAAGCAGACCAGATGCAGAAAAGAGGAAGCCTGATGTGTGGAAAGGCCCATCCGGATCAGGCGGTGGTAGGTATGGTCGGTGCCGCTGTGATAAAAGTGCTGCCCTTTGCGCCAGCGGGAGATGGTCACCAGCGTGGTATCAAAAATCGGTACACCGGACATCAGGATCGGCAGGAACCAGGTGTTTTTCTGGAGCAGTTCCGGCGGATTATAGATGATGGAAAGAGCGGCCAGCAGAAAACCAATGGTCTGAGCGCCGGAATCTCCCATGAAAAGGATCGCCGGGTTGGCATTGAAAAAGCTCAGCGACAGCGAAGAACCAAGCAGGATGGAGCAGAATAATGCTACATCATGCTGGCCTGCGTCCATGGCTGCAATGATGAAAAACCCTTCCGCCCATGCGGAAAGTCCGATCATCAGCCCGTCGGCGCTGTCGACCAGGTTATAGGCATTCGTGATGAACAACATCCAGAAAAATGTCAGCAAAATGTCACAGACAGGCACCAAACCGGCAGGAAGCAGGTTTGAAAAAAGTTTTGCTTCAAACAGGTGGGTACGTGTGCCGGTGAGGATGAGGACCGCTGTCCCGAGGATCTGACCGCCCAGCTTGACCTTCCATTTCAAGTGATGATAGTCATCATAAAGGCTGAAGCAGTAGATGATGAGCGCGGATAAGGTGAGTCCCCAGAGCGGTGCGGTGATGGAGCTCCTGAAAATCAGCAGCATGATCAGCAAGGTCAGAAACAGCGCCGTGCCGCCGCTGACAGGGACGGGATATTTGTGTTTTTTATGCGGTTCCGCATTCGGCCGGTCCAGCAGGTTTGTGCGGATGGCAAATTTTGTTGAGATCAATGCCGTCAGAATGCTGATGACAAAACTGATGAACAGCGATTCAAAAATCAGGCCGGTGTTCAGTGTGGAGAGGTTCATGATGAAGCGATGGCCTTTTGATAGACAGCATAGATCGCCTCATTGACGATTTGGTTGGAAAAACGATCTTTGGCAATTTTTCGGGACTCTTCCCCCATTTTTATGCGCAGCTCTTCATTTTCAATAAGCTTCAGCAGCGCATCCCTCAGTTTTTCCGCGTTTTTTGCCGGGACCAGGAAGCCATTCACACCGTCTTCAACCACTTCCCGGCAGCCGGGAACATCCGTAGTGACGATGGGACGGCCGCTGGAGGCAGCTTCGATGAGTATTTTTGGCAGTCCTTCCCGATAGGATGGCAAACAGATGATGTGGCTCATGGAAATAACGGTTACAACGTCATCCTGCCAGCCCCACCATTCCACATTGCCTTCTTTCTGCCATTGGGTCAGTTTATCGAAGGGGATGCAGGTCGGGTTCCCGATGTCATTGTTTCCCACCAGGGCAAAGCGCGCGTTGACGCCGCTTTCACGGATCATTTTGGCAGCTTCGACGAACTCACTCACGCCTTTATCCCAAATCATGCGGGAGGGCAGGATCGTGAGAGGGATGGAATTCGGAGGGGGAACAGGGATGAATTTTTCGATGTCGATGCCGGTACCGGGGACGATGTGGCTGTTCTCTTCCCCGACCAGGCCCATCTCTATGAAGAGTCTCCGGTCGTCCGGGTTTTCAAAAATCACTTCCGTGCCGCGCAAAGCCTTCCGATAGAGCCGTTTGACGACCTCACGGATCAGTTTCACATGAACTTTGTCGGAAAGGAACATATACCCCAACCCGGTGATGGTGTTAATGACAGCGCGAATCCCAAGCTCTTTGGCTGCGAGAGAACCATAAATGTCGCATTTAATGGTGAATTGTTGGACGAGATCCGGTTTTTCCTGTGCGTATATGGCTTTGATGCGGCGTATCGTCTCATTTTCCTGCAGCGGGTTAAGCCCTTTGCGCGAAAATTCGATGGCGATATGACGAAAGCCGGCCTCCTCCAGTTTTTGGACGTGTTCTCCGACGGGTGAGAGGAAGCAGACCTCCCAGCCTTTTTCTTTGAGAAATTCGGCATAGGCCAGCCGAAAGTTATAGAGGTACCAATCTGTGTTCGCGAATAAGATTGCTTTCAAGAGATTTACCCTGTATAAGGCGCAGCATTTTTTCCGGATCACTGCAGGAAGCAATTGTCAGAAGGGCGTTTACAGCCGCTTTGACAACGTGTCCGGATTGACTGCGTAGGAGATGGCGATGTCTTTGGTGATGCGGCCGGCGCGGAAAAGACGCTGCAGTTCGCTGTCCATGGAGATCATTTCCTTGCTGGTCCCACCGTAAATGGCATTGTCGATCTGGTGGGTGCGTCCGTCACGAATCAGGTTCTGGATGGCGTTGTTGACGGTCATCAGCTCAAAAACAGCTTCCCGTTTGCCGTCAACGGTCGGTACCAGACGCTGTGAGACGACAGCCTTCAGCACCATGGAGAGCTGAACGCGGATCTGTGTCTGCTGTTCGGCAGGGAAGGTGTCGATAATACGGTCGATGGTCTTGGCTGCGCCGATGGTGTGCAGGGAGGAGAGCAGCAGGTGGCCGGTCTCAGCGGCTGTGATGGCTGTATGGATGGTTTCAAGATCGCGCATTTCACCGAGCATGATCACGTCCGGCGCCTGACGCAGTGAAGCACGCAGCGCGCGGTAAAAGGTGGAGGCATCCTGAGGGATTTCCCGCTGAGAGACCAGGCTCTTCTTGTGGCGATGCAGATATTCGATCGGATCCTCGATGGTAACAATATGCGCATTGCGTGTAGAATTAATCCTGTCGACGATGCAGGCCAGTGTCGTACTTTTCCCGGAACCGGCAGGCCCGGTCACCAGCACCATTCCGTTGCGCAGTTTGGCCAGATCCATCACCTGCGGGGGGATGTGACGTTCTTCCGGGTCCGGCATTTCGAAGTTGATGATGCGGCAAATGGCGGCAACAGTACCGCGCTGATGGTAGGCATTACAGCGGAAGCGGCTGACGTTCACGACCGCAAACGAGAAGTCATCATCGCCTGATTCAGCCAGCAGGTCAAAATTTCTGCGGGCCATCTGATACATTTCCTGGACCAGTTCTTTGGAGCTGTCAGGCATCAGGCGGTCTTCTGTCAGCGGGACCATGTCGTTGTTGACTTTGACTTCGACCGGAGCGCCGGGGATAAAGAAAATATCGGAGCCGCCCATTTTGACGGCTTTTTCAAGCATATCTACCAGTCCCATTCGTCATCTCCCGTTTCTGTTGTCAGGTTATGGCGTGTCCAGACGGAGCGTTCGCTTTCTCTCAGCGGCAGAACCTGAATTGCCAGGTCCAGCATACGGACACCGTCTGATTCGGACCAGCTGATCTCATCGTCGAAAATTTCCATGTCTTCCGGCAGAGCTTCCTCCACCGCAGCCAGGTAATCTTCATCATCCTCGGCTGCATCGGCACATTCGGCAAGGATATGGTCCAGTTCCGCTTTTCGGGCTTCGGCGGATTCATTCAGTTTATATGCGGAAGCAATGACCGCGGCAGAACGCTCACTGAACTTCAGGTCGTTGCGGGCGGTCATCAGAGAAAGCATACTCAGCACAGCCAGCGCCAGCACGACGAAAATCAGGATCAGGGATGATGCACCCGGTCCGAGAGAAATAGCGCTTTTTCGGTTCACGGTTTCACCTCCCAGCGGGAACAGGGCAGGGTATAAAGCACTTCATCCCCGGCTGTCACCCGGACTTCCTGACGGCGGAACACACCCGTTTCATCCTTTTCCGGAGTGATCGTAACGTTCAGGACGTAGTTTTTTTCTGCCAGGGACCAGCCTTCAGCGGTTTTTTCAAATCCCTGGGCGCTGAGGTAGGCTTCAGGATCTTCAGCCGCATAAAGCTGATCGGCGGTGTTTTGGGCACGGACCATGGAAACGGTCAGCAATTCGGAACGGTTGCTGAAATTACTGGCTTTCGCAAAAACTTCCAGCAGGACGGTTGTGGTCAGCATAAAGAACATGACTACAAAGAGCAGTTCAACGAGCAGGGCATTGCCGCGGCTTCCGGACTTCATTCTTCACCTCCTGCCTGACCTGCTGTGCGCGGAGCGTAGTCGATTTCCATCTCTGTCCCGTTTTCAGATACGACCACATGCAGCAAGCCGTCTTTCAGTTCCGCTTTCATCGAATCCAGGTTGCAGACAGTTTCACCGTTGCCGGGAACAAAGGGAATTTCAGCCATGGCAAACCATTCGCGCAGTTTCCCTTCATAGATATAAATGCGGGTGACATAAATGTCGCCCCAGTCATTTTCCATGGTGATGGTCTGGACGCCGTCCACATCTTCGACCCGCAGGACGCCGGCTTCATCATTGGAGCGAAGCATCGTGCGGATGTAGGAAGAAGCTACACGAATAGAATTGTGTGTATCTGATCGTTCCACCATCCCGCGGTAGGCTTTTGCACCCATGACCACCATGATGGTGGAAAAGATGGCAAAAATCCCGAGAAGCAGGAACACAAATACACCGGAAATGGCATGATTATTCTTGCCCATTCTTTAACGTTGCTCCTCTCTCGGTTACGTAAATGTCGGGAATATGGTTGGAGGAAAACGACTCGTAGGTCACGAAGTAACGGTCTTCATTGTAAGCCAGCATATAATTTTCCCGCAGATAATCCAGGTCACTCGGGTAGGCGCCTTCAACGGCATAACAGTTGATGGCTGCGTCTTTGATGGACTGACGAACGATCTCACTTTCTGCTGATTGCTGCGAATTGGAGATCCGTCCGCTGAGCATGACAGCCAGGACCAAAACCACCCCAACAAGCACAATTTTGACAAGATCTCTTCCGGACATGTTTTCCTCTTACAGGCTGGAGAGAATGCCGGCCATCGGCAGAATGACTGCCAGAAGGACCGCGCCGATCACGATGGAAAGCAGGGCCACCAGTGTCGGTTCGATGATGCCGACCAGACGGGTGATGTCCTCTTCCACTTCTTCTTCATAGAGGTTGGAGAGCTTGCCGAGCACCTGGTCTTCACGGCCGGTAGCAGACCCCATCTTGATCATGCGGACGTGCAGTTCGTTGAAAATGTCTGCTTCAGCGATTGCGTCCGCGAAGGATTTTCCTTCTTCCAGGCCCTTGCGGATCCCTTTGATTTTGTTGGCGGCGTCCGGGTTGGGCAGTACTTTTTCGGTCATTTCCAGCGCTTCATCGGTCGGGAAACCGGAGGAGAGCATCATGGAAAGTACACCGGAGATGCGGGAAGCGGTCAGTTTGTTGTTCAGATCCACGATGGGCGGGAAGATGTTCTGCAGGAATTTCAGCACCTTTTCGCGATGTTTGGTCTGCAGCAGGATGATGATCACGATTGCGGCAATGATCAGGACAACGACCAGCGCCATGACGATCCAGCCGACGACTTCACCGATGTGCATCATCGCGGCGCCGGATTCGTTCAGCCCGACGCCCATGCCTTCCAGCACCCGGCGGAACACCGGGAGCACGCGCCACAGCAGGATCAAAACGATGACTGCCAGCAGGACGGCGAGCAGGATCGGGTAGGTTACCGCGCTCACGACGGAAGAGCGGATGCGGTCTTCCCGTGCGTAATAGGATTCCAGCCCGCGCATGATGGATTCCAGGTGACCGGAGCGCTCCCCGATACCGACCATTTCCACCATGTATTCCGGCCAGCGGTCATCATTCTTCAGCGCTTCGTAAAGGGACCCGGTTTCGGTAACGCCTTGACTGGCTTTTTTGAACATCTCCGCATTTTCGCTGTTGTTGTCCGCCCCGGCAAGGGTTTCCATACCGTCATAAAGCGGCAGACCCGCTTCCAGGATCAGCGCTACCTGACCGCAAAAAATGCTCAGCTCTGCTGATGAAATTTTCTGGTTCTTTTTGTTGCTCATTGTTTGATTCCTGTTCCTTCCCCGGTATCAAAGTAGTCGAGTTTAGTAATAACGTTCGACAGAATAGTCTTTTACTGAACTGATGGCGTTCAAAGCAGCGGTGGGATCGAAGAAATATTCTTTCCCGTTGATTTCCGTCACGGTCCAGGCATGATATTGTTTGTCTGCATAACCGATGATGAGTCTGGCAGGGATGCCCTGCGTGCGGAGCATGCAGCAGAAAATAGCCGAGAGGTCCTGACAGACGCCCATCTTTTTATCATAACTGCCATCGATGTCGGGCAGCTGCCCTGCTTTGACGGTAGCTGCTTTCACATAGTCATAAACGAAGGAGTTTTTCATGAAATCACAGAGGATCTCATAAATTTCCAGGCTGGATTTCCCGGCGCACAGTTCATCTGACTTGGCAACAGCCTTGGAGACAATGTCATAGTCTACATATTGGTTTGGATAATAAAATGCCGCGTCTTCCCGTGTGAGGGTCACATCCAGTCCGAGGTAACCCGCCTGAGAATATTTTTTCCCGGAGACGTTTTCATAAAGCAGGATGTCATAATGACCGCTGCCCAGCTGGAGCGGAAACACTTCATAGTCGCCCTTCTGGTTCAGGTCATAAGTCAGCGTTGTTTCACCCTTCTGCACACGCATTTTCATTTTGTGGTTGGAGGGAGCGGTGAGCGCTGCCATGAAATAACCGTCCTTGGCATTGCTCAGGTCGGCGCGCAGCTTCCCGCTGGTCTGAACCTGGCTGCCCGGTTCCATGGGCCATTTTGCCAGGTCAGAGGCGATTGCCGAAGTGTCATCAAACCGGACGGGAATCAGGAGAAACAACACAGCAAACAGAAACGATCCGAGCTTACGGAGACTGCGGCTGATGTTGTGATTGGTGTACGTAAAAATCTGCATTGCACGCTCTTTCGCGAATTCTTTTTTAGCAATCATTCATTATAGCATGAAATTCACGGATTAAGCGAAAAAGGTTTGTTTCAGTTGTGTATTTAGCAATAATTTATGAATTTGACAACGAATGGGAAATGCATTATAATGAGAGCAGATAAAAAGAGGCGCCGCCGGTAACGGTTAGGCCTTCAAGATACAGGCTATAGAAATAGCCGTCCAAAAAGCCACTTCGGGACGGCTATTTCTGTTTAAAATTTGTTTCATCTGATGATCTGTCACGACCAATTCGATATCCCAGCGTGAAGCTGGCGATACACAGACTGATCACGGCAATGAATTCGCTCAAAGTCAACATCAGTTCCCCTCCTTTCCGGTCAGACTCGATGCAGACCGCATCGGCGCTTCCCATACACGGAGGGGCTAAACAGTCAGTCCCTCCGTATAAGCCGGAAGGCCAGTCCGTCCACCATATCTGGCGGCACCCATAATGATTATATCATAACAGTCTCGGTCCGGATCCCTCCAACTCAGGCTGATAGGTAAGCTCAAGCGGGGTCAGATCCCTTCAACTCTTCGCTCGTGCATCGCACATCGCGCGAGTCTCCGGAATCCGACCCCGAGCCTTCGCGTTCGTTGTCAATACAGCAATCCAAACATCCAAAGGGGAATCCTGTTTCCTCTTCCCACTTCTTCATCATCAACGGCAAGATAACTTTCAGGAATATCTTTGATCTGCGTAAACCTTTTCCCTTTACCGCCAACTTCGAACAGAAACTTGTCTGCTGCAAAGAAGTCTCCCTGTTCCGGATAAGTAATGCTATATCCGGCGGATTTCAGTTGATTCAGAAAAAAGGTTTCCCGTTTTGTCCCTGTATCGATTTTTTCGGTTAATGAAAACATAATATTGGTGTTATCACAATATATCTTATCCGGTTTTCCCATGTTCTTCAGTGATGACTTTTGTGATGACAGCAGGTTCAGTAAGTTGGCTTTGTCCAGAATAGAAAGCATCTTCAGTCCCTGATTCCGGTCTGTATCAAGCTGCCTGTATAATTCTGACATGTTTGGCGTTTGCGGACAGCTTTGTGCAAGAATGTAAAGCATTTTTTTTATTTTTTGGACAGAAGAATATTCGATCGGTTCAACAGACGGATAATCGCTTTCAAGAATCTGATTTATTATTTGTCTCAGACGTATATCATACCCACTGAAAACTTCTTTGTAAAACGGATAATATCCTTGCTCGAGATATTTTGTGAAAAATTTGAAAACCTTGATTTTTTCGGTTATCTTCAGAGCCATTTTTACATGAGAATGGAGAAGTTCGGTCAGCGAAAGCGCTTCAAGTTTGATAACGTTTTCAAAATACAGATATTCCCGGAAGGACAGGCCCGGAAGTGAATATCTGATCTGCCGTCTTGACAGGTCACCACCGGCAGAGTCGATTTTCAACAGAGATGAACCCGTGTAAACTATGTGCAAATCAGGAAAATCATCATAAAGGTTTTTTATTTTTTTCTGCCAGTCTTTCAAATAATGAATTTCATCAATGAATAAATGTGTGCCTCCATTTTTATAATGGATTTCAACCAGATCAGGTAATGGATGTGTTTCGAACCAAAGGTTATCCATTGAGACATAAATTGCAGTTTCAGATTCAAGCGGGAAGTTTTCCTTCATATGTTGAAGCAAGAGGGTTGTTTTTCCTGTGCCGCGGGAACCGGTTAGGGCGATGAGTCTGTCGCGCCAGTCGATTTTTGACAGAAGAAACCTTTTTGTAGCCAGGGATGTGTTTTGGATCCTTCTTCGTGATATATCCAACATTTTATAATATTCTTCTGTTTCCATTAACCTGCTCCTGAAAAATAAGTAAAAACCCCGTAATCAATAGTGTTTACAAACATTATTTTATCATAATATTTAGTGTTTGTAAACATCTATTTTACTACAAAGACTGTTTTACTGTGCTTATTTAGAAGGAGTGAACCGGGATTGTCACCGGAGGTTTGAGGTGAGCCAGGGTGAGGCTGTTTGAAGATGGAATCAAGCGGGGTCAGATCCCTCCAACTCTTCGCTCGTGCTTCGCACATCGCGCGAGTCTGCGGAATCCGACCCCGGGCCTGTCCCCTCCCGGTTACCGGTATATATCAAACAGCTCAAAATAATTTATGTTCGGGAGTTTTTTTTCTTCAAAACCGGATCTGGAGAAAAATCCATGTCTGTAACAGTCCAGACCGCATGCCCTGACCTGTGCGATTTCCTGAATCATCATAGATGTTGTTATTGGACGGTTTTTAAATTTTACTTCGCAAAACGCATATCCTTTTTCATCTTGTGTGACAATATCAAATTCACCGTTTTTATGAGTCACAGGATCGTCATAATAATATTTTCCGATTTTTTCGATCACAGGGTCAATATTACCGGCAATGTTTTTTATTCGATCCTTTCCGACTCGGAATCGTCCGAATTAAATGTATTGTATCACAGACCTGATATAATAATCCTAAACAAAAGAAGTTCGGACCACAAAGAAGGAGAAAGGTATGTGAAATTGTGGGACCCATCCCCGAGCATTGTGTTTGTAATGAATAGATCGTGTTTTTGTCTGATTAAACCGGAATCGAAGAAATAAATTCTGAAGGACAGGTGTGCAATGTTATAGGTCTCCCGGCAGGCATAAACAACACGGTAATCGTCGAATTTCGGAGCCGCTGCCCAAGTAGAAAGTACTGCCGATGTCTCAACACGGGAATTAGTGGAAAGCAGCTGATATAATAGTATTTAAATTAAACAGATTTTGCCAATCGAATCATATATTATAATATTAACATCTATGGTTGGTGTAGCAATATATAAAGGTTGTCAGATAAGAACAAGATGACTCAGACCTAAAGTCATGCCTACCCGATCCATTTTCTTGAATTCAACTGAACAGAAATAATTTATCAATTTTTGAAAGGCTCTTTGTAAGGTTCTGAAAAAGATGAAAAAAAAAGGTGGTTCTATTTTGTATCAATTATTCTCTTTATTAATTCTTTTTCTTTGCTTTTTTGGTACTATTTACTATGTTAGAGCACGAAAAGACCAAACGATGAATATTGATGAAGCCAGTGAACTGGTTCTTGGAAATCAGCTTGCGAAAGAAGGCAAGATCATAACAAAAGAATGGTTCTACAGCACTGAATTGAGAGTTCTTAATACAAATATTTTTTATTCTTTTTTCTTTCGATTAACAAATAATTGGCATAGAGTATGGCTTTTTTCAAATATCAGTATGTATATTCTTTTGTTGCTGATATATGGAGGAATGGCGTATGCCTATAATTTTACAAAATATGCAGCTTTATCTGCGGCTGTCTTGTTTATTCCGTTTTCTGTAGACTATTATGATTTTATGCTTAGGGGCGCATTTTATATACCCCACATCACGATTACTTTTCTTATTTTGGCACTTTCTGAAGTTTATCTGAAAATATCGGGATGGAAATCCTATTGCCTGCTATTATTTTCTTTTCTCATTTCAATAATTGTGGGCCTTGGTGGAGCCAGACAACTTCTTATTTTATATATTCCGCTTTTTATTTCTGCATTCCTGCTGTTTATACCAAATAAAAAACAAACAGAACAGAAAAAATGGTTATTGTTTTCAATAAACACTTTTTTTGGAAGTATAATTGGATTTCTGCTCAATTCTCAAATTCTATCAAAAACCTATCATTTCAAAACGTGGGCAGATACGGCCTTTAGTCTTTTAAAATTTTCCCGTGTTGAACAAGTTTTGAATAGTTTTATAACCGTCTTTGGATATTCTCCTAAAAATATATTTTCCTTTTCATTAATTCGTAATAGCGTTGGTTTCTTATGGATTGGGTTAACTGTTTATGCTATATGTTATGCTTTCAAAAACCGACAAAAAATCAGTGGAGAATATTTAAGATTTTCTACTATTACTGTATCTGTATATATTATTTTTATTTTCTTCTATATTTTTACAGATACAGGTTTTGACAACAGATATTCCATGCCAATCATAGTACTTTCTTTTCCTCTCATTGCTTTATTTTTACAAAATCTAAATCATGACAGAAAATTGTTTTCAACAGTTTTTTTATTGTTAGTTCTGGGAACAGCGATATGTGGTGCGGATTTCTATAAAAATTCCTGGAAAGATGATTATCATGAGGAATTGAGAAAAATATCCAAAGATCTGGTTTCACAAGGGTATATTAATGGCTACGCCTACTTTTGGAATGCAAATTTGCTGACAGCAATTTCGAACGGTCAGATAGATGTATGGGATTATACCGAAAATATACATCATCCGGAAAAAGATAACTTTTTTGATGTCGATCGTATTATGGAATGGCTTCAATTGGTCCGTCACGGTTACCAACATCCTGAGGGAAAAGTGTTTATTTTGTGTTTCACAGACGAGTATGAAAACCATGATTTAAGAAGTAATTTTAATCCAGAAAAAATCATCTATCAATCATATGATTATGTCATATTGGGCTATGATGACTACGAAGATATGATTGACAATCTATATCCCGGATATGATTTTTCCTTTGATGACAATATATGGATGGAAAATGGAGAAGACGAGAATGGACACCGTAAATTATATGTCGGTGGTGTTTCTTATGGACCATACAAAACATTCTGGCCTGGAAATTATTCTGTAACTATTACAGGAAATGGACTTGAAGATGCGGCAGTGTTCTGTATTGCTGATTATGGACAACAGCAATTTGAAATTCAAGTGGAAAATCACTCAAATACTGAAATGATCTTTACCTTTGAGATTAAGGAAAAAAGCTACAATTTTGAGACTATTATCCGCAATTTATCTGATATACCGGATTCTGTTGTTGATCTTGAAACAGTCAGTATTAAAAGATGTCCTAAAGGAATTTGTATGACAGAATGATTATTCGAAGAAGAAATGTGAAGTATGGAAAAACATCTTGGGATCCCGTCTCCTTAAAAACAACGCCCGGGGTCACCTCCCGGGCGTTGTAAAAATTATTTTTTGCGGGTTACCGGCAGAGCATTGAACTAACAATCGGTAACCAATAACCGACAACAAATCTACCAGACCCCTTCCTCGTAGAGATCCTGGGATTCCAGTACGGCGCGGACGATGTAGCGGCGCTCATATTCATCCGTGACCAGGTTGTAATTTTCACAGGTCACCAGGGTGAGGGAGCTGTCGCCCACCTGCTGGAACATCTCATAAACATCATCCGGCTGGGCGATGAACTTCTGCACGACTTTGTAAATGTATTTTACGCCGTCATTGCCGTAAATGTAGATCTCATCCTCCAGGTTCAGGTGTTCCAGGTTCTTGAAGACACCTCCGGACCAATAGTGCCCGGTCAGGACGGAGTTGCCGCCGTAAGGAATGTAGGAGCCGCCTTCCAGCTCACCGACATAGTTGCCCAGTGTGGAGAGGTCCCACTTCATCCCGTCGGAGCCGTCTTCATAGTAGACGTGAACGATCGGGAGCGGTGTTTCCATGCCCAGACCGATGGCCGGAATGCGCAGGGAGTTGCCGGTGAAGACATAGTCCGTGGCGTTGTTGACCTTTGCATTGACCTTCAGCGGACTCTGGAAGGAGTTCCTTGTAATAGAGGTGATGGGTGCGGCTGCGTCGATCCTTTCATTGACCTTCAGCGGAGTGCGCAGCGAAATGCCGGTGTTCGGGATCTTTTTCTCGCATTCCTTGACGTAGATACTGAAGAACAGGTGTGCAATGTTATAGGTCTCCCGGCGGGCATAAGCAACACGGTAATCGTCGAATTTCGGAGCGCTGTCCAGGTAGAAGGTACCGCCGGTGATGGTGAGCTTGGTGTATGGCGGGACCATGCAGCCTTCCGGAGAGCACCAGGCACGGCCCGGCTGGCCGGCATCGGAAAGCGCGGCGGCTGTGTAGGTCAGGCTGGCGATCTGCAGCTCCTGCGGGAGGTAGGACCATTCCTGTACGTACGGGAAGTAAATATCCACGTTGGAGCGGTTTTCCATCCAGGCTTCTTCCTTACCCGCGATATGTTCAAAGGTCAGCAGCTGTGTCAGCCTGGAATCAAGACAGTCGTTCCAGTTCGCTTTGAAATAACCGTTGTTGGCGAGGGAGGAACAGGTGTCGAACTGATCTTTGTCGTTGACGGTGACGTAAAACCTTGTTATATAATCGGATGCGTTCAAAGTACTCTCGCTGCGTGCACTGTACTTTGCGAATGCGTAAATCACATAGGTACCGGGTTCATCAACAACAAGTCGGACTCCGTTTATTGCAAAAGGTCTGCCTTTTGAACTATCGCCGAAAGGTCTGATTTTGAACAGTGTTCGTGTTCCAATGTCGCTGTAGACTGCTGAATTTCCATAAGATCTTTCGGAACCGCCACCGTCGGCAATGGAAACAGAATATGGATATGCAGATGTGCTGGTGGCCCAATCGCAGGTCGCGTTGACACATTTTCGGGTCATGAACCAGAAGTTATACAGATCAGTGTTGGCTCCGGTTGTAGCTGTGTCAACTTTTCTGGTAGCTGTACCGGTTCCATAGGGAAGAGCTGTACCCTCTGCAATTGTAATTGGATCAGACAGTTTTGCAGTAAACATCTGACGAGTAGCCTGACAGGGGTCATAAAGCGCAGCCGATGGGGCAGTTAACGAACATTCCGGGGAAAACTGGATGTTGAGGTGGCGTTCAATGTGGAAAATGGAATTTTGGTAGCCAAGCGTCCCTTCGGTGTTTTCGTACCAGAAAAAGATGTCAAGATCGGCATCCGGGGGAAAAACGGGGTTTCCCCATCCATCAGTCTCAGCTTGGGCAAGATTTGATATTCTGCCTCCAATCAGCGTTAGCGGAAATGAATCATTTGTTAATCCATGAATGCCCTGAACAGTTTCAGTTGCTCCTTTGATTGAAACAGTATAATCTTTACTATTTATTTTTACAGTTGATGTTTTTGTTTCAGAATTCCAAGTGTGATTATATAGTACACCTCTTCTGACCCCATTATTGTCTCTAAAATGTAGTTCAAGATCATAATTAAAATTGTAAAGCGCATCAATATTCACATTCATCATGACACGACTTTTATCAGGGTTTTTTGTTACAGTATTTCCTACAATTGTGATTTCCCCCCCATCAAGGGTTGTGGTACCTGTGCTAAGGATGTTTACCATCGCAAACGGATCCGGCTGCTCAAAAAATTCAACAGATTGTTTGTCGATGTCAAGAGGTGTGGGGGAAGAACAGTCTTTACCTGTATAAAAAACGATGGCATTGCCAACAGAAGCTACAAAATCAGCGGTGTCCAGATTCCGTGCGCAGGGATAAGGTGGATATTGTACCGTCGCTCTTGTTCCGAATAGAGTATCATTGGGAGCAAAAGCCTGCGTAACAGAGAATGAGATGTCTGTTCCTTCAGTAACCGCGGGTACATAGAGGAAATAAACACCGCTGATGAGTGAATTATTCGGCATGGAATTGCAGGAAAAAGTAGTATGTCCCAGGCTGCTCCCGATTTCTGTACACTGGTAGCGGATGCTGCTGTTGACTAGTTCAAGTTCCATCGCGGCAACTCTCCCGGCACTATTCCCATTGTCAGCTCTTTTGACAGTGACATCCAGTTCAGCCCGCCATTTGTTCGCGTCCGCGGCCAGCACACCCCAGGGTGTAAAATACTCAATGCCTTCATTTGTCGCGTGGGTGCATTTGCCGGTCGGTTCGGCGGCTCCGGCTGTTTGAGCCAGAACGCCGGCGGCCATCACCACGCAGAGCACGAGCGTCAGCCATTGCAAAAGTTTGTTTCCTGATTTCATAAACGATCTCCTTACTTGGGTTTTCCCGCCGGCCATCCGTGCCGGCCCGGTTCATTAACAGATTTTTTTGTTTCCTTAAGACAAAATTCCCTGTAAATTTCTTTAATCCTTTTACAATACTACCATAATTTTCCACAGATGTGAAAATAAGTTTGAATTTTCCTTAAAAAAGTTCTTTCGCAGGGGCCTGTACTCCGGGCAATCGGCGCTGAGTTCCTGAGGTAAGACTGACCTCCCCGAGGTACAGGCCCGCTTCGCGGTACCGTCCCTCTTTTTATCTTATAACGTGGAAAGAATCGGGAAAGTTTCACATGAGTCGAAGGGATGCACACGAAGACTGCCTTCCTGTGACAAAAGAAATCACCAATAAGAGCAAAAAATCTGAGGAAAGTTCACAGACCCGGCACTGTGTGCGAAGGACTGGTCTCGATCTGACCCCGCAGACTCGGGGGAAGCGCACAACGAGATACGTCCCTGCTGTGCGGGCTTCGCCGCAGCAGCAGGAACGTCTCGTCGTGCTGCGCTCAAGCGGGGTCAGATCCCTCCAACTCTTCGCTCGTGCTTCGCACATCGCGCGAGTCTGCGGAATCCGACCCCGAACCTTCACCGGTACGATGCCGGGTCGGGGCTGAGGGCATTGAAGAGGATGCGCTCGGACTCGGGGAGCTTGTATAGGATCCCGGAAGGGCTCTGTCGGACGCGAAGCTGATCCGGGAGGGCGATCTGACGGAACATCCCGTTGTCGGTCACATACTGGACAGACTCAAAACCCGGATATCTCCCGCTGATGAAGTAAAGCGCCTGATCAGTTTCGGCATCCTTCAGTTCCAGCGTATCCGGATCGATCCGGGCGCTTTTCAGGTGCCCGAGTTTCGCGGTCCCCCGGTCGGCAGAGCCGTTATAGGCGATCAGCCAGACGTTTTCCGCTTCGATTTTCAAAAATCCCTCTTCATCCGGTGACACCCCTGCGGAGCGGGCTGTTTCAATGGCATCACGCAGCAGCCTCGTGTCCCCGACGGTACCGGGAATGCGCCGGGCATTGTTGCCGTAAAATTGCGGATAAAGCCCCCGGTTGTTCCAGTCGGCCTCCCACAAGAAACGCCGATCATTGACCGAAACGAGCGCCGCGTCCTCCGGCAGGAAATCCAGTATTCCGCCGTGCAGAGCGGCTTCCCCGGCATTGCGGGGCTCATAGAAGGAGCGGTTCATGATCTCCGTGACGGCCCGGTTGTTCTGCAGGTTGAGCAAAAGGATCACGGAGAAAACGGAAAGGCAGAGCGCCTGTTTCCCGACAGAAGGCCTGAGGGAAAGCGTCAGGCAGAGGATGAGAATGGCAATACCGTAATACTGCATATACACCGGCAGGTATCCCAGCCCCGGCATCAGCTGCCCCTGATAGCGTTCACTCATGGCTACGGTGACCATGGGGAGAACGGCGAAAGATAAGCCGAGAATCAGTAATGAGAAATTAGGAATTAGGAATGAGGAATGGGGAAAAGATAATGAGGACTGAGGAATGAGGAATGAGGATGATGAAGAATTAAGAGTTAAGAATGAAGAGTTAAGAGTTAAGAAGGAAGAATTTGATGAGCGGAAAATTTTCCTCAGGATATAAAGAGCTGTGAGAAGGATTAATATGTCGGTGAGGCGGATGGCTTTGAGGAAGGAGAGGAAGTCGTAGTTCATGAAGGTGGCGGTGGGGTAGGCATTTCCCAGCACGGCTGCCGGGTAGCCGGCGGAGTAAAAACTCAGCGGCAGTCCGGCCGCCAGCTGAGTCAGCGCGGCGCGTAAAATCCGGGCGGGATCCAGGCTGAAGGCTACACCGGGATACGTGTCCTGAACAAACAGGCGGCGGACCAGGAAGACCCCGGCCAGCATCAGGATGGTCAGGCCGATAAAAGGCAGACTGTCCCGGACTGCCCGGGGAAAGCTCTTGCGCTGTGCCCAGATGAGAAGGCAGATCATGGCAAGGAAGGGGAAACATACTTCGTAGGTCAGCAGTCCAACGGCAAAAGCCGCCAGACTGAGCCAAAAACAGCTGCGTTTTCCGCTCTCCAGCCAGCGGTGCAGGTAAAGCGCGCAGAGCAGCATCTCCGCGGTGAGAACCTGCATCAGGCTGTAGAAGCCGCTGACCGGGTCCTGATAGACCCGGGTCTGGAGCAGCAGCGGGATCAGCAGCATCCCCAGTCGGGCTCCGGAACGCGGAACGCCGAATTCCATCAGCGTATTCCGGAAAATCAGCTGGTCGATCAGGATCGTCAGGATGATGAGCGCTTTGTAAAGCGAAACATTTTCAATATAGAAAAAGAAATAGTAATAGACCGAAAGGACGTTGATGCGGCCCAGTTCCAGGTATTTCCGCATGAATTCCAGTACATGGGTCAGGGTGGGGATGGCATCCTTTTTCTCCGCGAGATAAGCGGTGGAGTTTACTGCGTCATCCCAGTAGTAACCGGAGCGAATCAGCATGGAAAGGGAAACTGCCGTCAGCAGCAGGATCAGCGCTTCGATGCCGTATTTGTGAAAGAAACGCTGCAGCGCGGACAGCTCCGGCTGCTCTTTGTGAGAACCTTCCGGTTGAGTAAAGGAAAATTGCCTGAGGACCAGCCACAGAAGGCCGGTGAGTCCGGCGATCCAGAAGAGCCAGCCCAGGTACGCTCCACCCAAAAAACGCAGGAACCCGAACCTGCCCGGAAACCTTTCATAGAGCAGGCGCAGCCCTCCGAGGAGAAGCAGCAGAAAGGGATAAAGTTTTCGTGAAATTTCTTTCATAATTAATTCCTGAATCCGGATTCATCAATGCGGCATAAAAAACAATACTTATTCTTTGTTCCTTACTCCTTATTATTTACTATTCAATTAGGGAACCTCTAAAAACACTAATTTTTCTCTGTCCCGAGGAGATTCAGAGAATTTATTCTCTGAATCTCCTCGGGAGGTTTCCGGGGGCTGCCGCCCCCATACCCCCGCTCATAAGTTTTCAGAGCTCCTTATTATTTACTCCTTACCCCTTACTCTTTACTATTTAATCAGGGCGATCGAATCAAAGCGGATCGCCTGTTTCTCCTGAAGTTTGTAAAGCGTTCCGTCTTTCGTTTCCCGGATGAACCAGGCGTCTTCGATCGGCAGCTGTGTCCACTCTCCATCCCGGGTCCGGTAATTTACCCGGACTCCCTTTTGGTTTTCACCGCTGACGAACAGGAACACTTCTGAGACCATTTCCATGTCCGTCGTGTCATTTTCAAAATCAAAACCTGTGCCGCGCAGCCGTCCGCATTTGGCGAACCCGCCCCGCTCATCCCCTGTGTAGGAAATGATATCCGTATTGGCAGGGTTGATATAAATGGAGGGGTCAGAGCCGCGGAAATTTTCCGTATAATCTTTTGCGCTGACCGCGCTGACTGCCGAACGGGCATTGAGAGAGTAGAATTTGCTCTGCCAGGGCTCTTCGGCCCAGCCGTGTTCCCAGAGAGAATAAGGATTTTTGCTGATGACGGTCAGGTTCTCCGTCACGCCCAGGATCCCGGCCTGCAGCGCCGCTTCTCCCGCCTGACGGGGGTAGCGGAAAATGTCGTTGAGCATGTCATTGATGCGGCGGTTTTCCTGTGCGTTGATGAGCAGGACCGCACAGCTGATCCCGCTCAGGAGCAGGCGGGCTGTGCGGGGAGAAAGGCGTCCGGTGAGGAGCGCAAACAATTCATGAAGCAGCATAGCCATGCCGAAGTATGAAAAATAAACCGGGATATAGGCGAGCCCCGGGTGAAGGTCTTGTTGATATTTGACGCTGAGCGAAATCACCAGCCCGGGCAGCAGCCACAACAGCGCTCCGAAGCCCAGCCGGTACAGTGAGAATTTCAGCTTTCTTTCCGGTGCCGCCATCAGGATCACGATCAGGATGGCACAGCAGAGAAGGTCCTGCCAGCGGATCGATCTCATGAATGCGGTCAGAGAGGTGTTGAAGACATCCTGCCAGAGGATCCCCCGGCCGAAAAATTCCAGGTCGTAACCGGAAGTGCGGTAATTCAGCGGGAAAGCCGCCCCGACCTGATATGAAAACGTGCGCAGGATTGCGGGGACATTCAGCCCGAAGGATGTGCCGTTATATGCCGTTTCTTCGGTGATGTTGGTCCGCAGCGCCATGGAAAGACCGAAGATCAGCAGCGCGGCCAGGATGAAGGGCAGAATTTTGCGGATGGCTTTGAACAGATTCTTTTCTTTTTCGAGCGCCGGGACCAGAAAAAGCAGCGTGAGCGGGAAAAACATCTCATAAGACATCAGACCTGTCAGGAAAAAGATAAGCGAGAAGACCAGCGAGCGTGTTTTCCCTTCTCTCAGCCAGTGCAGGAAGCAGATCGCAGCGCCCATCAGCTCACAAAACATCACCTGCATCAGTCCGTAATAGCTGTTCAGGGGGTCGTGATAAAGACGGAACTGAAAACAAAGGACGAGAAGCAGAAGGACCGTGACTGAAAGAGACTCATCCCGGCTCCACAGCCGCAGAAAGCGGTAAAACAGGAACCCGTTCAGCAGGCTCAGCGCGACCAGAAATGTTTTATAGACCCGGACATCCGGCATGAAATAAAAAACCGGGAAGTGGAAGGTGGCGAAGGGATTGATGCGCCCGATGCGAATGTATTCAACGATCTCCCGCCAGACCCGGGCAAAAACCGGTTCGCCGGTGAGCCGCAGGGACTGGGCTTCGACGGAGAAGAAGGCATCATCCCAGTTAAATCCGCCGCTGAGGACAGGCTGAAGGGAGATGAACATCACCAGAAGCGCCGGGAGCAGCAGATGTTTTTCCCTGAGAGGGACGCTGAGCCTTCCGGGGAAGAGCTCACCAAGCCATAAGGCGGCCCCTGCTCCGAAGGTTATGAGCGGGACAGGCATCCAGCGGGCGAGGAACAGGAGTAAAGCGTCATGACCGCCCCGGCTTTCCAGGAGCACTTTCATGGTAAACCAGAGGACGGAGAAGACAATGCCGAGCGTCCCGAAGAAGGTTCTTTTATTCATTGGGCGAAGATAGAAGCCGAGCGAAACGATCAGCACCGTGGCCAGCGCAATCAGGGCGGCCTTTCGGTTGGGACCGATGATGACCGGGACAGTATGCGTATAGGATTTTAATACGCTTCCCAGCAAAACACATCCGGCGATCAGGCAGGCGGCAGCGCTGAGGAGGCAGACCGTTTTGCGCAGGGTTTCTTTCGTTTGGATGCTCATGGTCTTCATTCTACCATAGTTAATTATTAGAGATATAAACGATTTCGGTGGGGTTATTGATGCGGGGGATCCTCACGGTGTTGGAAAGTCCGCGGCTGATGACCAGTTTTCCGTCATGAACGCCGGAGGTCAGCTTCGGGAAGAACCCCTGTCCGGGGGCATAAACGCCCCGGGTCTCCCGGTGGAGCAGGGAATAATAGCGCCACTGTCCGCCATGGCAGTGACCGGAAAAGATCAGGTCGAGCTTCCGCTCCCTCAGATAAAGCGGGTAATATTCGGGGTGGTGGCAGAGGATCAGCCGGAAACCTTCCTGTTGTTCGAACGCATCCAGCCAATCAAGGCGCGGGATCTGCTTTTTTTTGAGATCATAGATCGCGATATCGGGATAAAGTCCTTCGCCTTTATGCTGCTTCCGGTAGTCCCGGTACATGTGGCAGTAAGCGGAGCTTTGCCCGCCGATGATCATGCCCCGGTGAGCGGCCCAGGAGTTGTCGAGCAGGGTCACCCCGGTAGACTGCACGACCTTCAAATCCGCGTCGCTGAGCATATATTCATGGTTTCCGAGACTGACAAAGGTGGGGGCGAGCGCCGCACAGCCGCGCAGCAGTTCGACGGCCGGCATGTTTTCTTTGATTTTCAATCCTTTTCCCTTTGGCAGGTCGCCCCGGATGAAGTCGCCGGCGATGGTGATGATCTCCGGTTTACTTTTCCGGAGGGAATCCAGTACCGGCTCCGGGTCGGAATTGTGAAAATCCGCCAACAGGACCATGGAGCACGGACAGGGCAGGGAGTAGTGTGTTTCGATCGGTGATTTTGTTTTCATAAGACTTTACAAAGTTTTATCCAAATCTGACATCAATCATATCATAACCTTAAATCTTCACCATGATAGAGCTCTTTGACAAAAAACAGGAAAAGATTTATACTGAATTCAGCAATTAAGAGAAGTAAAAGGAGGCTTGTTATGGAAATGATATCTGTTCCGGTAACTGTTCCGCGGGCTATGATTCCATTCGTGAATGATTCGGATGATCATCGTACCTTTGAACGAAATGCGATGATGATTTATCCGTACATTCAGGATCTGACAATTTCTCATGGCAGAGCCGCAGAAATTCTTGGGGTCAACAAATTGGATCTGATTGATTTTTATTGTTCTATGGGCCTGCCGTATCTGAATCAATCAATCAAAGATCTGGAAGAAGAAATTGCCTCTTTTCAAGAGAAATTCGGAAAATAATTTATGATCGTTGTATCTGATACAACTCCACTCATTACACTGATAAAAGCATCTTTATTGGATGTTTTATATAATTTATTTGATGAGATACTGATAATGGATGCAGTTTATGCGGAATTATCCGCAAGCAATGAATATCAGGACGAAGAAGAGATCATAAAAAGCAGTCCATTTATAAAGGTTGTTTCAGTTGAAAATAATCAATCAATTAGAAGACTACAGGAAACGACAGGACTCGATTTAGGTGAAAGTGAAGCAATTATCTGTGCTGAGGAAAACAATGCGGATACACTTTTAATTGATGAAACTGCGGGAAGAAAGATTGCAAAATCAATGGGAATCCACATTATGGGATCTATAGGGATTATCATTGCTGCTTATGATGTGGGAATAATCAATGCTGATGATGTGCGGATATCCGTAGAGAAAATTAAAAAGACAAATCGATGGATATCGAATAATCTGCTTCAATATACTTTAGATTATGTAAACAAAAATGCCTCGAAATGAGGCATTTTTGATTGAAAATTTCAGGAATTTGAAAAAGAGCCTTCTTTACTCCTTACTCCTTACTCTTTACTCCTTACTCCTTACTGTAGGTTTCGATGGCTTTCGCCAGCAGCTCCTTGAGCTTATCTTCCCGCAGGCTCAGGGTCAGATCCGCGCGGGTTCGTTCCACGATGCCGCGGAGCAGGTCCGTCTGGCGGCGCAGGCCATTGGTGACCGCGTCCGGGTAGTCCATGGTGACAAGGATCGAGTAGATCTCGTCCATTTGAGCCAGCAGCCGTTCCGCTTCATCGGAATAGCCCATGCGCAGAATGTCCATGGTCCGGCGGCGCAGTTCGCCCGGGGTTTCAGCCATTCCGCGGAGGTAGGTGGAGGTGACAACGCCCATCTCTTCCGGGGTCGGGATCTCCCTGCCTTCGATGTAGGCCGTTGTCAGGGTAGCCTCGCAGAATTCCTTGATGGCATCCTGAGTGTAACCGGCATAATAAAGATCCGGGTAAGCCTCGAGATCGGCTTTGAGGGCGTCAACGATCTTCCGTCCTTCGTTCAGATGCTCATGGGCCAGCTCCGATTCACTGCGGTGAATGGCACGGATGGCATTGGCAGAGTGGCGGATGAGCGCGCGTGAACGGGTCAGCGCCGCGTCCCTTGCCAGGGTCCGGGCTTCAAAGTCCCGGTGAGCGGCTTCGGCAATTTCCGTGATTCGTGACATGGTGTGCCTTAGAACGGGATGTCTTCCGGTTCGCCGTCAATGTCGTAGTTGCCGCCGGGACCCATGTCATTGCTCATGTATGCGGTGCCTGCGGAACCGTTGGACTGGCTGTAGTTGTTGTTGTATCCGCCGTTTTCGCTTTCGGAACGGCTGGAGAGCATCTTCAGGTTGGTCGCGCTGATCTCAAAGGAAGAAGCAGCAGTCCCGTCTGAGCGGGTATAGATGCGCGGGTTGCCGCTGGGGTCAGCGACCAGACGGCCTTCCACCAGGATCTTCTGTCCCTTCTTGACATAAGTGTTGGCAATTTCTGCCTGACGTCCCCAGCAGGAAACACGGAACCAGATGGTCTCTTTGACGGTCTGTCCTTGTGAATTGTAAGTGCGGCTGGTGGCTACGCTGAAGGATGTTACAGCAGCACCGGACGGTGTATAGCGCATTTCGGGATCTCGTCCAACATTACCTACGATAATAATAGTATGAAACATTTTGATTACTCCTGATTCGTTTCACGGTTCAAAAATTTAATTTATGAGACAATTTTACACGAAAACCATAGTTGTCAAGAGTACATGAGCTTTTTTGCTGATTTATTATGTATTTTTGTTATTATTCAGGACGGAGCACACGGAGACTGCTCTGATGCTGCCGCTTCGCCGGCACATCAGGGCTGTATCCTGTGATGCGTCATCAGGTTCTGAACAGATGCGTTCTATTTTCATGAAAAACGGGATAAAAACCATCTGTACCGGCGGCTGATTGTTTCTCAAATTCAAAAACTGAGCCAAGATGGCCGGTATGGCTTTAACCGCGATTATAATTAGCTCGTAGGATTTCACCGGGCGGAGTTTTTTGTTGTGATAAATACAGGCAAAATGGAACGAATTCTTATCATCGGGTGCCCCGGGGCAGGGAAGAGTACATTTGCCCGGAGGCTCCGGGAGCTGACCGGACTGCCGTTGTATTATCTTGACCGGATCTTTCACCGGGCCGACCGTACCACCGTTACGCAGGAAGAATTTGATGCCGCACTTCAGCAGATTCTGGAGACGGACCGCTGGATCATTGACGGGAATTATCTTCGCACGCTGGAGACGCGGCTGAAAGAATGTGACGCGGTGTTTTTTCTGGACTATCCTCAGGAGCTCTGCCTGGAAGGCGCTGCATCCAGGGTCGGGACCGTTCGTGAGGATATGCCCTGGGTGGAAACGGAATTCGACCCGGAATTCCGACAGTATATTCTGGATTTTTCAAGAGACCAGCTGCCGCAGATCTATGAGTTGCTGGAAATGTATAAGAAAGACAGAAAAATATTTATTTTTCATTCCCGGGAAGACGCGGATGAATGGCTGCGGAAAGGCTGTCAGAAAGGGGAATCTATGGAGAAAGAAAAATCCTGCGGTGCGGTGGTGTTTACACGGGATGATGAGGGTTCGATCCGTTATGTGCTGGTGGAACAGCGCAGCGGAAGGTTTTGCTTTCCGAAAGGACATGTGGAAGCCGGAGAGACTGAACATCAGACGGCGCTGCGTGAAATTTGGGAAGAGACCGGCCTGCGTCCCGTGATCATTCCCGGGTTCCGGGAAACGGAGACCTATGAGGTGGCGAAGAAACCCGGAACGATGAAGGATGTGATCTACTTCATCGCGGAATATACCGGTCAAACCATCGATCCCCCGCTGACGGATGAGATCCGGGATGTGCGGCTCTGCACGTATGAAGAGGCGCTGGCATTGCTGCCGACTGACAGCCGGAAGGAGATTTTGACCGGGGCAGATCACTTTCTGAGAGAAGGAAAACAGATCTACATAAGGACTGCTTCGATCGATGATCTGGACGCGGTTACGGCGGTGGAGGCGGAGTGTTTTCCGCCGGCGGAAGCGGCCTCCCGTGAAGATTTCGCTGAGCGGCTGCAGGTTTACCCGGACCATTTCTGGCTGATGTTTGACGGGCAGCGCCTGATCAGCTTCGTAGACGGTTTCTGTACCGATGAACCGGACCTGACCGATGAGATGTTTGCGAAGGCGGAGATGCACAATGAGAACGGCGCCTGGCAGATGATCTTCGGCGTCAACACCATCCCGTCCGAGCGGAAGAAAGGATATGCCGGAGCGTTGATCCGCCGGGCGATCGTGGATGCACGAGAACAGGGCAGGAAGGGATTGGCGCTGACCTGCAAGAAGGAAAAAATCGTCTGGTACGCGAAATTCGGATTTGTCAATGAAGAACTCAGCGAATCGGTCCATGGCGGAGTGCCCTGGTACCAGATGCGGCTGACCTTTCAGTGAAATAAATGAGAAAAAGAATCAACCCATGAGTACAGCATACTATAACGGCATCGTATATACCGGAAACGGATCTTTCGAAGAAGCTTTTCTGGTGCGGGATGGTGTCTTCGAAAAAGTCGGGTCCACTGATGAGATCCTGAGCAGCGTTACCCTCCCGGATGAGCGGGTCGATCTCGCCGGGGTCTTTGTCTGTGCCGGGTTCAATGATTCCCATATGCATCTGCTCAATTTTGGGCAGTTTCTGCACGGTGCGAGACTTGCGGAACATACCGGATCCCTTCAGGAAATGCTGAATTATCTGCGGGCTTTTCTTTGTGAAAATCCCCTTCGTCCCGGGCAATGGCTGAAAGGCCGCGGCTGGAATCAGGATTATTTTGCCGATACAGACCGCATGCCTGACCGTTATGATTTAGACAGCGTTTCAACCGAAGTTCCTGTTCGGCTCACCCGTGCCTGCGGTCACTGCTGTGTGGTGAATTCCGTGGCGCTGGAGCTGGCAGGAATCGATCGGAACACAGCGGATCCGGATGGCGGGACGATCGGCAGAGACATGGATGGTGAACCGGACGGACGCCTTTATGAGAATGCTATCGAATTACTGAATCCATTTATGCCGCAGCCTGATAAGGAAGCGCTGAAGGAGATGCTTATGCTGGCGATGGCGGAAGTGAACCGCTATGGCATCACCAGCGTTCAGACGGATGATTACAGCACCTTCCGGGGTGTGTCCTGGCACCTGATCAATGAGGCTTACCGGGAGCTGGAAGCGGAAGGGAAGATGACAGTCCGGGTGAATGAGCAGTGCAATTTCACTGAACTTGCCGAACTGCGGAAATTTATCGAAGCGGGCAACATGACCGGAGCGGGCAGTGACTTTTTCCGCATCGGTCCGCTGAAGCTGCTGGGGGATGGTTCGCTTGGAAGTCGAACGGCTCATCTGAGCATGCCTTACCTTAATGAAAATAACTATGGAATTTCTTTGTCTGACCCTGAGTACCTTAAAGAAATTGTGACGTATGCTCATCTGAACGGGATGCAGATTGCGGTTCATGCCATCGGGGACAAGTGTCTCGATGAGGTTCTGGATGCCTATGAAGCCGCGCTGAATGGCTCCCCGCGTCCGGATCACCGTCACGGGATCGTCCACTGTCAGATCTCACGGGCAGACCAGTTGGAGCGGATGGCCCGGCTGGGGCTGCATATTTATGCTCAGTCCATCTTTCTGGATTATGACAATCACATCGTGGAAAAGCTGGTTCCGCCGGAATTGTCTCAAACCAGTTACAGCTGGAAGACACTGTTGGACAAAGGGGTCTGCGTTTCCAATGGGTCCGACTGCCCGGTCGAACTGCCGAACGTGATGGCAGGGATTCAATGTGCGGTGACACGACAGTCACTGGATGGATACGGACCTTATCTTGCTCGTGAGGCATTCACGGTTCATGAGGCACTGGAGAGCTTTGCGACCGCCGGCGCCCGGGCAAGCTTTGAGGAGAATAAAAAGGGCTGCATTCGGGAAGGGATGCTCGCGGATTTTGTGATATTGAGCGGGGACCCGTTCCGGACCGAACCGACTGATCTGCACAATATCAAAGTTCTTTCAACTTACCTGGGCGGGAAAAAGGTCTTTGATAACAGATTCTCATGAGAATCGAAAATAGACAAATAGGGAATTATCAAAGACTCGTTCGATATTTATTCACAGCAGATTTGGTTATTGAATTTTGTGTTATATTATGGTATAGTTGGAGTAAATATAAGACGAATTACCGTGATAAGAGAGGAAACTATGGAAACAATCACCGGATATTATGATGGTGTTTCAATACAGCCATTGGAAAATATTAATGCACAACCGAACCAAAAAACCTTAATTATCATTATGGATGAGTTTATCGAATCGGAGAAAAGGTCTTCAGTTAAAGGTATTCGCGGGATATTGTCAAAGTATGCTGATCCATCATTAATAGGACAGGAAAAAGGTGCATGGGAACGAGCAGTGGCGGCAAAATATGGTAATGTTTGATAAAAAACTTATAAAATTATTGAATTCAAATTGATGATGAGGCAACAGCCGCAGATCGTACCGCGATCATTCCTCTGTACAATTTCCAAAAGTGCAGCTCTGACTTGTATGTTCGGTGCATTCGTTTTTCTGCAGTTCACCGTGCTCGGACTGGCGAATCACGCGGGAGAGGGATATCTCAGCACCGGACAGCGTGAGCTCGTTTATTATGCGCTGCAGGTGTTTGTCATCCTCGGATATCTGCTCTACAGTCTTTTTGACCGGTTTCGTGCAGGGAAACATATCCGAAACATTACCGCAGCCATTGTCTTTGGCTTGTTCTTTACCTGCGTGACACTGATGCTGACGGTCGGAAATGATTCCCTCCTTTCAGTGACCGTTTCCATGGCAGCCGCGCTTTGCCTGGGCGTGATTGGCGGAGCAGTGCACCACCGGATGAGCCTGGAATGCGCTGCGGGTGCGGAAGTGGCCCGCTTTATGGGGCTGGGAAGTGCAGCCGCTGTTGTGCTGCAGTATCTGCTCCAGATCCGGTGGGGCGTGACGTCGTTTCTGCCGCTTTTTATGCTGGCGGCGTTCGTCCTGATCGTTCTCTTTCTGACGGACGGCTATCTGACAGCGGACTTTGAGGGAGACAGAAAAGAGGTGCAAACAGCGCCGGGCCGGCTTTTGTTTTCCATCCTGATCGCTGTTGTTTTCATATTGTCTGCCTGCTTTTATAATGAATACATCCATCACCTTCAGATCCAATCAGCCTATGAGTCTTACAATGTTTATAGCTGGCCGCGTCTGATGCTCGTTCCCGGATATTTGTTATATGCCCTGATCGGTGACAGAAAAAACGGAAGGTATGTGCCGATAACGACACTGTGCGTTATGCTGATCATGCTGCTGAATGTCACGCTGGTCGGAAATCCGGGAGCATACCGGCTGAATATGTGCCTGTTTTACTTTGCAATTTCTGCATTCACCTCTTATTATCTTCTGACATTCTGGCGTCTGGCGCCGGATACAAGTCATCCGGCGTTGTGGGCTCCCTTCGGGAGGATCCTGGACAGCGCCATGGTGCTGTTCACCGGAATGATTCGGCTTTCCTCACTTCCTGCTCCAGTGGTTCTCGGGGCGGATATTATTGGGGTTGCGCTGGTCATCCTGATGATGGCGCTCAATGGTGATTTTAACCTGACTGAGATGCGATCAACCGAAAAAGCTGAGATGCCGGATCTGTCTCCTGCTGCACCGGATGCCGTTTTGCCGCTGCGCAGTCCGGAAGAGACACTGTCGCGGATGCGGGAGAACTTTCAGCTGACACCGCGGGAGATGGATGTACTGCGGGAGCTGGTGCTGAGTGAAGATAAGCAGACAGTCATCAGCGAGCGGCTTTCCATCCAGGTCAAGACGCTGCAGGACTATGTAACGCGTCTTTACCGCAAGACCGGCGTCATGACCCGGGCGGGTCTCACGGATCTCTATCACGAAACCCGGAACCGGAGCTGACATTTCAAAGTGACTATTCAGTACGGAGCACACGGAGACTGCTCTGATGCTGCCGCTTAGCCGGCACAGCAGGGCTGTATCTCGTGATGCGTCACTGGATGCTGAATAGTTGCTTTTCAAAATCATTGCTGCAGAGTTTTCGGAGCAAAGATTTTTTCGGATTTTTCGAGACAATACAGGGGTTCCCCTGTATTCAAAATCTGATCTTTACACTATAATTTGGTAAAGATTTGAATAATACAAATGGTTTTGAAATTATTTTATAAGGAGAAATGCCATGAAACAATCGATCGTTCTTTTCACCCTTTTCCTGCTTCTCTGCACGGTTTTCACCGCCTTTGCGCAGGACGAAGAGCCCTTTGTCAATCCGACCTACACGGAAGAGTTTATCGAAGAGCAGGAAAGTATGCTGAAAAACCTGGATACCCTTTTCCCGAGAACGCTGGTGAATTATAACTATGAGCAGGTGGGAAGCGGAATTTCGGATGATATTGAACAATTCGACGGGTTTACCTTCACTTCACTGAAAAAGGACGGCAGAAATGAGATCACGATCACCGCTGATGATGTGAGCGCCGGCGACGCTTTTAACCGGGGCTGGCAGCTTTTCAACACGACAGGCTCCTACAAGAATTTTTATTTCCATGTCGATGTTCAGCTGGTCGATCAGGACGAGAGCAACAGCGGCTGGCTCTTTTTCCAGTACACTAACGGTCTGATAGTCGGAGAAACTTCCAGAGCTGCCGGTGAAATCATTTTCCCTGACAAGATCGATACATACACAACAACTGCCGGTGAACGTGAATACACCACCTTTTACGACCTGACTGATTTTGAAAATGATCGCGAGGTGCATACACTTGAAATGATCCGCCTGGATGGTTATACCAGTGCATTTATTGACGGGCATTTCATTGTCGGGTTCGAAGATGAATTCACCGGGAATTTTTATCACATTTACGGTGTAGGATTGCATGAAGGCGGAAAGTTTGCTACTTACGCCTTTGACAACTTCATCATTCGCCGTCAGTAGTTTATCTGCTGCCGTCAGGGAGGGATTCTCATGTCGCATTTCGACATGGCAAACCCTCCCTGTTTTCTACAATATAAGCTCACTCTAATTATATGTTTTGCAATTAGATTAGAATGCTTCGCAAGGCGCGGGAGTAAAGACTCCTTGCAATTCAGTGTTGCATCCCGCGCCGGAAATCGTGGGGCCTGGCGGCCCCACACCCCGCCTGCCTTACGGCTCATATACCGTCTTACTCGCATTCGCGATGATCACCTTTTATCGAGCGGAGTGAATATGAAAAAACTGATGCCAATTTTTATTCTATTTGTTATTTTGAATATATTACTGCCTGTTTCCGCGCAGACCGGTTTCCAGGAAGTGAAACTGCGCAGTGATTTGTTCAACGGCGCTGTGGTCGGGAAAACCGTGGTCCCGGCAGGCTGGCAGGTTTACCTGAATGAATTAACGCTCAATCCGGAATCGATCACCTGGCCGAATGCGATCTATGTCACCGCGGTCAGTCCTGACGGAAGCGTGACTATGAAATACCTCTCGCAGAGGCGGTTCCAGCAGCATAATGTGTATATGTATGGGTACACCTCACAGTCGGAGGATGACGGATATGATTCATCGAACATGCTGCATACGCTGAATTACAGAAACGCCGGCGGCACCTGCGATTACATGGTGAATGTTCTTTACCCGGATACCTACAATAGCTATATCTCCGAAACGCCTTTAACTTCAGCCGACCAGGCAGCGCTCAATGCCTATTGGCAGCTCTATGATAACCAGTACCGAAATGCTTTCAGCGGCTATGCCGAAGTGAAAGGAACGGAAGTGAGCGTTGCTGAAAGGCTCTACCGGTCCGGGAATAATCAAACGGTGGTCTCCGCGATGGTTTCCGGGTATGAACTGATCATGTACACCGACGCCAACACCTATAATGACTACATCAACTGGGACATGAACTGCATCTATGCCATGCAGGCTCCCGCGGCAGCATTTGAACAGTACCGGGATATTTTTGATGTGTTCCTGCAAAACACCTATACCACCAGAGAATATGCCGCCATGACCGATCTTCATTCGACGGTTCTCTATAATTATTTCATGGCGCTCAAAAACGGAGAACCCACAAGTGAGACCGAGTTGAGCTCATCCCTTGATCAAGCCACGAACCGGACCATCGGGACGGGTGACACGTACAGTGCGATCGAAGGATGGTCGGACGTGATCAAAGACGACAATGACTATACCACAAGCAGTGGTTCCCATATAAAACTGCCGACTGCCTTTGACCATGTCTACGAGGGAGACGATGGGACGATCTATGCCGGTTTCGGGTCTTACTACCCGGAAGGAACCACTGAGCTGTTTCCGACGTCTGTCGGAAGCCTGTGGTAATAATGGTAATTAACAGGTTTAGTGTTTACGGAGGGATCATGAAAAAAGTATTTTTATTCTTATCTGTTGTGCTGGCCGTCCTGTTTTCATCAGCAGCCTATGCTGACCAGGAAGGAAATTCCAAATGGTGCAATGTAGACCAATATGGCTGCTATGAAACCGAAGCCGATGGTTCGACGTATTACATCATGTTTTGGAGTGAAGCGGCACGTCAGGCCATCATGGGAAACCTGACCGCGCCCTATACCAATGTGGTTGATTACTGTTACAATTGTAACGGAAGGATGGGGCTTGGAGCCAGAAGTGGCGGCAGGAGTGGCTCTTTGCCCGGATGGATGAGAAACTTGCGGGACGTTATTGACAAACACGCGGATTTTCTGAATTCACCTTATTTTGTCGGAGATGCTGAGAGCGAATACCAGAGACAGGTGGATTTTTATAATGAAGGCATTGAAAAATACGGCGTTTCCGAAAATAAAATCAATGAATACATCCAGAGTGATGATGAAGTATACACTCGGGTAGAAGGTATATTCAAGTAAGGGGATATTCATGAAAAAAACATTTATATTTTGTTGTATGGCGATCTGCCTTTTTGCCGCCACAGCGGTTTGTTCTGCGGCTCAGTTTACCAATCAGGGAACCGTGCTCAATGTTCCGAACGAATATAACAATCTGCTCCTGGTCGATGTGCCGAACGAAGGCGCGTACGGAACCCTCTATTCCGTAACGGAAAGAGCCTCTGTTTTATATGCCGCCAAACAGGGCATCACCTGGGATGGCGTTGGCTGGCTGTTCAGCATCAGCCGCGTTGATGAGGAAACACTTCATGAGCTGCAGTGCTACAACATGTTCGGGCAGCAGGTTTTTGCAAAGGATCAGAAAGGCGACTATTACCTTTACAATCATCCGACAGATGTCCGTGTGGTTCGTGATGATTATTCGGACCCGAAAGTCATGGAAGAATGGAGCTATGTTAACGATTGGGGCAACAGTGTCAAGGAAAGCTTCATCGCCGATAATTATGGCTTGACACCGGAAAAAAGGAGCAATACCGATCTGGACATTGCCCTTTCCCGCATTCTTTATATGGAGAATACTCCGTTTTCCCTCAGCACGACACAGTTCGGTCCGGTCAATGGAAAACGGGACGTGGCTGAGCCTTACCTCAATAAACTGATGAACGGAACCGTCTTTGAATACCAGTTCGACAGGAAAGAAGCGCCTGACGGTGAATATGTGGTGCTCGAACTTCCGGGTGAAGATATGCGTTTTGATTTCTTCACGGCTGATAAAAATCTTATCCGCCAGGTCTGGCCGGATGGTGAAATGGTCATGTTTTATCAGGCAGTCAATGCGGATGAGGATTTCAAAGCCACCGAAATCATGAATGATCTCTATCTTGCTTCGGTATCTGAAGCATTAATGAAGAAGTAAGATATCTGTTCAGCAGATAACTCCCAAGACTGTCCCGGGCGCTTTATTTCCAAAGATGATCGGGACAGTTTTATATTTTTCGGAGAAATTCCATATTACTGAGAAACGAGGTATCTGAACGATAACGTTTATGATAAATATCAAGATCAGGCTATGATTTTTGTCCGGTATTGTGTGATTTTTGTCTTTTTACACAAAATGATATCTATGGTATGATTGAAGTCACCATTTGATGTTTGCATTTATAATCATATTTGAAAAAATTTTTCTGCAAAACAGATTTAATGGTGTGAATCAACCTGATCGATATCATTCGATAAGGTATTATTATTTTTATGGAGGCAAAATGAAGAAAGTATTGTTTGCTCTTGCTGCTCTGACCATGCTGCTGTGCGCGGTCATGACTGCTTCTGCCGCGGATGATGCCATCCGTATGGTTTACTGGCCGGGTCCGGAATCCGATGCCATGCAGGTCGTTATTGACTACTGGAACGCAAACATGGCTGAAGAAGCCGGTTTCACTGTCGACATGGAACTGTTCGGCCGCGACAACATCATGCTCAAACAGGAAGCCCTGATGGCTGCGAAATCCGCTGATGTGGACCTGTTCTTCACCGCGTCCCGCTGGCTCGGCAAATACTGGATGCACATGGAACCGCTGCAGCCCTACCTCGACAATCCGGAAGTCAACATCTACGGCGCTGACACCGAAGGCCGCATTCCCGCGACCGTCGACGGTTTCCGCTGGCTGGATGGCACCCTCTACGGTGTTCCGATGGATCTTTCCAATCACTTCCTGTACTATCGCACCGACCTCATTGACGAACTGCTGAGCAATGAGGAATGGAAAGCCACCTACAAGAAGATCGCTCTCGAACAGCTTGGCGAAGAACTTGAACCGAAAGAACCGGCTGAATGGACATGGACCGACTATCTCGCCGCTTCCTTCTTCTTCACCAAAGCCTACAACCCGGATTCCCCGACCGAATACGGCAACTTCACCCATGGTAAGGTGATGGGCCCGACCGCTTTCCTGTGGACCAACTGCTACTGGTCCTTCGGCGGTGACTGGTTCGATGCTGACGGCAAGGTGAACTTTGACAACGAAGCTGCCCGCCAGGCGCTGTCTATCTGGAAGACTTCCTTCGAAAAGGGTCTGACCCCCGCTTCTTCTGTCAACGGCGAATTTGCTGAAGACAACGAAGCCATGATCGCCGGACAGGTTGCCATGACTGTGCACTGGAACGCCGGTTATGCCACCATCGACGCGGAAGAATCACCGGTCCATGGCAAGATCGCTGTCTGCGCTCCTCCTGCCGGTCCGGAAGGCCACTTCGCTTATAACCACACCCTCGGTGTCGGCATCAGCAAGTATTCCGAACATAAAGAACAGGCTGCCCGCTGGGCTGCATGGCTCTACACCGATGAAGCCGCGAAACTTTACGCCGAAGCCGGTGGTATTGC
Source organism: Flexilinea sp. (assembly GCA_017432685.1). Taxonomy (GTDB): domain Bacteria; phylum Chloroflexota; class Anaerolineae; order Anaerolineales; family Anaerolineaceae; genus Flexilinea. The sequence continues at coordinate 5,695 of JAFRIR010000004.1, read as the reverse complement.
CCCGTCCAAGATGGTCCTGGCGGATATGTCCGACCAGTTCCCGGTCTACGGTTACATGGTGGACGTTCTGAATGCCTACGGCAAGAACCTGCCCCCGACCGCCGGTATCATTGAAGATATGGCCTGCGGTGCACTGGCCGATGCCTGGAACGGCGCTGTCGACTTCGACACTGCCCTTGCCCAGCTGCAGGCTGACGCAACCGAAGAAATGTCCTACTGGGAATAATACAATGATGAATTGGCTGCGGACGACAGTCCGCAGCCAAAATGAGAAATAAGAAATAAGAAATAAGAGCATGATTATCGTACTCAAATTTTCTTATTTCTTATTTCTTATTTCTTATTTATGAAGAGGTGTGCATGAAATCTCTTAAAAAAAATAAAAAATTGACCGGTTTCCTTTTGCTGCTGCCGCTGACGATCTGGCTGGTGGCCTTTGCGCTTTATCCCATCCTTTACGGTCTGCGGCTGAGCTTTTTCAATGCCCGCATCAACAACATTGATAACCCGAATTTCATTGGTTTTCAAAATTATGTAAAGCTCTTCAGTAACTCGGAATTCGCCAGTTCTCTTCTGTGGAGCCTGAAATTTGCACTCATTGCTACCTTCATCCAAATGCTGCTTGGCATCCTGATCGCCTGGCTCTTCCAGCGTGACTTTCCCGGCAAAGGCCTTGCGACAACACTCATCCTGCTGCCGATGGTGGTGGCTCCTTTCCTGATGGGCACGATGTTCCGCCTGCTTTTCAATGAGTCGGTGGGGCCCATCGCTTATCTGCTGTCAGGACTTACCGGAACTACCGCGCTGCTCGGCATGGCATGGGTGAACCAGACGATTATCGGAGCCGATACCATCAACCGCATGCCATTTGTTTTTATCAACATGTATTCCGCCATGCAGGGCGTTCCGCAGGAACTGCTGGAAGCCGCGACCATGGACGGGGCAAATGCGGTGCAAAAACTGGTTCACATCACGATCCCGACGATCTCTTCCATTTTCGGGATCACTTTCCTCGAAAAACTGCTGCAGTCCTTTTTGATCTTTGAACTGATTTCTGCCATGACCGCCGGCGGTCCGGGAACCTTCACCCAGTCTGTTTCCATTTTTATTTACCGCCGTGCTTTCCAACGTTCGGATTACGGTATGGCTTGTGCTGCTTCGTTCTCACTGGCGCTGATTTTGCTGGTGCCTTCCCTTTATCTTGTCCGCCGCAACACGAAAGGAGACAAATAAGATGACCCGTAAGCAGAAGAAAACACTCGGCACCGTTTTGACCGTCATCGCCGTTGTCATCATCATCGTGATTTTGGATATGGGCGTGCTCACGAACTTTCTGACGGCTTTTAAAGCTCCCTTCGATATCTCATCCAGTCCGCCGAAATGGATCTTCAAACCGACACTGGATAACTTCAGGAATGTGCTTGGCAAAGGCAGCTTCGACTTCCGGCTGTATTTGTGGAATTCCTTTGTGATCGCGGTCATTTCTTCGTTTATTGCGATCATCTTGACGATCCCGGCTGCTTATTCCATTGTTCGTTTCCATGGTTTTGGTGATGTGATCCTTGGATCGACCATGCTGCTTCGGCTGGCGCCGGCGCTGGCTTTCGCGATCCCGGTGTTTTTGATTTTCAACAACATGAAGCTGCTGGACACCCGAATCGCTATTATTTTTATGCACACGTTGTTCATCACGCCGACTTCGCTGCTGCTGTTTATCGGCTATATCCAGGACCTGCCGAAGGAGATCGAGGAAGCAGCTTCTATTGACGGGGCGAACACCTTCCAGATCCTGACACAGGTGCTGATCCCCGTTCTCCTGCCGGGGATCGGTTCCACCGCGATTCTGGGTTTTATCACCAGCTGGAACGAGTACCTCTTCAGCGGCATTCTTTCGTTCAAAAAAGCTGTCACCGCCACCGTCGGCACGTCGTTTTTCATCACGTCCTATGCGGTGGAGTGGGGCAACATGGCTGCCGCCATCACGCTCTCGACCATCCCGACTGCCCTGTTCATCTTCATTGCCCAGAAGTCTCTGGTCAAGGGCATGACCGCCGGAGCGGTCAAGGGGTAGGACTGATCAAATACCCGGGGAACAACCTGATGCTTCCCGGGTTTTCTATAATTAAAAGCGCCTCTAAAAACTCTTCTCGTGATAGAGAAAAATGGATGTGTTTAGAGGATCCTTTAAAGGAATATAGCCATATAACAGGGCAGATACAATTTTTTATCTTTCATCGATAAATTTTTCGGATGCAGAATAATCGTTTCTCCAATACGCTGAGAAAATTTTTCGGCGAATCTTTCAATAGAAAGAGTTGAATACCTTTTTGTGGATTTTACCTCGATTGGATATATCTTATATTTGAGTTTACTGTTATTTGAAACAAGAAAATCGATTTCGATGTCATTTCTTCGCTTTTCTAAATTGTAATGCGTATAGAAAAAAAGCTGATGACCGTTTGATGTCAAAATTTGAGCAATTACATTTTCATACAGCATTCCTTCATTAAAAGAGAGTTTGTCGTTTAATATCTGTTTGTAGACTTCTTCTTCCAGTAATTCGTTTTCATTAAAGGCATGGCTGACTAACAAACCGGTATCTCCCATATAACATTTAACAAAGGTTCTGTCTTCATTTATCGATAGCCCGATATTTGGGTCAGAGCAATTAAAACATTCATTACAGATCATTGCATCCTGCAGCCAAAAAAACGGTTCTGAAAACTCGTCAATGCCACTTCCTTTTTCCATTTGATTGTAAATGACTCGTTTTTCATGTTTTGATAAGAAACCGGGAATCTGATCAAAAAGTAATGCAGTTCTGCCGCGGTACGAAGAATTGATTTTCATGATGTCGTTCCTATATACGGCAAGAATATCTCTTTTTTCTTTATCAGCTTCCCCAAAGCTTTGTCTGTTTTCGAGAAAAATGGCAACAACTTTTGGCATTCCGCCGACCAGAATATATTTTTTAAAATTCATCATTGCCTGTTGGTGGAGGCCCGGTTCCATTTCCTGGCGTTTTTCAAAGCATGTCCTCATGTAATTTAGAAGTAAATTTTCATTCATTGCCCAAAGGAATTCTTCAAAATCCATGGGATACATCTTGATTTTTCTTTCTTCGGAAGGGATGACAATATCTTTTACATTTTCTCTGATAGAAATCAAAGAGCCGGTTTCCAAATAGTCAAAGCGCCCATCTGCAACCAGGTGTTTAATAGACTGTCTGGCAATAGGAAACGATTGAACCTCATCGAAAACGAACAAAGTATCACGTTCATAGAGAGGAACACCATATGCAGTAGAAAGAAGCAGAAAAAAAGTATCCAGGTCATTGAGATAGTCACGAAAATATGATTTAATTCTTTCTGAAGCAGTAGAAAAATCAATCAGGATATAACTTTTATATTCGTTTTTTGCAAATTCTTCAGCAATTGTGCTTTTCCCAATTCGTCTGGCTCCTTCGATCAGTAAAGCCTTGGATCCATTAGTGGTTTTTTTCCATTCGAGTAATTTATCATATAATTTTCTTTTGAAGATCATTTATCCTCCGGAAATCATTATTTTATGAAACCCAAAATACGCACCTTATAACAATTTATATTTTACCACAATACGCATATATAAATTATTGTAAATAATCCATATTGCGCATGTATAAATTTCTGTAAATGTACCATGATACGCATATATCTTTCTTTATTGAAATTTTGAGGAACGAATCCAAATTATGAAACTGTCGGGTAAAATTAAAGAAAAAGGAGTGTTTTCACCATGTACGATATCAATGCCTATAATCAAATGATGCAGAAACTGAAAGGCGGGATCATCGTCTCCTGCCAGTCGAAAGAAGGAGACCCGACCCATTGTCCGGAGTTCATGGCGGCTTTTGCCAAATCTGCCGAGATCGGCGGAGCGGCAGGGATCCGTGCCAACTCCGTGGTTGATATTGAAGCGATCAAAAAAGTGACGGATCTGCCGGTGATCGGGATATGGAAACGCCATTGGGTCGACGAATGGTGGAACATCATGATCACCCCGACTTTTGCGGACTGTAAAGAGCTGGCGGATGCCGGTGCGGACATCATCGCCATTGAAACCACCGGACGCAAACGTCCCAATGATGAGGATGTCAAAGAACTGGTCGACCGGGTCCGGAATGAGCTGAACGTCCCGGTGATGGCTGACTGCCACAGCATGGAAGATGCCATGCGGACGAATGCCGACATCATCGCCCCGACCCTTTCCGGTGTTGGCACCAATGAAGATGAATATACGCCCCCGTGGGCCTTCATCGAACAGATGGTCAAAGAGGGCGGCCGTCCGGTGATCGCGGAGGGTCACTTCTGGGAACCATCCTATGTTGCCCGTGGATTTGAGCTTGGTGTCCATGCGATCGTGATCGGGTCCGCCATCACCCGCCCGTGGATGATCACAGAGCGCTTTGTTCAGTTCAGCCCGCAGGGGAAGGCGAAGTCATGACCCGCTACGCATTAGGGATTGATGCCGGGGCGACCAACCTGCGCTGTGCGCTGGTCAATGACCAGGGACAGATCCTGTTTGAGATCCGGGAACCTTCCAAGGGTATCTGGAACGGTCCTGCTTATATGGATCAGCTGACAGGATTGGCACAGCGGATGCTTGCCGGTCCGGTCTGCCAGGGCCTGCGGGTCGAGGGACTCGGAATCGGCACCTGCGGTCAGGTGAACCTGAACGGGGAACTGTTCGGGCATAACGGCGACCCTTCCATTCGCATTGATCCGCCTGTTCCGATTGCGGCAGTTCTTTCCGCACGTCTCGGGATGCCGGTGAAGGTCGTCAATGACGGTCAGGCTGCCATCTTTGCGGAAGCGATCTACGGTGCGGGACGGGATGTACAGAACGTTGTCGGCTTTACCATCGGTACGGGCATTGGCGGCGGTATCGTTTTGAATAAAAGGATCTATCAGGGTGCGCAGGGGATTGCAGGGCACCTGGGTTTTCTTGTGATCGATTTTGAAGGAGATCTTTCGGTTAGCGGTGTTCCCGGTCCGGCAGAAGATTTCGGTTCGGGTACCTCGATCGGCCGCATTGCGCGGAAACGGATCGCCGGTGACCCGGAACGCGGGAAGATGATGCTGGAACTGGCGGATGGAAAAATCGGTGATGTCAGCGGTTTCCAGGTCTTCGAGGCTGTCAAGCGGGGGGATCCGCTGGCACAGGAAGTGGTGGAATATTGCGGGAAGGCTATCGGCGCTGCGGCGGTTTCCATGATCCATGCACTGAACCCGGATATCATCCTGCTTTCCGGCGGGGTGGCGGAACAGGGGGATTTGCTGGTGAGGCCGATCCGGGAATATGTGAAAACCCATGCTCTGTATAACACCAGAAATACGCCGGTCCGCATCGCGGAGCTGAGCTCCCAAGCCGGTGTCATCGGCGCTGCTGCGCTGATCCTGAACGGATAGAAATGTGAGCCACGGACCTCAAACCTGTGGCTCATTTGAATTAACTCAGAAGTTATCTATAATTCAGCACTTGATAAATTGTCATATTTGTTTTATACTGAACTGTATAACCTGACTTCCGTCGTTTCTCTGAAAACATAGTACTCAGGCGCCAATAAGCATACAATTGTCAAAAATATTATCGATTTCTTTTTCACTTAAATAAAGAGCATCAAGAATAGAGAGACCGGTAATATTTTTGATTTTCT
>JAFRIR010000029.1 GCA_017432685.1 Flexilinea sp. | reverse complement strand
TGTTAGCTCCGTTGGGCAAAACGTTGGCAGTTGTACCACTGGAACGGTAAACGTCTTTTTTAGAATAATCCGGACTGTCACCTTTAACTCATTTCTAAGCCATCGGTGACAGTCCTGATTGAATGTTCTGAATAATAGTTACTTTGTTTGTTACCGGTTTGACCGGTCACGAGAGCTCTTCCCAGTCAATTATTTCGTTTTTGAAAAAGAATTCCCGGTCGTGGTCACCGACCTCGCGCAGTACGCGGCAGGGGTTCCCGACAGCAACGACCCCGTCAGGGATATCTTTCGTCACGACGCTGCCCGCGCCGATGACCGTGTTTTTCCCGATATGCACACCGGGGACGATCACCACATTGGCCGCGATCCAGGCATTTTCTCCGATAAAGACATCTTTATTGTACTGCAATCCTTTGGCGCGCAGCTCCGGCTCGATCGGATGGTTGGCGGTTGAGATCGTCACGTTCGGACCGAACATCACCTTGTCGCCTACATAAATATGCCCGTCATCCACCAGCGTCAGGTTGAAGTTGGCGTAGATTCCGGAGCCGAAATGCAGATGGTGTCCGCCCCAGTTGGCACGGAAGGGCAGTTCGATATAGCAGTTTTCACCGCATTCGGCAAAAACTTCCTTCATGTAAGCCTGTTTCTGATCAAAATCCGATGCTTTCAATTGGTTAAATGTCCGGCATTTGTCCAGAAACGGAAACTGTTCAGCAGTTATTTCCTCATCCATGGGGTCATAGATCAGACCCTTCACCATTCTTTCATATTGCGTCATCTTATGCCCCGTGTGATTCAAATTAAAATACAAACGCTTTGTCGTGAGCGGAATGCAGTGCGTCGTAGATTTGCCCCGGTTTGCAGGCATCGCCCACCAGGACGAGATTGTCGCCGAAAGCTTCCCGCAGCGCATCGACATCCGGACGGTTGGCACGAACCCCCATGGCAAGGATCACGGTATCAGCCGGGATCTTCGTTTCTTCCCCGCTCTTCGTATCCTTCACTGTCACCGCACCGTCTTCTACCGCAGTCAGTTGTTTGCCCTTGGCGATGGCGCCGCCGTTCTTCATGATCTCCTGCGCCAGGTGCATCACAATGCTCGGATAAAGATTTCCACCAACCTTGTCCAGCATCTCTACCACCGTGACCTTGTGATCCGGGGCAAAGGTTTCCGCAGTCTCCAAACCGGTCACACCACCGCCGATGATGACAAGGTTTTCACCCTTTGCAAGGGAAGGATCTTCCAGTACAGCCTCGGCAGTCACAGCCTTTTCGATGCCTGGGATATTCGGCAAAATCGGTTTGCCGCCGGTGGCAAGGAAGACCGAATCCGTTCCGTGATCTTTCAGGATTTCCACGGTTGCCGGGGTGTTCAGGATGATGTCAACACCGGCTTCTTTGAGCTGCGCTTCCATGGTCTCGACAAATTCCGCGAGCATCCCCTTGTGCGGCGGAATAGCGGCCAGGTTCACGGTCCCGCCAAGTTTGTCCTTTGCTTCATACAGCATGGTCTTGAAACCGCGTTTGGCAAGGACCAGCGCCGCTTCCATACCGGCAGGGCCGCCACCAATCACCGCCACTGTCCGGTTATTGCCGTTCTTCACCAGCTTTTCGTCGCCCCATTCAAATTCACGGCCCAGCGCCGGGTTCAGCGTACAACCCAGCGGCAGACCGTCATTCAGGATGCGGAAGCATTCCATGCAGCCCAGGCACTTGCGGATCAGAACGTCCTTACCGGCTTTGGCCTTGACGCCCCAATTCGGATCAGCCAGCTGACCGCGGGCGATGCCGACAAAATCGGCAAACTCTTCTTCCAGCAGCTGTTCGGCAACGGCCGGATGCTTGATGTTGCACACAGCGATCACCGGAATGCTGACAGCTTTGCGGATGTTGGAAGCCAAATGTTTTTTCCAGCCTTCGGCGAAATAGTTTGGCTCAATAACAGTCGCTCCGGAATCGTAGGTGCCGCAGCTGACGTTGATCACGCTGATGCCAAGCTTTTCCAGGTATTTTGCCTGAGCGATTGCATCTTCTTCCGTGATTCCATCTTCAAGATAGTCGCTGCCGTTCATGCGGACGGAGATCGGGAACTTCGGCCCGCAATAGGCTTTGATGCCCATGATGATTTCGGTAATGAAACGCATCCGCCCTTCAAAACTGCCTCCATACTTATCGGTACGCTTATTGGTGTGGGGAGAAAGGAACTGGCTGATCAGATAGCCGTGAGCAGCATGAATTTCAACACCGTCCACGCCGGCTTTCTGTGCGATGACCGCACCGGTGACGAATTTTTTCACCATGCCTTCCACCTCTTCTGTGGTCAGCGGGCGCGGCTGTTCACCGATGACCTTGCAGGTGACATCGGAAGCCGACACCGGCTGCTTTCCGCCGATCAGCCGGCTCGGAGTCTGGTTACCGGGGTGATGGAGCTGGACGAACAGTTTGGTGTCATAGGCATGGACTGCTTCCGCAAGCCGGGAGAGCTGCCCGATCACATGCGTATTGGTGACACTGAGCTGGTTCGGGGTGCCGACACCGGTCTCATCATCCACACGGGTGATCTCGGTGATGATCAGCCCCGCACCGCCCCGTGCCCGGTCCGCATAGTATTTGATCATGCGCGCACCGGCTTCACCGCTGGATTCGGCCAGGGAACAGCCCATGGCCGGCATCACGATGCGGTTCTTCAGTTCCAGCCCGGCGATCTTCCCGGGAGCAAATAATTTAGCGTAAGACATAAAAAACTCCTCTCAAAACTCGGTTAAGTACATTGTCATTAAATTATACAGTTGCTGTCTCATTTTTTCAAGCGGCAAATTTCCGGCAAGGAGGGAGTCAGATCCCGCCAAAACGAAAAGAGGCGGGGTCTGACTCCCTTCCCCTGTGCATGGTGCGGAAGGTTTGAGCCCATTGTGATATAATCAAAGTGGGTGCCGCCAGATATGGTGGACGGACTGGCCTTCCGGATTATACGGAGGGACTGACTGTTTAGACCCTCCGTATATGGAAAGCGCCGATGCGGTCTGCATCGAGTCTGACCGGAAAGGAGGGAAACTTATGTTGACTTTGAGCGAATTCATCGCCGTGCTCAGTCTGTGTATCGCCAGCTTTACGCTGGGATACCGGATCGGCCGCGACCGATCTTCTGATCAAGCAAACATTAAACAGAAATAGCCGTCCCCGACTGGAATCTTGGACGACTATTTCTATAATATAGTCATTTAGGAAGGCCAGTCCGTTACCGGCGGCACCTCTTTTTTTCTGATTTCATTATAAAACATTTCCTGTTTCCTGTCAATTCTGTAATGACAATGAAACAGATGTAGATACGCTTTGCTGTGCACGCAGGAACTGTCCCTATGTGCGTTCAATAGTGGGGAAACTTGCAAGGCAAGCGCACACGGGGACGGTTATCCTGCTGCAGCGCAGCCTGCACGACCTGCGCTGAAAGGTGCGAGCTTCGCTCGATTGATGCAGCGCAGGACCTTCGGCCGTCCCCATGTGCGCTTAATTTGGAAAGGTTCTCCCGAGTCTGCGAGGTCAGATCCTTCCGGCTCATGCTTCGTACGAGCCTGCAGAATCTGACCCCTTCGACTCAGGGGAACCTATGTTGACTTTGAGCGAATTCATCGCCGTGCTCAGTCTGTGTACGTGCCTCATGAGTTTAAATAAAACGAATTTAAAATTACCCCTTGACAAGATAAAATATCTGTGCTAATATAGTTCTAAAGATAATTATAGAAATGTACTTGTCTCGAAAATTTAGAAAGGAGGAGACATAACGGGATGGAACATATCGCACTGGACACCGAACTGAGCGATCAGGAAATGGAAGAAATGCTCAGACGCGTAAAGACCGCTGATGCATTTGATGCACCGGTAAACGCGGACAGCGAAAACCCGGAAGCGGAACAGGCGCTCTGCGATGAATACGGCTTTCCCTTCGAACCCGAAGGCACCTATAACAATGCTCCGCTGGAATTCGAAGAAGTCGCCAAAGCCCTGTGGATCGCGCTCATCAACCTGAATTACACCGCCACCCGTTACCACCGTCAGTCTCCTTACTATCCGCTGCTGATGGCCCGCCTGGAAAAGAACATCAAACAGATGGGCTCATACTGCATCACCAAAACCGTACTCGAACAAAGCGGCGAAAAATTTCCAGACCTTGAAGAGGTCACGCTCAAAGAACTCTATCAGATGGTCTCACTGCATTTTCGCAAATGCTGCCGCGCCTATAACGACATGCAGGAATCCGGACACGCGCAGGATCTGAGCATGATCGGCTGGATGTTCCGCTGGGCGGCGCTCTCTGACCGGCTGAAGGCCACGCAGGAGCGCGTCAATAAGATCGAAAGCGGTGAGATCAAGGTTGAAACGATCCTCAAGCGGGAGGCTGTCTATAAAAATGGACCGAAACGTCAGCGGGATCGCAGCCACCACCGGGTGGCGCCGGCGGTGAGAGCCTCTTCCCTGCCGGTACTGAAATCCTATGCCCGGGAGGTGAAAGCACAGAAACGGGCTGAAGAAAAACAGGAACGGGCAGTTCAGCGGGAAAAAGAGCGGGCAAAGAAACGCTATGAT
>JAFRIR010000028.1 GCA_017432685.1 Flexilinea sp. | reverse complement strand
TGCTGCCTAAACGGCGCAGAACTTTCGCGAAGCTCAGCATTTGTTCATAGAGCTGGATATCAAATTCCTGTGAATCTTTCTTCTTTCGCTGCAGGGTGTCATGGACCTTGCGGAAATTGAAGGAAACCATGCGTAAGAGCGCGTCGATAGTCAGCTTTTCCAGACCGGTGGTGTCATAATGAAGTATAGACATCGAGGTTTTGGTGAGGAAAACACTGCCTAAATGTTCGATGGTTTTCGTCAGGGTTTTGCAGATCGTCAGATACTGCGGAGCAAACGGATCACAGCAGCGGGAAAGGGCAAAAAGTTCTTCATTTTCTTCAATGATGGCGGCAGAGACGTTGTTGTAGTCGATGACGTCCGTGCTGAAAGCGTGTACATCCGCATTCAGCAAATCAGCCCGGATGGATGTTTTGGTGGAAAGTCCCGCATCACGCTTGACTTCCGCAGCAACATTCCTGGCTTCTGCCAGAACTTTTTGGCCTTTTTCGTATGCCATGTCCGCTCCTTTCTTTTAGTGTTCAGATTTCAGAGTTCAGAGTTCAGATTCTCAAAGTTCAAAGTAAAAAGTTCAAAGTTCAAATAAAGATTCCGCTTTGCGAAATACTTCTAACTTGTAACTTCTATAGTAAACGTCAAAAATAAAACTACTTTGCTATTCCGTCATTTGCGTTGGTTATGAATCAAAGTAAAAATTATTATGACGTTCACTATAACTTCTAACTACTTGCTCCTTGCTCCTTGTTCCTGATTCTGGCCCCTGGCTCCTGAATCCTGAATCCTGATAAACAGTATACACGTTTTTTAAAATAAAAAAACCGCCAGAATTGGCGGTTGACAAAAGTTTAATTTTGTGGTAATAGGGCGGTCTCCATGTATTTTGAGACAGTTGCCCTGTTCCCGTGTCTCATATTGTTAGAAGCGCTTAAACTTCAGGGCAAAAAGGATGGCTGCGAGGATCGTTGCGAAGGATGTTCCCAGCAGGATCCAGGTTTCAGGACTGAACTCCGAGAGTGATTTCGCGGTGGAAACAGCCGCAGTTTCTTCCTCTTCTTCAGCTGTTTGCCGCTGATCAAAGCCCATCCCGCCGGGACCGCCCGGGAATCCGCCGTCCTGCGGCATGATTGTTCCGTCAAATTCCGGCATTTCCGTTCCATCGAAGGTCGGCATCTGCCCGTCCGGAGGCATCATCCCACCGGGACCGCCGGGGAATCCGCCGCCCTTCGGCATCTCACCGGGTTCCGCGGTACTGTCAGTGGTACTGCCATCAGGTGTCACCGTGGCAGTTTCCCAGTCTCTGCTTCTGCCTCCTCTGCCGCCGCCACCGCCGCGGAAGAAACCACCACCGAAAGAGCCCATTCCGGCACTGCCGAGCGTGATCGCATCGGAATCCATAGTCAGTTCCTCTTCAGTTTCGCCGATGATAACCGTATAGGTTTCTCCGACTTTCATCTCCGGACAGCTCAGGAAGATCGAGTTAAAGCTCTGCGGCGGAGTATAGCTGAGGATCTCATTGCCCTCCGCGTCCAATACCAGGACTTCCGTACCGCCTTCCACGGTTTCCGTCAGGTTGTACATGATGACCGGCTGTTCCGAGCTTTCATCAAAGTTTTCCGACATCATTGAACCGCCCGCAGCGACCAGGTTACCGCCACTGATGGTGGCTTTCCCGCCGGATTCAGAACCGTAGTCAATGGCGTTGTTGGTACCGCCGCCGGGCAGACTGACGCGGATGGTGCCGCCGGTGATGATCAAATCGCCGTTCGAGTCAATACCGTCAGCATCACGTGCATTTTCATTGATAATGGTCAAATTGCCGCCGCTGATGCGGACCCAGGTGGAATCGTCTTCTTGCGTTTCCACCGTCGGGGTCGGTGTGGCAGTTTCTGTATTCTGTCCCAAAGCGCCGGGACCAAAGCCGCCCGGCATGCCGAACATGTCGCTGCCGCCGTTTGCATTCAGGCCGTCATCACTCGGGTAGATGGTGATGTCACCGCCTGCGATATCGATGGTGACCGCTTCAATGCCTTCATAGCATTCACTGATGAGCAGAACACCGTCATTGATAAGGACGTTGGTATCGGAATGGATACCATCATCTCCGGCGCTCAGGGCGATGCTGCCGCTGTCGATGGTGATATCACCGGCTGTATGAATGGCATCTCCGTCGGCTTTGATGTTGATCGTGCCGGATTCAATGTGCAGGTAACCGTTTTCTTTCGCGACCATCAGTCCGTCATCTCCGGCATCGATGGTGAGGTCCGCATTCATGATGCGCAGACTGTCGTTGGCGTGCAGCCCGTCCAGCGGTGCGGTGATATTGATCGTCCCGCCGGTGATGATCAGGTCATCGTTGGCGTCGATACCGTGCTTATATCCGCTGACGATGGTGAGAGCGCCTGTCCCGTTGATGGTGAGGTCATCATGCGCATAGATTGCTCCATTGGTCCCATCCGCAATGGCGGTGTCACTGAAGGTTTCGCCTGTGGACAGGAAGTTTTCGCTGCCTTCCGCCAGAGTAAGGAAGACCTTGTCCGCTTCCTCCACCCGGATGGCGGCGTTGTCGGATGAGGTGATGTTCACCCCATCCAACAGCAGCCATACTTTCGAGGAGATGTATGCATCCACGCTGATGTTACCATCCGTCAATGTGCCGGAGAGCAGATATTTCCCTGCGTTGGTGATGACAACAGAGCCGTTGTTGACATAGGCGCCGTTTCCGGATACCGAGGCGCTTTCACCGTTCAGCGTGATAACAGTCGCGCCGGTGGTATCCCATTCACCGTTCTGATCATTGGCAGTGAATTGATCCAGGTCCGAATACTTTTCCGCGTCCGCATCGACGATCCGTTCAATACCGAGCTTCTCACCATTCATGAAGAGCACAGTCACCAGCAGAGCGATGAGCGTGATGATGATGCAGATGCGGTCGATATGTTTATCGGTAGACACGTCAGGCTCCTTTTATCCCATGTAGTCCCCGTTGTAAGAGACCAGGACCGCACTGGAGACACCGGCGATTTCGGAGAGAGTGTTGATGAAATCGGTGTTGTCATCCTTGAGACGGACTTCCATGTTCACTTCAACGTTCCCCTGACGGGCTGTCTTGGACTTGACGATGCACTTTTTGGTGTTGGACTGCAGATATTCGAGTGCTTTCGTTTCACTGGCGTGATCAGCGCAGTTCAGAACGACGATATACGGGTTGGAGCTGTCCTTGCGGTTGGCGAAGACCAGCAGGATGATGCCGATGACGACGGATCCGAAGACGGCCAGCGGGATCATGCCGGCTGCCAGGACAATGCCGACAGCAATAGCCCAGAAAAGGAAGGCGATATCCAGCGGTTCCTTGATCGCGGTACGGAAGCGGACGATGGAAAGCGCACCGACCATACCGAGGGAAAGAACGACGTTGGAGGTCACCGCGAGGATCACGAGGGATGTGATCATGGTCAGGGCGACGAGCGTTACGCCAAAGGAAGAGCTGTACATCACGCCGGAATAAGTCTTTTTATAAATGAGGAAGATAAACATTCCCAGACAGAATGCCAATACCATGGTCAAAACCATGTCCAATACGCTGACAGAAGTCACGTTATCCAAAAAACTTGATTTGAAAATATCATTAAATGTCATTGTTGTTCTCCTTAATTTTAGATGTTAGGGGTTAGGGGTTGGGGGTTAGGGGTTAGGTGTATCTGCTATATTCCTATATCCCTTATCCTATCTCCTAAATAAATCCTTGTTCCTTGTTCCTGAATCCTACATTCTACATCCTACGATCTACATTCTACCCATATATCCGACACTGCGCATATTTTGAAAATGCACCGACACGACGTCCGGGGGTTTGGACCGCATCCCGGATGATGGAGGGCAGAAAGGCGTCCCACTTCACTTCCAGGATGATCGGTGCGTCTCCCGCGGGGATGGTGACGCAGTTCGGGTTCAGAAAATCCGTGCATCCCAGTCCGGTGCGGATGTCGTAATCAAAAGTCACACGGACGTTACCCGGAGCGTAAATGAAAGGCTCCCGGGTGTAGTCCACAATTGTTTTCGGCGCCATGCCCTGATAGCGCATCTTGCAGTAAAGCTCCTGGACCAAAGCGTGCGGGGAATTCAGCATCCAGCCGATGTTTCCGTCCACGATGGATTGCGCTTCCGCCATGGTGAGCGGGGCGGAGTATTTGGTCCCGAGCCCGTTCAACTTGCTCTTTTTTTCCAGATGAATGATCTTTGACGGGTCGCCGTTGTAATAGCGGATGCGGAATTTTTCCCGCATGTTGACCCCGTCGATCTTTTCACGCAGCGCTTTGTCATTCAGATTGTCAAAATACAGGCTGCGGATCAGGTATTTGCCGCCGATGGCATGGCTGTCCGGCTGTGCGACAGCCCTCAGCCGTGCCCGAATGGAGAGCAGATCCGCATAGCTGATCTCATGTTTCCACTCGTGCCGATAATGAATGTCCATAAGGTTTTTCCCCTTTCTCTGTAACTAATCTTACTATCCGAACCTTAGATGAAGCTTTGAATCTTGTGGAATTTGTGAAAAAGATGACAACAGAATACATCGGGGGACCGGACAGTAAGCTGTCCGGTCCCCCGATGTTCTATCACTTTGGATTATCTGAAATTAAACTTTAGGATGGCGGTATTTCTTAATCGTTCCCGTTCAGCCATTCTTTGAGGAAGGCGGCATAGCGGGGCGTATCCTCCACGTAGCAGGAGTGGCGGGCGGTGCGGAATAGCTCCCAGCGGGAGTTGGGGATGCCGTCAGCCATGGTTTTGGCGAGGTAGGGCGTGCAGAGGTCGTTCCCGCCGCTGATGATGAGCGCGGGTTCACGGATGGTTCCCAGTTTGTCGGTGACATCATAATCTTTTAAGGTTCCGAGCGGGGTGAACTCATTCGGTCCCCAGCCGACGACATAAGCCTCCCGTCCGGTACGCTTTTCTCGGGTCAGGCATTCCGGAGCATCATCCCCATAAGGACCGGAGCAATGGCGCAGCATGTATTCCGCCTCAGCGGCTTTGACGTCTTCCGCTTCGTAATCACCGGTTTCTGCGGCTCTTTGGATGGCCTGCTGCATCTCCAGCGGTAGTTCTTTGATCATCCGTGCTTGTTCTGCTCCCCAGAGCTGGCTGGAGGGCAGGGTGGAGGAAAGGACCAGGCTTTTGATGCCTTCGTGCTTGTAATTGCAGACGTATTCCAGTGCCAGCATTCCGCCCCAGGATTGTCCGAGTAAATGGATTTCTTTAAGGTTCAAAAATTCGCGCAGTGTGATGAGCTCCTGCACCCAGGTCTCGCGGGTCCACAGCTCCGGGTGTCCGTCCAGGTAGGAGCTGCCGCAGCCGATCTGGTCATACATGATGAACTGCCGCTGATCTTCTTCGGCAAGGAAATCCAGCACTTCAAAATAATTATGCGTTGATCCCGGGCCGCCGTGCAGCAGTACCAGAGGTGTTTTCTTTGTCTTTTCCGGTCCGACGATGCGGTAGTATGTTTGATACCCCATAAAGGGGATAAAGCCTTCGATAATGTTCATTTTCCCTCTCTTATCAGAATTCTGTATGTTTAATGATTCATATCTTGAAACTGTTCAGAACCCGTCGACGCATCACAGAGTACAGTTTTTTTGTGTTGGCTTCGCAACAGCAAAAAAGCTGTCCACGTGTGCTCCGTACTGAATAGATACCATATTTTGAAAAGTGGGCAGTGTGCCCACCATTTATTCCCTTATTTCGTTATAATGCAATATGATCGTTTTGTAAAGAAGGCATAAAAAATAGGGCTATTCATCATATAAATCCTGTGGTAATATTCAGTTAATACGTTTATCGGGGGGTACGCATGAAATCATATATCAGTCTGTTTCGGAATTACGCGAATTTTTCCGGCTATATGAAGCGCGGAAATTATTGGTCGGCTATGATTTTGCACTTTCTGATTTTGATCCTCCCGCTTTATCCGTTAGCCCGGTTTTCGCTGGACACCTCTTATGAGCTGCCGGCCTTTTATGTCCCCTGGGTGCTGCCGCTCTGGTGTTTTTATTACCTGCTGACGGTCATCCCGGTTTTGTCAGCAACAGTCCGGCGTCTGCACACATTGCCGCGGAAGGGCTGGTGGGTGCTGGTCGGATTGATCCCCGTGGTTGGTACCTTCATCCTGCTGATCTGGCTGCTGCAAAAGGGCAATTATGAAGATTTTGTCCGCAGACTTAAGAAGGCCGGAGCCAATAATGAGGCTCTTGGCAAGCTCGGTTCCGCGATCGATGCGATGAACAGACCACGAAACGGCAGCTGGTTTTTTGCTGCTTTCGCGCTGCTGGCGGTGGGCGGCTGGTTCCTGAACCGTCAGATCAGGCAAAACGGTACAGCGGAAAGGGCCATGGCGGCACTTCGGGATGTGAACGCGGGTGGCCTGGCTTCGCTGAAGGAGAGACCTCAGGATACAAAAACGCTCACGGCTGATGTCCATGACCCAGGTCCGGTGGTATTCCAGGATGCTTCCTATAAGGGCCCGGGTACTTCTCTGAACGATTGGGCGGTGTTTTCCCTTTTTTCCGATGTAAAGTCGCTGATCTCTGATCTTTTCAGTGGTGGAAAAGGGGCTTCCATGCTGGAGCCATCAAAGCCGACTGTTGAGATTGATGCGGAGGTGCTGCCTGACGCTGAAGTTCTGCCGGCGGTGGAGTCTGAAGTGGGAACAGTGACGCAAACTGAAGAGAAAACGGAAGCAACTCCAACCGAAGGATTTTTCGCAAAATTCGACAGTTCAACGGGGTTGGATAGCGGGAAACCCGATGAAACAACAGAAACAACTCCGACGGTAGTCATTGAAACGCTTGCGGCAGAGACAGAACAAGTAATGGCGGAAGAGGCAGATAACCGGCTCCCGACCGAAGCGGTCAACACCACCATGGAAGACGATGAAACGCAAAACACATTGCCGGTCCCTGCCGGGAAAGCTGTGATCGCAAAAGCGGATGGCTCGCTGCTGCTCCTGACTGAAAATGATGTTTTGGCCTCTCTTTATGCGGTGAGTGTCGGACAATATGAAATGTGTGTCACGGATGGCGCCTGTGAAATGCCGGAAGCGCTGGATGAATTCGCTTATCCGGGGCTGAGCGAAAAAGCCGCGGACCTGCCGATGGTTTTTGTGACACGCGATGATGCCGCAGCCTATTGCGAATGGGCCGGGATGCGGCTGCCGACACTTGCGGAGTGGCAGACAGCTGCGGCCCCTGCGGAGGGATCTAAGGTGAGTGCCTCCACGGTGAACAGCGTCGGTACCAACCGCAAAAGGGCTCTTCGCAGTGCAGACCAGCTCGCATTGACAGTCCCGGTCACATCCTATCGTTCCCGCGGTTCAGTCTATGGCATGGTGCAGATGCTGGGCAACGTCTGGGAATGGATCGCAGCCGGTGAGGATGAAAATATTTCTCTTGCTGCCGGCGGTGCCTGGAACAGTTATCCGGAGACCATCGGGGTGGAGACGCTGCTGGAGACCTTCCCGGGTCACGCTGCTGACAATATCGGTTTCCGCTGTTTTGCCGATGCGGCCAGTGTCACCCCGGAACTGTTTGAGATCAGCGAAGAGAACATCGATGAACTGATGAATCCCGGTGTGCGGAAAACCGATGACGCGCAGATGGTTGCTATTCCCGGGGATACTTTCACGATGGGTGATCCCAGAGGTGCTATTGATGAAAAACCTGCGCATGAAGTCACGCTTTCGGATTACTGGATCGACGCCTACGAGGTGACGAATGGACAATATGCCCTCTGTGTGGCGGATGGTGCCTGTACGGAACCGCATGAGGTCAAATCCTTCCGCCGTCCTTCCTACTATGGGAATCCGGAATACGACAATTACCCGGTGATCTATGTCGACTGGTCTCAGGCCAATGCTTATTGCGAATGGGCCGGCGGCAGGCTGCCGACTGAAGCCGAATGGGAATATGCCGCAAAGGGTCCTGAGGGGAATGCCTATCCGTGGGGCAACACTTTTGTGGCTGCCAACCTGAATTATTCCGGAAACGGGAACTATGATACGCTTGCAGTGGATGCCAATCCGGAGGATGTGAGCAGCTTTGGCGTCTATGACATGGGTGGCAATGTTTCCGAATGGGTTTCGGATCGTTATCAGGAGAACTGGTACACCGTCACGAATCAGCCGGTTGATCCCACCGGGCCGGAAGCCGGCGGGTATCGTGTGATCCGCGGCAGCTCTGCTCAGGTCGCTGAGAATAATGCCCGGACAGTCGATCGCTTCTATGCACTCGGGTCATCTTTTGCTCTGGACCGCGGTTTCCGCTGTGTTGTAAGTGATTCGCAGTGATGCCAAAAGACGTTTGGTTTCTCCCGCTTGGCCAGGAACCGGTGTTGATCTATGCGCCGTTCCACGGGATCACAACGCTGGTCAATCGGACTATGGCTGAGATCGTTTTTGCCTGCCTTTGGGACAGTTCGAAACCTGTTCCGGGAGACGCGCCATGGATCGGTTCCCTTCGGGGTGCAGGAAACCGCTCGGAAATGAGAGTAGGTCCGCCGGATCCCCTTTTCCTCGGCCTGGTCCCGACACGCGGCTGCATGATGCGCTGTGCTTACTGTGATTTTGTAACCGTGCGGGAACATCCGCTGATGTCATTTTCACAGATCCGCATGGCTGTGGATGGTTATGCCCGGGTGATGCGGGATGCCGGACGGAGCGATTGGAATATTCATTTCTTCGGTGGAGAGCCCTTTGCCGCTTTCAAAGAAGTGGTGTTCGCGGTGAATTACGCCCGGTCATTGGCTGAAAAGGTTGAGGCTTCGGTTCATTTTGAAGTGACGACCAACGGCTTTTATCCCGAAACCAAAGCCCGCTGGATCGCGGAGTATTTCGATACCGTGGTACTTTCGCTGGATGGTTTTCCGGAGGTGCAAAACCGTCATCGTCCGGGTCCGGAGGGCAGGGAATCGTTTGAGACAGTTTGCCGGAGCGCGGACATCTTTTCCCGCGGGAGCTGTGATTTCATCATTCGCTCCTGTGTTTCTGCGGCAAATGCAGAAAGTCTCGGGCGATGGGCTGCATTTATTGCAAGGTGCTTCCAGCCGGAAGCGGTTTGTCTGGAACCGATGATCGAAAGTGACCTGGCCCGTCAAAATGAACTGACTCCGCCGGATGCGGATGTGTTTGTGCGGAACTGGGCAGATGCCTTTCGGGTTTTGGAGAGGGAAAAGATCCGGCTGGTTTGTTCCTCTGCTGATCTTTCCTCAATTAACAACTCCCTATGTCCGATGGGAAAGGATGCGCTGATCGTTACACCTGAGGGAGAGATTGGATCCTGCTGGCAGCTTTCGGAAAATCAGCGCTTGGGGAAGCCGGATCTGCATTTCGGTTTGCTTGGGACAGACGGGATGAACATTCATCAGGATTCTCTGGACGCTCAGCGGCAGCTGGTTGAAAGGAACCGGGAATGCTGCCGGGGGTGCTTCTGTTATGCGCATTGTGCGGGCGGCTGTGTGCTGAAGGCGGAACGAAGCGGTAATTTTTGCCTCATCACAAAGGCCTTGATGCTATGGCAGCTGTTCCGGCAGCTCGGTTATGAGAGCATGGCGGATCAGTTGATTTTGGACCGGTCCTTTCTTGAGCGGCTTGCGGGTACCGCGGATTTCCGGAGTCTTCTGCCCGGATTTGAGACTGACATTGCATTTGCCGGGCCTTCTGCTTCAGAGGATCATCCTGTAGCGGAGCCATTCCCGTTGACAGATTTTTGTGCGGCAGGAGATGCAGAAATTGGCTGGGTCCGGGACGGAGATCGTATCCTGATCGCGGATACGGTTGGAAGTTTTGTTCGCGTTCCGGAAGGCGGGGAGGCGCTGCGCTTTCAACTGGAGCATTCGGGGATGACGGCTGTTGATGCGGAAAAAGTGTGGACTGCATTGACAGAGGAGCGGAATTGATGGCGAACCAGATCATCACCAACATTTGCAATGCGGATTGTGAGTTCTGTTTTGCGGCAGATTCCCGGTCCCGTATGCTGCGGATGGATGCGGTGCAGATGGCGGAAAGTGAAATGCGCTCCTATCTGGATTTTACCCGCAGGGCCGGGATCCGTGAGCTGCGGCTGCTGGGCGGAGAACCGACCCTGCATCCGGATTTCGCGGATTTTGTTAAGCTTGGCAGGGAAGAGGGCTTTTCCATCATGGTATTTACCAATGGATGTATGCCGGATGAAGCCCTGGAGGTGCTGGCATCACTTGCTCCGGATGTGTGTACCGTGGTCGTAAATCTCAATGCTGCTCTTGGTGAGCAAGCCCGGAAGCGCAGGAGAAATGCTTTGGCGTTGCTGGGACAGCGAGTTACGCTGGGTATGACGCTGACTTCTGCAGACTTTTCTTTAAGGTACGCAATGGAACTGATCGGAAGGTTTGGCTTGCGGAAGTTGATCCGCATCGGTTTGGCTCATCCGACCTGGGGTGGAAAGAATCGCTCCCTGCATCCGAAACGCTATTCGGCCGTCGGACAGGCGCTTTTCGGGCAGTCCTTCCTGACCGCGGGGTGTGGGATCGAACTGGAAGCTGACTGCGGCTTTGTGCGCTGTATGTTCGGGCGGAACTTCGCACAATTACAGGCGAACGGATTTCATTACAGCTCACAGTGTACGCCGGTGGTGGACCTGTGTACAGGTGGGACCATCCTGCCCTGTTTTGCTCTGTCAAACCTGATGCAGGCGAATCTTAAAGATTTTGAAAACTCAAAGTCTGTTTATAAATTCTTTAATGAAAAGTTAAGACCCTGGCATTCCTTTGGAATCTTTCCGGAATGTTCACAGTGTCAGTTTTTTGAGACGGAAGAATGCTGCGGCGGCTGTCTGGCTGCGCGTCTGCGGCGGATCCAACCAATGATGGGTGAAGCACAGGAGGTCAGCCCTGATGCTGCGGCGCAGCCCGCACATCAGGACTGCACTCCGGTGCGGGATTGAGGGATGTCCGGAGACGCACGGCTGTGCAGACTTGCAGTGCCGGCTTCGCGGCAGCAGCAAGACAGACCAGGCGTGCTCCGTGCTGGGGCCACTTGCTTCGATGAGGGGACGAATTATCATGAAAATGCTGATCGATCTTGACCATATGACGGAACCGACTGGACAGATGCGCATCCGGGTTTCCCGCAGGGGAATGCTGGCAGCTGCCGCCGACAATGCGGAGGAACGGACCCGCAGCCGCAGCGGTTCGCCCAGTTATCATATCGAAGATCTGACTGCTTTTGATGAGGTTCAATTTGCAGAGATATGGCCGATCGTCAACAGTCGGGCAAAGATCAGCCTGGAAAAGGGTGTGGTTTATGCAGAAACCTCCGCGTCCGTTGACCCCATGCCGCTTTTTGCGGTGAACTCCCCCGCACTGTTCATCTTCAACCAGTTCAACAGCATGCAGAAGATGTCTGATGTTTTTGTTAAGGTACGAAAATATACCGGCTGGGATGAGGCTAAGACGAAGAAAACAGTTCGTGCGATATTTTTAAGGTTATGTGAGGTGCGTGTCTGTGAACCGGGAATTCCTGACTGAGCGGCTGCAGTTTTGCCAAATCGAAGGAGAGGCTCTGCCGATCTTTACGCGGCAATTTGAAGAGTTGACGCTGTTTTATGCGCCGGGCTATCTTGCCGCTGCCCGCGAGGCGGAAGCGGAGGAGATCCTGGGACTTCTTTCCGGTGAACTCCCCTTCGGGTTTAAGGGAACAGCTCTAAAGGGGACGGTTTCCCCTGGAACCGTACCTTTTGGACGGATCAATTCCTGGGTGACGGTTCCAGGAGAAACCGTCACCTTAGAATTGATCAACTTTGCTCAACAGGCAGTAAGTCAATGGAACACTCTTCTCAGCCCGGAAAATTACAAACCCCTCTGCCTGACACTTTACACCTCGCTGACCTGTAACCTGTATTGCACCTACTGCTTTGCGGAACCCGAAAGGGACAGCGCGCTTCAGCTCTCCCGGGAACATATCATGAATGCCGCTAAAAGGATCCTTTCGAATTGCAGAGAAGAACAAAAATCGTTTACGGTTGTTTTCCATGGCGGCGGCGAACCGACCATGGATCCCCGGCTGCCGGAGCTGCTTGCCGATTTGAAGACTATGAGTATGCAGGAACAGGTCCCGTTTTACTCCTATCTTGCGACGAACGGCGTGATGCCGGAAGAGCGTGCGGTTCTTTTCGCGAAGAATTTCGATCAGATCGGACTTTCTGTGGACGGCCCGCCGGATATCCAAAACCGTCAGCGTCCGCTGCGGAGCGGCGGAAACACTTCCGCTTTCGTTGAGCGGACCGCTGGGATCATCCGAGAATTTCAGGGACAGCTGACAGTTCGTGTGACAGTTTTGCCAGAGAATTTTTCCCGGATCCCGGAAATTACCTCATATTGCCGGGAAGTTCTTCATGCGGATGTGATCCGTATGGAGCCTGCTTATCGGCAGGATGCGGATTTGTCAGCAGCGGATGAATTTTGTGAATATTTCCTGAAAGCGAAAGAGCACGCTCCGGGACTCAGTTACAGCGGCAGCCGGCCGGATGAGATCCATGGACGCTATTGCCACTGCTTTCGCAGGGTACTGCAGTTGGTTCCGCCGGAGGGTGTTTCGGCATGCTTTGCGGTTTCCTCCGTGGCGGAAGCGGAAAAGAAGGGAGTGAATTTGCCCTGGGACAGGAAGATTTTTGAAACACTCTCAGCCGAAGATCCGGAATGTATAGGCTGTTTCAACCGTTTCCATTGCTCACGCGGCTGCCCGGATATCTGTCCGGCACAGCGCAGTGAACTGCAGGATTTCGGCTCCTTCCGCTGCCGCGTCAATCGGACGCTTACGGAAGCGGAATTGCTGAGGACGGCAAAAGTATGGCTTCTTGATTATGCGCGGGAGTATGGCTTTGCCGGAGTAAAGATGAAAGATGAAGATCCTATCGTGGAGGGGATAGATGCGAGGGAAATCGCTTTATTTGATTCCTTTTCAGACGAAATACCTGATCTATAGGCCGCTCATCGGTTTGCTGTTCCTGGGCAACGGTGCGATGGCGGAATGTGCACAGCGCTTTTGTGACACCCGGGAGCGTGGGGTCCTTGCGGATGAGCCGGATGTGCTGGAATTTTTCGACAGCATTGGCTTCACGAAAGCTGACCCACCGGAACCGCCCGAGCCGAACCTTAAAGAATTCTGTCCGACTTCTGCCGCACTGCTGATGAGCAATCGCTGCAACCTGCGCTGCATTTACTGCTATGCCAATGGCGGAGAGACCAATGATCTTGATCTGGATCCGGCTGTGGCCCGGCTTGCGATCGATATGGTTTGCGAAAACGCGCAGCGATCAGGCCGGGATCATTTTTCGGTGACTTTCCATGGAGGCGGGGAACCGACCATGCATTGGAATGCCATGCGGGAGCTGGCCGATTATGCGCGGCAGAAACCGCTGCGTTCGCTGCTCCATATTGTCACGAACGGCTGCTGGGGAGAGGAACACGGCAAATGGCTGATGGACCGGATCAACGGCATGACGATCTCCATGGATGGAGCCGCGGAAACACAGAACCGGCAGCGTCCCCTGCCGGGCGGGAGCCCTTCCTTTGAGCGGGTGATGCGTTCGGTGAGGCAGCTCACAAAAGCCGGCTATCCCTTCAACATCCGCATGACGGTGATCCCGGAACGCTTTGAACGGCTGCCGGAGGATGTCCGCTTTCTCTGCGAAGAGACCGGCTGCCGGGAGATCCAGGCGGAACCGGCTTTTTTCCAGTCACGCGGGGCGCATGGGCAGGCTTTTCGTAAGCAGGGAGAACGTTTTGTGAGGGCTTTTCTGGATGCCCGGGAGATCGCGGGAGAGCACGGAAAGATTTTGTATTATTCCGGTGCTCGCCCGGAAGGTGTTTATTCTGCTTTCTGTCTGGCGCCGCTCGGAGAGAGCCTGACGGTCAATCCGCTGGGACAGGTGACCGGCTGCTACGAGACCACCGGCCGCGACGGCCAGTGCGGCGGGGTCTTTGGTCATGCCGATAAGACAGGGATCTATATTGATGAGGAGGCGCGCATACGGCAGATGCGTGAGATCCTGCACCGCAGGGATCGATGTACGGAGTGTTTTTGTTACTATCACTGCGCCGGTGACTGCTTCACCCGGGGAATCCCGGCGGCGGACGGGGAATGGCCTTATAACCGCTGTGAGATCAACCGTGCTCTCACGCTGGAACTGCTGCTGCGCAAATTGGAACGGAGCACACGAAGTCAGCCCTGATGCTGCGGCTCAAATTGGAACGGAGCACACGAGGTCTGCCCTGATGCTGCGGCGCAAATTGGAACGGAGCATACGAGGTCTGCCCTGATGCTGCGGCGCAAATTGGAACGGAGTACACGAGGTCTGCCCTGATGCTGCTGCACAAATTGGAACGGAGCACACGAGGTCTGCCCTGATGCTGCTGCACAAATTGGAATGGAGCACACGAGGTCTGCCCTGATGCTGCTGCACAAATTGGAACGGAGCACACGAGGTTTGCCCGATGCTGCTGCACAAATTGGAACGGAGCACACGAGGTCTGCCCCGATGCTGCTGCACAAATTGGAACGGAGCACACGAGGTCTGCCCTGATGCTGCGGCGCAGCCCGCACATCAGGACTGCACTCCTGTGCGGGATTGTGGAACGTCCGGAGATGCACGGCTGTGCAGACTTGCAGTGCCGGCTTCGCGGCAGCAGCAAGACAGACCAGGACGTGCTCTGTGACGTCCGGAGATGCACGGCTGTGCAGACTTGCAGTGTGCCGGCTTCGCGGCAGCAACAAGACAGACCAGGACGTGCTCTGTGATGCCCGGAGACGCACGGCTGTGCAGACTTGCAGTGCCGGCTTCGCGGCGGCAGCAAGACAGACCAGGACGTGCTCTGTGATGCCCGGAGACGCACGGCTGTGCAGACTTGCAGTGTGCCGGCTTCGCGGCAGCAGCAAGGCAGACCAGGACATGCTCTATAACGTCCGGAGACGCACGGCTGTGCAGACTTGCAGTGCCGGCTTCGCGGCAACAGCAAGGCAGACCAGGGCGTACACTATACGGAACAGGTGAAGAAAAAACGCTAATATCGCGAAAGGAGTATATATGACCAACAAAAACGAGCGTCCGGAGGTTTACGCGCTCCGGCAGGATGGAATGACCTGGCAGCTCAGCCGCCGGGATTTTCTGAAAGCGGCCGGACTCGGTGCCGCCGTGATGGGTGTCGGGATGAACACCCGCTTTGTCAAACCGGCACATGCCGCCTCGGACCTGACGACGCTGTGCAAATCCGCCCCGGCACATCAAAACACGATCATTGACTTGATGATCTCTGCAGACGGAAAACATCTCTTTTCCTTTGACAGTGCTTCTCAGCAGAAATGCTGGGATTATAGCTCCCATGCACTGGAGAAAAGCGAGAAGGCGAAGGACATTAACGAAGAGCTCCTCGCCATGGCTTTCATCAACGGGAACTCACTGGCGCTCATGGGCGGTTCCAGTTCGATCCGTCCGCTCCTTTTGCCGGAGCTGAAGGAAACCTCTTCCGGATCGATCAAAGTAAATGTCGTGAAAACCAGCAGCTTCAACGGTCTGGACACCGATACCCATGGCAATATCTACGGTGTCACGGGAAATGTGATCTTCAAGCTGAACCGGGAAGGGGATTTCAGCTATACTGACCAGGAAAAGCTCTATGAGATCTCGGAAGATAATAAATTTCAGGATATCACAGTCCTGAGTGACGGCCGGTATTTGTTCATCCTGCGGCAGAAGGGTTTTAGTATCTTCGACGTTCAGTCAGGGACGATTCAGAATTATGTTGGAACCGATGCCGTCCCCAATGCGGTTTATGCGGTCCTCCCGGGCGGCGCAAAAGCATTGATTTGCGCGAAGGGAAATGAGGAATACCGTCTCGTTTCCCTGACGGATGGGCATGTGATCTGGAAAAAGGATCTGGACCAGAGCATTTTGTCCGCGGCTGTTACACCGGATGGAAGCTATGGCATCCTTGGCGGGACGGATAAGGAGATCGTCCTGGTCTCTATGGAAGACGGGGCTGTGCTGCACCGCCTGACCACAGTCGCTGCGAAATGGCTCCCGATCGCTGTTGCCAAAGATGGGAGCTCCTGCGCTGTGGCTGTAGACAAGAGCATCCTGTTCATCAGCCTGCCGGATTTTGAGCTCCTTGGCTGCCCGGTGGACCTTAAAGAAATGAAGGACGATACCAAGGGGATCGAGGTGAAAGGGACAGATCCCGTGACCGGACAAACGGTGACTTATACGCTGCCCTGCGGCTCTCCGATCCCGGAAGGGGCAGTCTGCGTCTGCAACTGCGTAGCCGGTGACGTCTGCTCCTGTGTGGGACATGTGGTCTGCACCTGCGAGGGGTACAGTTATTGTTCCTGCGAAGGGTATAGCTATTGTTCCTGTGAGGGCGTTGGTCCTCATTACTGGTATCCGGACTGAAATCAGGGATCAGGGAACAGGGGCCAGGGACCAGTGGTAGGCGACAAGATGACGAGCAAACACTTGCCCCTGGTCCCCGGTCCCTGACCCTTAGTTCCTACATCCTAACACCTAACACCTAATACCTAACACCTAATACCTACCGCATATGACAACCGATTTTAAAACAAGACTCGAACAACAGGAAGCCGGACTAAGGCGTTTTGATGACCGTCCGCTGCCGGAAATTCTGCGGGAACGCGCGATGCCGCGGCCGCTCTGGGCGCGGCGTCCCATGACCTCATCCGGGTCGGAACTGCTGAATGAGGTAAAGGCCGCTGCCGCCTTGTCCCCCGCAGAAGCTTTCTGTATCTACGCTCATGTCCCCTACTGCCGAACCCGCTGCGGTTACTGTGACTGTTATTCCTTTCCGCTGACTCCTTCCCGGGCGCCGGAACTGGCTGATTATCCCGGATATCTGGAGCAGGAGGTGTGCCTGTGGGGCAGGGACAATCCCACTCTGAGGAAAAAACGACTCTCGACTGTTCATTTTGGCGGCGGTACCCCGCTGACCATCGGTGTCGATGGCTTGTGCCGTGTGGTGGATAGGATCCGGGAATATTTTAAGCTTAATGAAAGTACAGAATTAGCTCTTGAGTCAACTTCTTCAGACCTTAACGAAAAAGTTCTGGATGACCTTATGCAAATTGGTTTCACCCGGCTGCATGTCGGAACCCAGACCCTGTGCGACCCCATCCGCAGGGCGATCGGCCGCAGAGAACCCGGCAAGCAGGTCCTCGAAAAGATACGCTATGCGGTGGAGAGCGGCTGGACCGTCAGTACGGACATCATCATCGGGCTGCCGCACTATCAGGAAGAGGACATCCTCGCGGATGTTGCGGAATTGACCGCTGCGGGTGTGGAAGGTTTTTCGATCTATGAATTGGTGCGTTCGCCGCGCAACCGGGCTTTCTTTGAGCACCACGGTATCCTCGATCCGGACATCACCGCGATGTGGCGGCAATATCAATACGCCTTCTGGCTGGCGGAGAAGCACGGGTTCCGGCTGAAGATCTATAACCATATGGCCAAGGGACGGGACGATAACCGCTATTTTACCTCCCCTTCCCGCGGAGAAGACCTGCTCTCCTTTGGGACGATCGCGGACGGTTATTTTGGTGATTTCCTTTACCGTCACGCGGAACTGGACGAATATCGTGCAGGTATAGTGAATGGGAATCCCGGCCTTTTGGGTGGGTTGAAGCGTACTGATGCGGAAAGTCTTTATGCCCGTCTGGAGCGGGAGGTCCGCAGCGGACATCCCCTGCCCGAGCCGTTTGTTTCTATCCTGGGACCGGAGAGTGCTCTGAGCCTGTTCCAAAGGTGGATCGCAAAAGGTTTTTTGCGTGTGACGGATGACGGCGAGTCCACACAGCTGCTCGCCAATGGCTCCTGGTTTATTCAGCAAATGCTTGATGACATCCCGATTAATGCAATAAAATAGTAATTGTGAGAACAGCGCACACCTGGTCTGGGCCTGTGCCCCTCCGGGACTGCTTCCCGGCACCCGAGCTGCATAAATCAGGAAAGGAACCTACCATGAGAAAAATCGCGAAAGAAAAGGCTGTACGGCTTTCGGAAAGACTCGCAAAACTTTACGGCTATCTGAAAGATGAAGCCCACGAGGAAAATCTTGCGGAAAACATTATGAATTACGGCGGACAGATCGGAGCCGCCATCACCCGGCTGGACCCGGACAACGATGAGATGGAATATATTGACGACCTCCATCACGCCATGCTCTGTACGGTCAAAACTGTCCATTTTCTGGATCTGGTCTATGAAAAAGGTTATCTGGAGGATCGGACCTATATCAGCATGCGGCGCGAGTGCAATGACCTCATCACAATCCTTCTGCGCAAGACAGAAAAGCTCGTCCCGGATATTGATTTTTGACGAATTCAGGGGGCAAAAAAAGGGGGACGGTTATCCCGGAACCGTCTCCTGTTCCTATGTTTCATTGCCAAAGTGCTCTGCGGTGTGGCCGCGTCCGCCGAAAGGGTACCAGGATTCGACCAGGATCCCCCACTGTTTCACATATTCCTGCAGCTCGGTGTTCTGATAATACAGATGGTTTTCATTCTGGATCACCGCCGGCAGGATCTCCGCATAGGAAAGCACTTCATCCACAGCCTGGGGCGTATAGTAGTTAGAGATGCCGATGGAGCGAACCTTTCCGGCGCGGACCGCGTCTTCCATCGCTTTATAAACAGCCTCATCGTTCCAGCCGGGCTGGTGGATGAGCATCAGGTCCAGATAGTCCAGACCAAGGTCGGAGAGGGAGTCGTTGATCCCCTGCGCGGCACGGTCGTAATCGGAGGGCATGATCTTGGAGGTGACGAAAATCTCTTCACGGGTGACGAATCCCTCATCGATTGTCTTTTGGATACCGCGGCCGACGCCAATCTCGCAGCGGTAATAGCGGGCGGTATCGATCAGGCGCATACCGGTTTTCAGTGCGTGATAGACGGAGTTTTCCGCCTGATCATTGGAAAGGGACCAGGTGCCCAGTCCGATCACGGGCATGGAATAGCCGCTGTTCAGGGTTATATCTTCGATCATATAGCGTTCCTCGTCTGCAAATGCGTGGGCTGAAAAGACGAAAGTCAGCAGTGTCGATATCAGAAAAAGGATAGACTTTTTGTGAGTGAAATTCATAATGGTCCTCTGAAAATAAGGAAATGCAGCACGCCATTCAGTTTTCTTTTGCTGACTGTGCAGCAGCAAGAAAGCTGTTCAGGTGTGCTGCGTTCTTCAAGGTTAGAAAAAAAGAAGCCGCGTAATTGTATGGCTTCTTTGAATGTGTTTTATGCTTCAGCGGCATCAA
The DNA here is from genome assembly GCA_017432685.1 of Flexilinea sp. Lineage (GTDB taxonomy): Bacteria > Chloroflexota > Anaerolineae > Anaerolineales > Anaerolineaceae > Flexilinea. The sequence continues at coordinate 25,979 of JAFRIR010000028.1, read as the reverse complement.
CAGAGCCTTTGTAGGTATCTGCGAGAACCTTGATTTTTGTAAAAATATCCCGCCATTGTACCTGGGAAACCCCCATCTTGTCGCGGATGACCTCCATCGGGACTTTGTCAACATAATCTTTGACGAAACAGGTCCAGCGGCACATGGCAAAGGAGAGATGTTTTGTCAGACCGGCGTCTCTTCCGATATCCTCGAGCAGATATTCCAACCGGCGGGGAGACCAGGGGAAGATCTTGTCCGTCGGACGGTACTGCGTCAGATATTCGTCATAAACCTCCAGCCAGGAAGCGGGCAGGTCGATGATCCTGTCTTTTGCCCGGTTGTTGGCATTGCCATAGCGGACATGCAGCCTTGGCTTTTCAGGATCATCCCGTTCGATGTGGTTTTTGGAAATTCCCAGCGTTTCGCTCTTTTTGATGCCGGTGGAAAGGAGCAATTCAAGCAATACCTTGTTTCTTGCGTCCGGTTTTTTCTGCGTCCGATAACTGTCAGCAGCAGCCATGACCCGTTCAACTTCTTCACGGGTCAGGATCTCCGGAAGGGGAGACTCAACCGGCTTTTGGTCAATGGCAGCCGCGGGGTCCTCTTCGATTGCTCCGAAGGTTTTCAGCCATTTATAGAATGACTTGATGGAGGTGATCCGGCGGGAATTGGTTTTAGGACTGCAGGGAACCCGCCGCTCATTATTCATCCAATCCAAAAAATTGGTAAGATCCTTGGTGGTGACTGAACCGATGGTCTTGTCCGGTGAAAAATAGGAAGCCAACAGTTGAATATCGCCCTTGAATGCTTTGATCGTGTAGATGGATTTATTCTGATCACTCAGATACCCTTCCCAGACACGTATCGCGACAGGAAAAGTGGAATCAGCATTGATAAACTGGTTTGTAACCGCGTTGCTATTATACATGTACCATCCTTTCTCGTTAAATAACGGATTGATCCATTTCAACTCCGAACAGGATAAAGAAAAGAAATATTGCAGCAAAAACGTGTTCGGTAATTGTCTGACATCTATAATTATAATAGGTTTTGTTAAATGTCAAAAGTACAATTGAAATTATAGTTTTTTTTACCGAAATGGTAAAATTATTAATGTCATGTTTAAGATGCGAAAAATATCATTCGCTTGAAACGATTTATGAAAAGAAGAAACACCATTGCAATATTATCCTGGGTATCGTTGGGACTGATTTTCCTGTCTTTTATGCTGACAGGGTTCCAGCTGATCCGTTATTCCCAGATGCGTTCCAACTATCCGCTGGACCTGACGATCGGGAATATTCCGGTTGGCGGGCTGAACTCCACGCAGGCTGCGGAACGTCTGATCCGTGCTTATGGTATTCCGATCGAAATGGTTTATGGTGATTCCGTCATTCAGGTCAGCCCGAACTCTATTGGCTTTTCACTGAACCTGGAAACGATGCTGGCAGCGGCTGATTTGCAGCGTACAAGACGCGGATTCTGGGAAGATTTCTGGAATTATATGTGGAATTCTCTGCCAAAACCGCAGCCGGTTCCGCTTTCTGCGACGATCTCCGAAGAGCGTTTGCGGGATTACCTGATCAATGAAATCGTCCCCCGTTATGACCAGCCTGCCAAAGCCCCGATCCCGGTGCAGGGTGCTGTAGGGTTTTCCCAGGGCGAGTCCGGAAGAGAATTGGATATCAATCGCTCCATTCAAATGGTTCAGCAGGCTTTGCGTTCGTCTTCAGAGCGTCGTGTGGTTTTGCCTTATAACCGGACGACGCCTCCGCAGGCCTCTTCGCTCAGCCTTGAATATATGATCCGCCAGATCCTGCAGCAAAACGAGTTTGATGGAGTAGCGGAGTTTTATATCCTGGATCTCGACCGCCGTAATGAGATCAACATCGCTTTTTCGGATATGCAGAGCATTCCGACGGGTGTTTCATTCACCGCGGCATCCACCATCAAAGTGCCGATCATGATGTACACTTTCGCCAACCGCGATCTGCCTCTGCCGGCAAATATGCAGCGCAGTTTGGAGTTGATGATCGAAATTTCTGAGAACTCCCCTGCCGATGAGCTCTTGCAGGCCATCAGCGGCAACATGGCTCCGAACCTCTTTACGGAGGACCTGCGGGGACTGGGTTATACCAATACATTTTTGGGCGGTTTGTTTTATAATGGAGCTCCTTTGCTGGTGCGGCATAAAACGACGGCTAATTCCCGGACAGATGTTTTCACTGACCCGGATGCCTATAACCAGACGACCGCTATTGACATGGGTATGATGTTGGATGATCTTTATTTGTGTTCGATGTATAATGGCGGTGCGATGAAGGAGTTCTATGGTGACCGGCTCACGCAGCAGGAATGTACCACCATGATCGAAGAGCTCTCGAAGAACAAAACAGCAGTACTTCTGGAAGCCGGTATTCCGGAAACGGTTCGGGTCGCGCATAAACACGGGTGGATCCTCGAAAGAGACGGCCTGATCCACAACATCAGTGATGCGGGGATCGTTTACACGCCAAAGGCTACCTATGTGTTTGTGATGTTTTTCTACCATCCTGAACAGCTGGTGTTTGACCCAACCAATCTGATGGCTTCGCAGATCTCGAATGCTGTTTATCAATATTTTAATCAGAGTAATTAGCTGTAAGAATGAAGAAGTAAGAATGAAGAGGGAAGAAGGTTTATGAACGAAAAGACAAATACAAAAATTGCGTGGCTGGACAAACCGGTGATGAAGGCATTCCCGTTGTTTTCCTGGGAAAAGCTGATCCTTGCCGTTATTATTCTGTTGGCGATCCTGAGCCGGTTTATTTTGATTGGCTCCCGGGTGATGTCACATGATGAGATCAATCACGTAACGCCTGCGTATAGTTTGTATCAAGGGAATGGCTATGCCCATAATCCTGTCACGCACGGACCTTTCCAATTCCATATGCTGGCTTTGTCCTACTTTTTGCTGGGGGATAGTGACTTTTCGTCCCGCGTCCCGGCGGCGGCCTTCAGTCTGGCGGCAGTGATTTTTGTATTGTATGCCTTCCGCAGATATCTGGGCAGGGTGGGTGCGCTGCTTGTTGGGCTTTTCTTCCTCGTTTCGCCTTATATTCTCTACTATGGACGCTACACCCGCAATGAAGCGTTTATTGAACTCTTCGCTGCACTGACCTTTTATGCATTTTTCCGTTATTACGAAAAACGCGATAATAAAGCTCTCTATATTCTGGCGGTGACCACCGCGCTGCAGTTCACCACAAAGGAAGTGGCTTATTTTTACTGCGCGCAGCTGCTGCTTTTCTGCGGTTTCCTGTTTCTGCGTGATCTCTGGAAAATGCCCTGGGAGAGTACGAAAATCCGGGCGAATGCCGCGACTTATTTCCTGACCGGTGTTTTATTTGTTCTGGGTGCGCTGCTTTCCCTGATGCTTTTGGGTGGGAACGGTTCTCTGCCGATCCTGACAATGGTTCTCGCGGGAATCGGTGTTCTCCTGATCCTGTGGATGATCATCTATACAGTCCGGGCTTTGAGCTGGAAGACGATCCGCACTTCACCGTCTTTCAATCTTATTGTTTTCCTTGGCGCGCTCATCCTGCCGCAGCTGACTGCTTATCCGGTCCATCTGCTGGGCTGGGACCCGCTGGATTATTCCGCTTCCGGGATCCTGCGTACCGGTATTGTTCTGATCATCCTGCTGGTGCTTTCCTTTGCGATCGGTATGTGGTGGAACCGCTCCGTGTTTCTGAAGAGTGCTGCCGCCTTTTACATGATTTTCGCCTTTTTCTATACCACCGTCTTCACCAACATTCACGGTTTTTTCACCGGCATTATTGGCGGTCTCGGTTACTGGCTTTCCCAGCAATCGGTCCAGCGCGGCGGACAGCCGATCTATTATTACGCGCTCATCCAGCTGCCTGTTTATGAATTTGCCGCCATTGCGGGGACGATCATCGCCCTCATCATCGCGATCAAAAAACGCAAGTTCTGGACTGTTCCGGGTGAGATCCTTTCAGATGAGGAGAATGACACGGTCATTATTATTGATGAAATCACTGATCTCCCGGAGCAGGAGGACGCTGAGCTCTCTGTGAATGAACCGGAAGCTGACGATGAACTGGATTTTTCGGAAGAATTGGATGCGGAAGAGATCCTGCTTGCTTCGGTTCCTGATGTTCAGCCGGAGGCCGAAAAACTGCCGGTGCTGCTCTTTTTCCTTTATTGGGGGATTACCTCGCTTGCCGCTTATTCCATTGCGGGCGAGAAAATGCCCTGGCTGACGGTGCATATTGCTATGCCGCTGGCGTTTTCCGCTTCCTGGGGATTGGACTATCTCATCGAGATCCTCCCCTGGAAAAAGCTTTTCTCCAAAGAGGGTTTGCTTGGATTTTTGGGATTGGTCGTGGCAGTATTTGGCTGCTGCGGATTGGTGAAGGTGTTCAACAGTGTTCCCCAGCCTTTTGCCGGCAAGGACCTGGAGCAGCTTCGTGCGACATTCCGCTGTGTGACGGTAGTATTGTTCCTTGCCGCGGGGATCCTGATGGTTCATCATTTCTGGCGGAAAGGGCGTGCAAAATCGATATTGGAAGCTTTATCCTTGATCGTTATGGCGGTTCTGATCACATTGCAGACCCGCACGGCTTTTGTTTCCAGCTTCATCAATTATGACTACCCCAATGAGCTGTTGGTTTATGCTCATGGCGGACCGGGTTCCAAGGTCGCTTTTGAGATGATCGAGGATCTGGGCGTCAAGACCGGCCAGGGGAAGAACATCAGCGTTGCTTACGACAATGACACGAATTATCCTTTCTGGTGGTATTTGCGGGATTACACCAACAAAAAATATTTTGGTGAGGATAACCCGACCCGGGACCTGCGGAATTATGATGTGATCACTGCTAATACCGCGAAGGATTCCCGTCTGGAACCGATTGTCAAGGATAATTACTATCGCTATGAATATATCCGGCTCTGGTGGCCGAACCAGGATTATTTCAATCTGACCCCGCAGCGGATCGTGGGTTCGCTCACGAATCCGCAAATGCGGTCCGCGCTGTTCAAGATTTGGCTGGACCGGGACTATTCCGAGTATGCGAAGGTCACCGGCAAAGGAACGCTCACACGGGAGACATGGGAACCGAGTTCCCGCATGGTGATGTATATCCGCAAAGACCTGATGAACCGCATCTGGAAACTGGGGGATGGACAGGTCATCAGCGGCACTTCCACCGTGACATTGGATGACGAGGAGACCCTGTTCAAACAGCTGGACCCGGTGCTTTCCATTGGTTACAGCGGTACCGGTGACGGTCAGCTGCAGCGCCCGCGGAATGTGGCGATTTCTCCGGATGGAGAGCGGGTCTACGTCTGCGACAGCGGCAACAACCGCATTCAGTATTTCAGCAAGTCCGGACTTTACCTGGGCCAGTGGAACAACGCGAACGGGATCCTTTTCTCAGAGCCCTGGGGAATCGCGGTGGATTCAAAGGGCAACGTCTATGTCGCTGACACCTGGAACAACCGCATCGCCAAATTTGATGCGGACGGCGCCTTCATCACGGATTGGCGTGCCAACGACCCATCCACTCCGGGCGGGAGTTTTTATGGGCCGCGTGCAATTGCCATCAGTTCAACAGATACGGTCTATGTCTGCGATACCGGTTACAAGCGCATTATGATCTATGATGAAAACGGCAATTTCATCCGCAAATTCGGTGTCTCCGGTATGGGCATGGGTGAAATGGATGAACCGGTCGGGATCGCGCTGCTGGATGATGATCATTTGGCAGTCGCGGATACCTGGAACCAGCGGGTGCAGGTCTTTGACGTATCCGGTAAGGGACTGCAGGACGGTGTGACCCTGGTCTTTGATGTGAATGCCTGGTTCACTCAGTCGCTGAATAACAAGCCTTATCTTACCGGTTCTGCAGCTTCCGGCTCCATTTTCCTCACCGATCCGGAAGGCAGTCTGATCCATCAGTATGATATGAACGGAAAACTGGTGCGCACCTGGAACGCGGATGGCGGCGACATCGACCATTTCTCTATGCCGACCGGCATCACAATGGGCCCTGACGGCTCCATCTGGGTGGCGGATACCGAAAACAACCGCATCAACAAGTTCATTCTGCCTTAGGTGCATGGGTTACTATCCAGGATGGAGCACACCTGGTCTGCCTTTTTGCTGCCGCTCCGCCGGCACAAAAAGACTGCACTGCGTGATGCGCGCCAGGTACTGAACAGTTACATAATTTCTTATAACAAAAAAGGACCTTGAAGAAGGTCCCTTTTGTTATAGATGCTGTTCCCCTGCTTATTTGGAAAGGAGCTTCACGACGTCGCCGACGGTTTTGATGCCGGTTGCATCATCATCGGAGATGGTGATGTTGAACTTTTCGCTGAAGCCATCAATGAGGAAGAACTGATCCATAGAATCGGCCTTCAGGTCTTCAATAAAGCGGGTTTCCGGCGTAATGTTGGCGCCGTCAATTTTCAGAACATCGCAAATAACACTTTTTACATCTTCAAAAACTGAATCCATATTACCTCCGGTTCAATACTGATGTGTTGGTTCCTATTTTATCATGGTTTTTAGGGAGATAGTGGTAAGGGATTAGGGATTAGTAGTTGATGAGTGGAAGCCGGGTTTTCATGCATCATCACACCTTTCCCTATATCCTACCCCCTAATCCCTAAATCCTATCTCCTAATCTTCCACACACGGGTGCAGTCCTGCTGTGCCGGCTGTGCGGCATCAGCAGGGCAGACCCCATGTGCTCTGTTAATACAAATTATTGATATAATCCGTCAATGCTTCATGGTCATAGAACTTGTTCGGTTTGGTGATGGTGTAATCCGGGGTCACGCCGGTGTCGATGTCATAGAATGAACCGTTTTTGAGGAAGGACATGCGGGATGAACCGGAGATCTGGAAGAAGGTCCCCCAGGCGGTGGAGAGCGGCTGAACGATGCAGCTGCCGCCGCCGGAAGTGCGTCCGAGAATCGTCACTTTGTCCGAGGCCTGCAGCGCAGCAGGGACCAGATTGCCGCAGGAGAAGCTGATCGGTGAAATCAGGACATATACATTTTTGTCGTCCACGACCATGTCGCGTCCATCAAACTTACGATCCAGGTTCACATCGACGCGGTAAGACGCAGTTGAAAGAGCCCCTGTAAAGGTGTCCTTGACAGAGAACGGGGCGTCTCCCAACACCCAGCCGATCAGGTAAATTGCCGCATCTACCGCTCCGCCGGTGTTGTTGGAAAGATCAATGACAATATTTTCAATCGGGCTGTCCTGGCGATAGATCTTGTCGTAGGCGTAAATCAGCAGGCCGATCGTATCCTTGGGCAGGTTTTCACCGTTGGCGATCGCATCATAATAGACGTTTCCGGCATTGTTTGTGAAGTGGTCAAAGGTGATATAAGCGGTGTTGCCAACTTCTTCATATATATACGGTTCCGGATTTTCATCAAAATATCCCTCATCGTAAAATGCCGCACGGGCTTTTCCGTAAGTCGCAACGGATTCATCCAGCTTGCGTGTTGCCGGGCCTGTGGTCCACTCTACTTCTTTCGGACCGACCCGGTAGGAATAAGCAATAAATTCGGAATGCAGATCATCGAGGTAAAAATCAATGAACTTATAAAGCAGTGCGTCGGCTTCTTCTGCAGTAGCCTGTTTGAACTGTTCATCGAAGCCCATCTGCCAGAAGAACTGGTCAAAATATTCGATCTCATGGGGTTCTTTCAGCCCGTACAGGTTATCCAGAACAAAACACAGTTCCCAGTAACCGAATTCAGCCAGTTCCTTGCTCATTTCCGTTTTCTCGGCTGCGTAATATAATTCACCCAACTCAGTCAGCCCGCGGCTGACGGTGCCCAACAGATCCCTGTTGATGAGCATCAAACATTCGCCGTTGAAAAGGATGGTGGCACGGATCACCGGCGAGATCAGCAGGTCATTCATGGTCTGCAGCGGCATGTAATATTTTCCATCCTGCATGATCATGGGAATGTTGTAACTTGCAAGGTCGATTCGGACTTCATCTCCATAACGGTCATAGGAGGCATCCAGATTACGCTGGTACAGTTCGGATTCACCCGCTTCTGTAAAACCGCTGGCGCTCAGCAGATCAAGTAATGATCCCTCGGATGAGCTGTGGACAAAAGCATTGAAATCATCAAAAGCTATGGTTTTTTTTGCAAAATCAAACTGCAGGTGATACTCGTTTTCGCGCACATAGGCCGCGTCGGTTCCTTCTGCGTTGAACATCAGATCATAGTTTGGATCACTCAGCCACTCGCGCATGAGCTTGATCTGCAGCTCCATCCAGGATTCCAGCTCCACATAGGGCAGGTCATCTACGCCATCCATGAAATACAGCGGGAACGGTTCTTCAAAAACGTCGTCGATCATGCCGTCATAGAATTTGTAGGTACGTTCAACGATCGTGTGAGTTTTGTCTGTATCCTGAGCGCAAACACTCCCGGCCAGCAGCAAAACGGACAATAAAACCAGCAAATATTTTTTCATTCACTCCTCCTTGGGGACTTTCCATTATTGATTTATTATACTCAATATTTGAACTTTGAACTTTGAACTTTGTCCATTATTTTGTATAATATCGGCATAATGAAACTGATGAAGCGAAAACGTTTGTGGCTGTTTGTGATCCTGTTCCTTTTACTGTTTTTATTGGGAACAGTGGTTTACATCAATGATGATTATGAAGCCTCGGAAGAAGCGTTGGCTCTGCTTTCTCGGGACATTCCCGGAGTAACGATCCGTGAGGAACCGGATCGGATCGTGTTTCATCCGGAAAATGTTTCTTCCGGCCTGATATTTTATCCCGGCGGAAAGGTTGACCACCGGGCATATGTTCCGCTAATGACGTCCCTCTCAAATCGGGGATTTTTGTGTGTACTGCTGAAAATGCCGCTGAAGTTGGCCATTTTTGACCCGGATGCCGCAAACAGGGTCCTTACTGATTTTCCGGAGATAAGTCACTGGGTCATCACAGGCCATTCCCTTGGCGGTACGATGGCGTCCTCTTACGCGGCAAAACATCCTGAGCAGCTGGATGGGGTGGTGCTGCTGGCTGCCTATTCTGTATCGGATCTGCGGGAAAGTGGGCTGAAAGTCCTTTCCCTTTACGGCAGTGAGGACAAAGTGCTGAATTTAAAAATATATGCCGAAAATCGCTCAAATTTTCCTGATGATGCTGTAGAATTTGTCATTGATGGCGGCAGCCATGCCGGTTTCGGCAGTTATGGACCGCAAAAAGGTGATGGGCAGGCACTGATAACATCAGAGGAACAAATCCTTATCACCGTGGAGAAAATTGCAGAAGTATTTTAGGAAGCACAGGGTACAGGCCCCTTCAGGTCCAATCCCGGGAAAGAGGAAAAATGGCAAGTGATATAGACAGATGGATCATGTATGGATTGCCGGATGACGATCCGGAGTGTGTGCATAATTTTGACGAGATGACCGCCCTCATCAACAAGGTTGGGTTTCTTCCGCTTTTCCGCAACGAGATCGAAGGTTTTTCGGTCGAGGAATATGCCAATCCCCGCTATTGGTGGAGCGGTGACCCGGAGCGTGACCCCTGGGAATGGCGCAAGGACGCAGCCAGATCCCATGAAATAGCTTATGGAAAATTTTTCGGCGGTAAGGCCGGGATGATCTCGCTGGATTGGCTCAAAACTTTCATTTCCTACCGCAGAAACGGGTATGATTTCGAAGCCTTATGGTATGCCGGACAGGCTCAGCTTCGTCAAAAAAAGGTTTTAGACTGCCTCACCGGTGTGCCGGAAATGCCCGGCTGGCAGATCCGACGCGAGGCCGGTTTCGGTAAAGGCGGTGAAAAAAACTTTGACGGGACCATGACCTCATTGGAGAACATGCTCTATGTTGTCATCAGTGATTTCCGGCAAAAGAAAAATAAATTCGGACTTGATTACGGCTGGGAAGTTTCTGTCTATGCCCGTCCGGAAGAGATTTGGGGTGAGCAATTTGTGAATGACTCTTACGGCCTCTCCCCCATGCATGCTTACGATGAAATCTGCGATTGGATGGAAGAGCTCTATCCAGGCGTCACAGCGCAGCAATTATCCGTGATGATCGGGAAAAGAATTTAAAGAATAGGATATAGGATATAGAAAATAGGGGATAGTGTATCGATCGCAAACACTATCCCCTATATCCTATCCCCTATCCCCTATTTAGAATCATGCTCCCGGTGGGTTTCCCGCTTTTGGGTGTACATATTGCGGTCAGCCTCATCAATGAGCTTTTTGATCGAGGTCTTGCTCAGGTCAGGCGTGTAGGCATATCCATAGGAGATGCTCACATTGTTCTTCTTTATATCCGCCAGGAAGTTTGTGATCATTTGGTTCAGGGATTGCGGCGTACAGTCCTCAACGATGGCAGCGAATTCATCTCCGCCAAAACGGTAACATTTCTCACCGAAGCTGTCGGAAATGCAATTGGCCGCTGTGCAGATCAGACGGTCACCGGCCAGGTGACCGAGTGTGTCATTGGTTTGTTTGAGATAATTGACGTCAAACAGCAGCACAGCCATGGAAGATTTGCTGTCTTCCAGTTCCAGAATATAGCGCTCAAAGCTGTAGCGGTTCTGCAGGTTGGTCAGCGCATCAGTTTCCGCAGCGGAACGCAGAATGGCATCCAGCGCGTTGCGGCGTTTCAGAACGTCATTATAAGCCGCAGCTAATACCGTCACTTCTTTAAACCCCTCTTTTTCATCCAGCGGCTCACCGGTCGGGATCTGCTGGGTAAACTTCCCCAATGGGTTCAGGATCCAGCGGTAAAGCATCACAAAGGTTATGATCAGAATGACCACGATAGAACCGGTCGTGATCCACATGATCGTCCTCAGTTTGCCAATATACTGTGAGAGTTCTCCTGTTTTGGCTTGTGCGGCACCCTGGATCATCCCGTTTGCCTGACCAACTTTTGCGCTGAGCAGTCCTCTGTTTTCGGTATAAACTTCATCAAGCACCAGTTCCCGGGAAAGAGCTTCCCGCTGTTCCGGGCTCATTGCCAGCTCTTCCGCGGTCAGTGCTGGAATCGGGAGCGTATTGAGCGGTTCAATATCCGGTATCGGATGGACGCTGTTCATCAGCGCTATGGCATGAAGCTGCCGGTCGATCATTAATTCCGAACTCGCATTCGCTTCAGCCATCAGGCCCTTGACCGGATCACTGACATTGTAGGTCTTGAACCGTTCCAAAACCTGTTCTCCCCGGTTGTTGGAAAAGAATGCAGTCGTAAAGGTAAATAATGAGCGGTAATTTACTTCACCGTTATCTATCCGCGGCATCAGAATGTAGCTGCTTGTGGTTTCCGAAAGCTGCATGGTGTTGGACATCATGGAATTTGCATCTCCGGAGTATATGCCTGCCAGACGCTGTGTTGTGGAAAGTTCACTGGAGGTTTGGTTGATCGCCATGATTAGATAGATGATCATAACATGCAGGATCGCCAGGATCACGATTATCGGGATAATGGCTTTGTTGGCGGAGACTTTATGGATTGGCTTTTGAGTTTTGTTCCCAGGTTCTGCTTCAATTTCGCCCAGCTGCTGTTGTTTCATGCGGTTGGTGTGTGCAAAATCCTGCATCATTTGGACAAGTGTATGTGCTATCGTTCCTTGTGGCTTGAAAACTGTCGTAGAATTCGTCATTTTTTTACTCTCCGAAATTAAGAGGTTTTGTTATAACGCGAAAAATTCATTTTTAACGAAACTATTCAGAAGGAACTTCCCGGAGACTGTCCCTTTATGAGACTTTCTCCGATGGTGAACCTCTGAAGGGAAACAACCATTTAATTTTTGACATAATAAGTATAACAGAAAAACAGAATTTAAGCGATTGTCTGACAATATTTCTATTATGGAAAAACGGAACGTGTTCCCGTTTTGCCGTGACAGGATAGAGCACACCTGTACAGTGCAGCAGGTACTGAATAGCTGCGATTTTTGTAACTATCCAGGACGAAGCACACCTGGACAGCTTTTTCGCTGTGGCGCAGCCCGCACGAAAAAACTGTACTGTGTGTTGCGCCGCCAGATACTGAATAGTTACCGACTTTTTAAGAAACGTGACAAAAGAACCGTCCCCTTGTCACATTTTAAAATGAGATCAGACCATCAGCGCGTTGGCAGAGGCCGGGATATTGGTCGAACAGGTCCCAGGTGAGAGCGAAAAAGCGGATGGGGGAATAGAGAAAGACCCAGGGGGCTTCTTCGGTGCAGAGCTGAAGGGCTTCAGTATAAAGTTTCTTTCGTGCGTCGCTGTCTATGGTGCGGGCGGCTTTTGCAAGCAGACTGTTGAACGCCGGACTGTCATATCCCTGCCACCAGGGACCGCGGACAGAGGAATCGAGCTTTTCATGCAGCACGCGGTAGGTGCTCAGCGGTGTGGAATCAAAGATGCACAGGTCGCGGATCTTTTTTGCGCGGACATCCTGTGAATATTGTTCACGGTCGGGCTGAACTTCGATGTGAAGTTTGATCCCGATCCGTGCCCACTGTTCTTTGAGACATTTTGCCACCAGTCCGGATTCATTCGGCATGACAGCGGGACGGTACATGGTCACTTCCAGCCCATCGGCATAACCGGCTTCCGCGAGCAGCTGCCAGGCCCTTTTGGTGTCATAGGGATAAGGTTTTGCGTGATGGTCGTAACCGAAATGGTGCGGTGTGAGCGGACCGGTGAGTTTCACAGCGGTCCCCCCGCAGGCTTTTTGGATGATCTCATCCACGTCCGTCCCAAAATTCACTGCCTGACGGACCCTCACGTCCGCAAACGGTCCGGTGAAACAGTTGAGCATCAGCGGAATGGCCACCGGCAGGTGGTATTCGATCACAGCGGAATCCGCAGCGGCATCAATGCCGGTGGTCTGCGGCCATTCCAGCTCTGTGATAATATCAGCTTCACCGTTCAAAAATGCCGCAGCACGTTTGGACGCATCTTTTTCTGCTATAAAATGTAATTCGAATGGAACAGTGTGGTCCCGGCCTGCTTGATGACGTTTCAGAATAAACCGGTTGTTTTCGTGTTTCTCGAGACGATAAAGCCCTGTGCCGGGGATGGTTTCCGGTGCGGACCCTATGGATTTCTCCGGGATGATCATGATATAAACGAGCAGATCCGGAAGGTCGGCCATCGGCTGCTCAAGCTTCACGCAGAAACGTTTCTCATCAAGAAGCTCCAGCTGCGCATTCCCGAGATAGGAATAAAGCAGTGCACCTGTGCCGTAAGCACCGCCAACATCAGCGCGTGACGCGTTCCGGATGCTGGCCACAGCATCGGATGCACGCAAAGGGGTTCCGTCGTGAAAATATACATTTTCCCGCAGGGTGAAAGTCCATTCTTTGGCGTCTTCCGAAACTTCCCACGAAGATGCCAGACGCGGAATGATGTTCAGATGAGCGTCATAGCCCACCAGACCTTCAAACACCGCGAAGCGGATATTCAAATCACTGCGTGACTCGACCCAAAGATGTGGATCGGGATAAGTTCCTCCCGGCTGCCAGATTCTCAGCTGATCATCCATATTCACAATCCCCTCTATATATCAATTTTCCATAAAAATCTTTGAATCATTCCCTAACGGCATTCTCCAACCACTAACCACTAACTCCTAAATCCTAATTCCTAATCCCTAATCCCTAACCCCTAAATCCTAACCCCTAATCCCTAACTCCTAACTCCTAATTCCTACCCCCTACCTACCATCTCTTGTCCGACTTATCCTTCAATGCCCGGAAATTGATCTCTATCGGGGCGAGACCGTCGGTACTGATCTCGAGTTTTCCCCAGCCGGTCTTCCCGCGGGTGCGGACATAGCAGGCAGCCATACCGCCGGAAAGCGGGATGCAGTCCGGGCCGATAAGTTCGATGGCGCCGGATGCAGTGAGCTTCACTGCCTTCTGCACGTAAGGCTGGATGTTGCCGTTTTCATCCCGGAAGAAAAGACGGACCGTTGCCACATCCCAGACTCCCCGGTCGACCAGCCTTGTGTTATCCACGGTGAAGTCGAGGGTGAATTTTCTCCCCGGTGTAAGGGTTTTTGTCGCGATAGCCTTGCCCCTCTTGATGGAAATCAGCTTCCAGGTGACAATGCCGTCTTCGCCCCAGTAAGTCATGTAGCGGTTTTGCAGTTCACTGATTTTCTTGTCGCTGATCCCCGCGTCATTCAAGCGTTTTTTGGCGGCAAGCATCTCCTCGCTGAAAGGCTCCTGGGCGTATCGCACGAAGCCATAGATCACAGTTTTGAGGTCCTGTGAAGTTTCTTTGTCATAGCCCTCTTTTGACCGCAGCAGACCGCCGATCATGTCATCGATGAAAATCGGCGGATGCCGCAGGGAGCTGAATTTTTTGGAAGGGTAAAATGTTTTCACATAATCCTGGTTGCGGTAAAGACGGACTTCACCGCCATTGGTGAACACGACCGGTGTGGTGAGGCCGAAAGCCGGCCAATCCCCGATATCCATGGATGTGCTCACTTCCATGACCGGTTGGTAATCACTCTGCGAGGCATAAACCGCGGCAGCCAGCTTTGGATTGCGGAACATATCCATCACCCCATGCCAGCATACTCCGTCCCCGGCACCGAATTCCCGGTGTGTGTTGTAATCAAACATGCACCAGCCAAAGGAGCCGGCGATATCCTCCTGTGCTGCGATGTCATTGAGCACCCGGGCATGCCGCAGGGCATGTTCGGTGCGGTGCGCTTCATCATCGAAAGGCTTTGTCGGGAAGATGTGCCCCATATATTCCGTGACAAGGTAGGGCTTTTCCGGGTCGGAAGTGATTGCATCCTTCGGTTCGCAGCCGGCGTTAGAGCCGATGTGGGAGAAATCATTGTAGGTATAAACATCCTCAAACAGGTGGCTCCCGCGGAAATTCCGCACGCCGCCGGTTGGACGGCTGTCATCCAGTTCATGAGCCACGCGGTTAGTTTCCTGATAAAAAGCATCATGATCCGGGCTTTCGTTGATGCGGACGCCCCACAAAATGATCGAGGGATGATTGCGGTATTGGCTCACCATCTCGCGCACGTTCTGCACGGCCTGTGCCTGCCATTCCTCATCTCCGATATGCTGCCAGCCGGGAAGTTCCGTGAAGACCAGCAGCCCGATCTCATCGCAGCGATTGATGAAGTGCTGGCTTTGCGGGTAGTGGCTGGTTCGGACAGCGTTACAGCCCAGCTCATATTTTAATATCTCCGCGTCCTGACGCTGCAAACGGGGAGGAACGGCATAGCCGATATAAGGCCAGCTCTGGTGACGGTCCAGTCCGCGGATCAGGACCTTTTCTCCGTTGAGATAAAAACCGTCCTTTTTGAATTCGATCGTGCGGAAGCCAAAACGGACTGTATATTCGTCCAGCAGGGTGCCTGCCCGGGAAAGGCGGATGTTTGCCGTGTATAAGGCGGGATTCTCGAGTGACCATGGCTTCGCGTTGCGGACGATACCCGAAAGCTCACCATCCGGACCGATTTGTTCGATGTGCCACAGATGCCCGGTTTTGTCGTAGATATTCACCTGCAGGGTGTCTTTTTTCTCTCTGCTGCATTTGACTGAGCAGCGGAATTTCCCGTCAGCTGTTCCGCGGATGAAAACATCACTGATGTAAGTTTGCGGAGCTTCCTCGATCCAGACTTCCCGGTAAAGGCCGCCATATGTGAGGTAATCGATAACGCCGCCAAAAGGAGGTACATCGATTTCGCGGGAATCCAGCTTGACGCAAAGCTGGTTCTCTTCGTCAACCTTAAGAAAATCTGTCAATTCAAAGCGGAAGGCAGTATATCCGTTGTGGTGACTTCCGACATGCCGCCCGTTGCACCAGACTTCCGCCTGGTGTGCGGCCCCGTCAAAGCAGATAAAGATGCGGCTCCCCTTTGATTCTTCCGGAACCTTAAAGAATTTGACATATCCGCTGACTGTTTGATAGCAGTCCTGATCAAAATTGTTGAAAGGTGTCACGCAAACCGTGTGCGGGATCTGTACGGATTCCATGATGGTTTCCGCCTCTTGTTCTGAAATACTGATCAGGTTTTGCTGCCACTCCGGTGTGAACCACCAATCATCATTAAAAGCGTTCCGCTTCATTCCATCCCCTTTATTTATTTGTATCTATTCAGAGCGGAGCACACCTGGACAGCTTTCTTGCTGTTGTGATGCCAACACAAGAAAACTGTACTGAGTGATGCGTTTCCGGGTGCTGAATAGTTACGTTTATTCTGAAAAAAGCGGTACACCGAGAACCGTTCCCGGTGTACCGCTTTTGGTTTATTGAATGACACGTGTTTTGACTGTGCCGTTATCTGATGCGCGCCCTTCACGGTGGACAGTTGCGCCTACTCGGCCGGAGATCTGCGCTCTGGCTGTGTCCAGTGTTACGGTCGATTTGTTGAAAGCCCGTCCGCCATACCAGACGCTCTGGCTGACATTTCCTGTTTTTTCCAGGTTCAGGTAAGAGAGACCTGTGGTAATGGCAGTTGAGCTTTGATCCGCGTACCCGCCTAAGAACACCGCATAGGTAACTGAGCCTGCGATGTTGAGATTGGAATCCTTGACGACAGATTGCGAGCCAGCTCCAAAGGCATAGCCACCGCCGGCCACGCTTAACTCAACAACTGCGCCCTGGGTAACGTTGAGCACTGCTGTTCCGTCGACAGTGCTGTAACCGCCATAGAGCGCGGCACCGCCGCCATAGAGCCAGCCTGTGGCTCTCCCGCGAAGGATCAGCGTTGGGTTGGTAACGTGAGCATTCGCTCCCGCACCCTTTGCCTTAGACCCGGCAATGACTTTGTTGACTGTACCGCTGATATCCAGGTACGTGGACTGCAGTATGGAATATTGGTTGTTTGATACGTTTGCGCCGCCATAGATCACACCATCCTTGAACACAACGCTGTTCGCGATGGTGGTGGGGATGCCGTTGGCGAAAAAGCCTACATCCTCCGGCCAGGAGACAGTCATGCGCGTGTTATTATTTCCGGTGACGGTGAGAGAAAGGACCCCGCGGTCAGCCGGGATGATGACGTCTTTTTCCTGACGGAAATTGCCCATGATGCGGAACTCAACGTTTCCGGCATTTCTCATCGGCAGCAGGTTGACAGCGTCGGTGAAGTTCTGTGCCTGTTGGTTCGGCCCGATGTACATCACTGTTGTAGTGTTCATATCCGGGCGGATGATAGTCGGTCCCGGTTCATAGGAAGGCATTTGTGTCGGGATGATCTGAGAATTGATCAGTTCGATGTTATAGGAACCGACTGCCGCATTTCCCCCCATTTCACCAAGACCTTTGCTTTGGTAAACACTTCCCGCAGCACCCAGGGCGATGACATGTGCAGCTGCCACCGGTGCGCTGCTGCCGGCTCCGGATGCGTATCCGCCGCCATACAGTGCGTTATTGATGGCTCCTGTTCGGGAAAGGATGAGGTTTGCGGTACCGCTCACATCCGCGGTTCCCCCATTGAAGGCGTAACCGCCTCCATGGATCGAGTTTGCACTGCCGTTGATGATGATGTTCACGTTCTTCACGGATGAAACCGCCCCGCTGCCCATGGCCAGGCCGCCGCCGATGACAAAATCCGCCGAACCATTGAGAATGATCGTGGAATCATCAACAGTTTTTTCCCCCGGCTGTCCGATGCAGCTGCCGCCTACCAGAAAACCGTTTGTGAGGGATACGCCCTGCTCAACGGAAACGGGGACTCCGTTTGCGCAGATCACACTGCCGTTCATTGAGACGGTCGCCTGTGCCCCCGTGTAAGAAGCGAGCGTCACGGATTTCAGCCCGGTCAGGTTGGAAGGTATTTCTGCCTGCTGGGTTAATCCGGTCGATCCATTGATATAGATCACCGCGTTGCCGGCATTTTTGTTCAGTGCGTTGATGGCTCCGTTTAAATCATAAATGCCGTTTTGTCCGATGATGATGACCTGGTCGCTGGTGTTTCCGGCTGCCCCGCAGTTCAGCGTCATTGACAACATTGTGACGAGTACAAATAAAAAAACAAATAATTTCTTCGTCATATTCCTAACTCCTATATCCTATCCCCTGAATTCCATATCCTGCATCCTAATTGCCTAAAATCATGTAGAGTCCCAGATTTCCTTCAGCTCCATCGGAATAAAAACTGTCTGAAACCTCAAATCCGGAGTCTTCGGCGATTTCTTTCAATTCGTCCTCGTGGAACAGGTGCACGTAGCGCAGACCCTGTTTTTCCTTATTCTCCGGCAAAGCGTGGCGCCAGTCGAGCAATGTATCTCCTTCTTCAAGTTCGCCCGCGTCGATTTCGGTTTTGCTCCAGGGCTGGATGCGCTGCATCAGTTTCGGCGAATTCTGAAATTGCCAGACGGAAAAGATGAAGGTGCCGCCGGGTTTGAGGAGTTCATGGACCTGCCGGAAGATCCGCAGATGATTTTCTTTCCCCGGGATATGATGCAGGGAAGCGAATGCCAGCACACCGTCAAATTTTCTCCCCGCGAGGACCGCCGGCCAGTCCGGATCCATCAGATCCCCGGGAACATAGCGGATCTGCAGCTGTTCGCCGGAAAGGCCTTCGGTGACTTTTTCCGCTTCCCGCAGCAGCGGCCCGCTGAAATCCAGCCCGGTATAGGAACCCTGACGATTTTGGGCTGCCCAAATGCAGCCCAAAGCTCCGGAACCGCAGCCCAGGTCCAGCCAATCGGAAGCGGACTGTACCGGGATGGTTTGCAACACCCGGCTGACGCCCGGCTGAATGCGGCGCCGGGTGGCCGCGAATGCGTCTCCGAATTCACTGTAAAAACGCCGGTTGATTTCAAGAAGTTCCGAGGCTGTCCTGGCATCCATTTCCTAAAACCTAAAACCTAAAACCTAAAACCTAACACCTAATACCTAATACCTGACACCTGAACTACGCTCCCGTGGGGATGCGGTAAACCTTTGCCAGGCCGCCTTCGGATGTTTCACGATAAAGCCGGGGCATGTCGATGCCGGTGTGCATCATGACTTCGATCACATCATCAAAACTGACCCGGTGAGCTCCATCAGAAAACATCACAAACTGGGCGGAAAAGAGCGCGGAGTTGGCTGCTGCGGCATTTCGCTCGATGCAGGGCACCTGAACCAGCCCGGCAACCGGGTCGCAGGTGAGCCCCAGGTGGTGTTCCAGCCCGGATTCTGCGGCATATTCGATCTGCCGGATGGAGCCGGAATAGAAGTAGGAAGCCGCTGCAGCTCCCATGGCGCAGGCGACACCGATTTCCGCCTGACAGCCTGCTTCCGCACCGGAGATGGAACCGTTGTGCTTCACAACATTGCCAAAAACACCGGCGGTCGCGATGGCTCGCAGGATGTTGGTTTCGGTGATATCCATCTTTTTCTGGAAATAGCGCAGCACAGCGGGCAGCACACCGCAGGAACCGCAGGTCGGTGCGGTGACGATCCTGCCGCCGGTGGCATTTTCTTCCGCAACTGCCAGCGCAAAGGCCGTCATTGGGGTGGAATGGATAAATCCGTCACGGGTGAGCTGGGAGCGGCGGAAATAGAGGTTTGCCTTTCGGGTGATGCCCAGTCCGCCCGGGATCACACCTTCGGAGCGGACCCCGCGGTCCACCGCGTCACTCATCACCTGCCAGATCTCGCGGAGGTAATCCCAGATCTCGGAGCCTTCGCATTCTTCCACGTATTCCCAGAAGTTCATGCCGGTTTCATTCAGGTATTTCTGGATCTCGCGCATGTTTCGGTGCGGATAGATGTTGCTGATGGTTTCCGGCGGGATGCGGTCGCCTTTGTCATCGATCCGTCCGCCGCCGACCGAGTAAACCGTCCAGTCATCGATGATGCCGCCGGCTTCATCGAATGCTTCGAATTCCATCCCGTTCGGATGGTAGGGCAGCATGATGTCGGGCTGCCAGATGATGGTGGTCCGTTCAATGCCCAGCACGTCGTTGATGGCTTTGTCGGTCATGTGTCCTTTACCGGTGGCTGCCAGGCTGCCGTAAAGTGTGACGACATAACGGTTGGCGTTTGGATTTTTGTGATAGAAAATTTCAGCGGCCCGTTTTGGTCCCATTGTGTGGGAGCTGCTGGGACCATACCCGATCCGAAATAAATGTTTGATGGTATCCATGCTCTGCTTCTCCTGTTTCCTATATCCTGCATTCTACATCCTGCATTCTACATCCTACATCCTACATCCTACATCCTTCATTCTTCATTCGCCTCGACTTCCGCAAGCAGCGGCGCGATTTTTTTGACCGCATTCCCGCGGTGGGAGATGGCGTTTTTCTCTTCTTCGGTCATTTCGGCAAGGGTCATTCCCTTGTCCGGTTTGTAGAAAATCGGGTCATAGCCGAAACCGGAGTGACCTCTTTCCTCCGGGATGATTTCCCCTTCACAGGTCCCGCGGGAAAGAATGGTGCGGTGCTCCCCCGGAAAAACGACTGCGATCTCGCAGACAAAACGGGCGTGCCAGGGACGTTCCGCTCCGCATGCACGGATGTTTTGGAGCAGATATTGCCGCCGGTCTGCGTCATCGGCACCGGGCTTGGGACAATAACGGGCGGAGTAGATCCCGGGTTCACCGTTCAGACAATCCACTTCCAGACCGGAGTCATCCGCCAGGGTCACAATGCCGGAGGCTTTGGCGAAGGCACGGGCTTTGATGAGCGCGTTCTCTTCAAAGGTTTTGCCGTTTTCGTCCACGTCCAGGTCCAAACCGATATCCTTTGGCCGTACGATCTCATGTTCCGGCAGCATGTCGCGGATCTCCTGCGCTTTGTGCGCGTTATTTGTTCCAATCAATATTTTCATCTGTATAATCCTTTCCGCAGCCTGTGCGGCAAAATTCACTTGTCTATCATTATAAACGCAAACAGAAATAAACGCAAACACGAACTGCACACCGGGGATGGGTCCCGCAGGGGCCTGTACCCATTAATCCAAGGGTTGTGACGGTGGGTACAGGCCCCTGCGGGACCCGTCCCCGAAATCATCACTTTTCCCAAATTTCATTGACAAAACATAAAAAGGGATTTATAAACATGCTCAACATCATAAACCGTTGAAGAAGTGTAAGTAAATTATACCGCTTGACTTTACAGAGAACCGCCGGTGGTGAGAGCGCGGAAGGAAATGTATATATTGAATGGGCTTCTGAGGGCGACCGGAATGGAAGGCAGACCTTCCGAGTATGGAAGACGGAGCGCGGACTCTCCGTAAACAAAAGGCGGCATATGTTGGTATGCAAGAGTGGGCGTCCACAGACGCCAAGCGGGGTGGCACCGCAGGTTTTGAATAATCTGTCCCGGCAATCAATATCAAATGATTGCCGGGCTTTTTTTTTGGAGTAGTTATGTCTTATTTTTCAATCAGCTGGCGCTGAGCGCCTGCAGAAGTTTCATCACATATTCATTGCTGTCTCCCGGACTTCTGTCCTGTTATAAAAATCAGGAGGTAACTGTTCAGAAACAGGCGACGCAGCGCGGATTCCAGTCACCTGTGCAGGCTTCGCTGCAGCAGATAACTGGCCCGGGTGTTCCGTTCTGTATTTCTGGACCCTGGCCCCTGAACCCTGAACCCTATAAACGAAGGAGTAAAAAATGTCAACCAATAACATTCCCTACAAAACATACCTCGACGAAAACGAGATGCCGACCGCTTGGTACAACCTCCGTGCGGACATGAAAAACAAACCCGCACCGCTCATCAATCCCGGGACTAAAAAACCGCTGAAGGCCGAAGAACTCACGCCGGTTTTCTGTGAAGAACTGGTTGCCCAGGAACTGGACAACGACAGCAAATTCTTCCCGATTCCGCAGGAGATCTACGACTTCTACAAGATGTACCGTCCCTCTCCGCTGGTCCGTGCCTACTTTTTGGAAAAGAAACTGCAGACGCCGGCGAAGATCTATTACAAGTTCGAAGGCAACAACACCTCCGGCTCCCATAAACTCAATTCCGCCATTGCCCAGGCCTACTATGCCAAAAGGCAGGGACTGAAGGGCGTCACCACGGAAACCGGCGCCGGACAATGGGGTACCGCGCTTTCCATGGCCTGTTCCTATTTTGATCTGGACTGCAAGGTCTTCATGGTCAAAGTCTCATATGAACAAAAGCCCTTCCGCCGTGAAGTGATGCGCACCTATGGCGCTTCCGTCACCCCGTCTCCTTCCATGGATACCAATATCGGCCGCAAGATCCTTGAGGAGCATCCGGGAACCAATGGCTCCCTCGGCTGTGCGATTTCTGAGGCAGTGGAAGTGGCTGTCTCCAACCCGGGCTACCGCTACGTGCTCGGTTCGGTGCTGAACCAGGTGCTGCTGCATCAATCTGTGATCGGCTTGGAAACCAAGGCAGCCTTTGACAAGATCGGTGAGAAACCTGACATCATCATCGGCTGCGCCGGAGGCGGTTCCAACCTGGGCGGTTTGATCGCCCCATTCATGGGTGAAAAACTGCGCGGAGAACAGGACTATCGCATCATCGCGGTGGAACCGGCATCCTGCCCGAGCTTCACACGCGGCGTTTATGCCTATGACTTCGCGGATACCGGCAAGGTCTGCCCGATGGCGAAGATGTACACCCTGGGCTGCGACTTCATCCCGGCCCCGAACCATGCGGGTGGTCTGCGTTATCATGGCATGAGCCCGATCTTGTCCCAGCTCTATGATGATGGCTATATGGAAGCCCGCTCTTACAAGCAGACGGAAGTCTTTGAAGCTGCCGAACAGTTTGCCCGAGTTGAAGGTATCCTGCCGGCTCCGGAAAGCTCCCATGCCATCAAGGGCGCCATTGATGAGGCGCTGCGCTGCAGGGAAACCGGTGAAGCAAAGACCATTCTCTTCGGTCTCACCGGCACCGGTTACTTCGACCTGGTCGCCTACGAAAAGTTCCACAACGGTCAGATGGAAGACTACATTCCGACGGATGAGGAACTGCAAAAGTATTTCCCGAAGGCGTAAAAAAGTTCAAAGTTTAAAGTTCAAATTAGGGAGGACCGCTTGCGCGGTCTTTCTTTATTCAGATGGGGGGGACGGTTATCCCGGAACCGTCCCCCTTCTAATTGCTAAGTGCTTCCCCGGGGCGAAGCTCCTGCTCCGAATCTAAACCAGGCGAAGCCTGTACCTTTCGGAGCAGGTTCCCATTGCCGAATGAGGCTTGGGATGTTCAGCCACAGGACGGCGATGCGAAACCATTACTCCCTAATTCCTAACCCCTAACTCCTAACTCCTTTCCCCTTTGGCATTTTCCTTGCAACTAATAAGAACAGCGAAAAATGCTCAAAAGAAAAACTGCGAAATTCATTGGGCAAAATATTGCTGGTTGGCACTGATATTGCACAAATATCAGTTAACCTGCCCCCTCAAAAAGGGTGGTGGAAGAAAATTCATCAAATTTCGTTGAGAAATGAGGTCAAAGCATGAAAACGAAAACTTTAAGTATTTTGTTGGCTCTGGTAGCGATCCTGAGCATGTCGGTGGGAGTCTTCGCAGCAGACTTCACAGAAACCTGGGATGAAGAAACTGTCCTGACAGTCTTCTCTGACCTTGATATTGTCTTCCCGGATCTTTTCGCGGATATCGATTCCGATTTCCTGTGGTCAAATGAAGACATGGAAGTTATTCCGAATCTTCCTGAACCGAAAGCGGTTACATTAGATGACGTTGAACTTGAAGCAAAAGCTCCGGTTGACGTTTACTCTCTTGATGTAAAAGCTTCCATTGATCCATGCGGTGATGGACTCTATAAAATCGATGTTGAATTTAAGAGAGATGGTAATGAGTCCGGTTGGGAAGCTATTGGATTAGAATATGGTCCGAAGAAAACCACTTATATCAGGGATCTCACTGTTACCGCAAAGTATGACAGCGGACTTAATCAAAAGCTTTCCATTGCGAAATGCACTTCCTCCGGTGGCGATAATTGCCGTTCCGTGAAATTCAACAGCAAGGGTGTTGCAAAAATGACAATTTATGCCTATGCAGAAGAAGTGATTTCAGAACCGACTGATTTACCGGGACAGGGAATAGAAGTTGCATTAACCTTCTCCAATACATTTTCCGCACTCTTTGATAAGCCGAGTTGGACCGCAAAAGGAACAGCTGCGTATCCGGCAGATTTCACATTGGATCCGAAAAAGGATTATTGCCAACTGAGTTTGAATCCTTATTCTATTAGCTCCAAACTCCCGGCTGTCCGCGCGAAATATGACCAGAATACCGGTGAAGCCCGCTTCCAGGCGACAATTGCCAACGAAGGCGGTAAAAAGAACTCTGCTTTCCATTCTCGTTTTGTAATTCCTGCGGAAATTATTTTCCCGATGTGGGATGGTTCTACCTGGGAATATTCTCATGTCAAAGACTATACCTGCAAATACACCATTTACAATAATGCCAATGGCGCTCCGCGTACTGACTATTGCAAATATGGAGAAGGTATTGCTCTGACTGAAAATGCGTTGATTCGCTTTGATATCTCTTTGAATATCCCCAGCAAAGTCCTTCGTTTCTGGGATGAAGCAGATATTCCGTTCAACTTCCGTGTCGGTGGTATGGATAAATTCGTGACAGATTTCTTTAAACCTGTTGACTTCCCGTGCCCGAAGGTGACCCGCCTCTCCGTCATGGATCCTTTGAAGCCCTTCATGACCTTCTACGGCATGGAAAAAGATGATGCCATCGAAGCCTCCGGCGCCTACGGTGTCTACGAGGGCGGCCTCTGGGGTATCTATCAGAAATGCGGTAAGTACGCTTACATGGCTGTCCGCCTGAAGAACGACGGTATGAAGGACGAAGTCATCAATCTTGATCACGTCGCGGTCGCTGTCAACGGCGGAACCCCGATGTCCTGGAACTGGGTCCTGAGCACCATCGATGCTGATGGCAGCAAGATCGAACTGCCCGCCGGCGAAGATGTGATCCTCATCGGCCGCGCAAAGGTCACCGATGTCCCGTCCCAGCTGAATGCTGATACAGCTATGACCGGTGCTGTCAACTTCACCGACTACGGTTTCTACATCACCGGTAAGGTCTACTCCGATCACAATAACACCAATTGTGTCGCAGCCCCCAAATAATCATCAGCAGGACTGATTCCGGCGAAATTTGAATAAAATATGGATGCCCCCTTCGGGGGGCATCCAAAAGCCCGGAAACGATGATCCGTCTGATCTCTCAAGGCGGATTTTTTGTTTTAAATAAGCAGACGACGACGGCATGGGGACGACGGCAGGGGGACGGTTACCCCGGAACCGTCCCCCTTTACCATAAAAAAGAACATTTGTCAACCACCAATTCTGGAATGTGGCGCACACGGAGACTGCCCTTCTGTGCCATGAGAGCCGTGAGTCCATGACGCTGCAGCCTGACCGGCGAGTGTAGTAAGATCCTGACACAAAAGAGGCACAGAAGGACAGCCTTCCGTGTGCTATCTTCTTGCCTGTAATATGGGACAGCCGTATCAGGTGCCATTGTCCTACCGCTTCCGCAAAAGCACACGGAGACCGGACCGGATGTGCCTCAGCAGCGGTTGAGACGAGGGACGGTGAGAGATCAGCAGCGGCACTGTGGATGCGGATGACCATTGGCACATCCGAACCGGCCTCGTGTGCGCCGAATCCCAGATATAGGCCACTTGCGAGGGAAAAGAACATTTACGGGGCCTGTCGAATCCCGGGAATGTGCCGCACACGGAGACTGCCCTTCTGTGCCATGAGAGCTGTGAGTCCGAGACGCTAAGGCCTGACCGGCGAGTGCAATGAGATCCTGACGCACGAGAGGCACAGAAGGACAGCCTCCTGTGTGCTATCTACTTGCGTGCCATTGTCCCACCGCATCCGCAAAAGCACACGGAGACCGGGCCGGATGTGCCTCAGCAGCGGTTGAGACGCGGGGCGGTGAGAGATCAGCAGCGAAACTGTGGACGCGGATCACCATTGGCACATCCGAACCGGCCTCGTGTGCGTCGAACCCCGTGTACTATTGTCT
>JAFRIR010000027.1 GCA_017432685.1 Flexilinea sp. | reverse complement strand
CCACACGGATGCCGCATCCGATACCGTCAGCCGCTCGCTCAATGCCCGGGCATTCACCATCGGCTCGGATGTATTTCTCAGTAAAGGCATCAACCCTGAAAGCAGCAGCGGACGCGACGCACAGACCATGACCCACGAGCTGACCCATGTGGTTCAGCAGGGCGGACAAGCTTCCTCCGGTCCGCTGAAGCTGGGCGCGGCAGATACTGCCCAGGAGCACGAGGCCGAATCGACCGCTCAGCGGGAGTTTGACCCGAAGCTAAAAGAAGAGGATGACAGCGTACAGCGTTTGTATGCACTGTCAAACACGATCCAGCGCGGTTTCTGGAGTGATTTGGGCAGTGCAATCGCCGGAAAAGCTTTGAATGCGATTGGGCTCGGTGATGCCATGGGCGATTTTATGGCGGGTGACGGAAAAGTCAAGGCTGCTATCCAAAAAATGCCGCAAGACCGCAAAAATCAATATGATCAGATCGAGCAGGATATCAAAGATTGTGAAGCGGGAATACCGACAAAGGAAAAAGAAATAAAGAGTCTTCAAAAAAGGTTGGAAAAAGCGGAGCCTGGACAACGCGGGGCGATACAGACCGAGATAGACACGAAAAACCGGGAGCTGAATGATGCTCCAAATGGTTTGAAACCAAAGCTTCAGGATTCTTTAAATAAGCAGCTGACTGAGCTCCAGAAGGTTGATGCAACGATCACCAATGATGATGTCAATCGTTACCGCAGCGGAAAAGTGAAAACAATCTTTTCATCGATTTTCTCAGCTATCGGCGGGAAAGTGCTTGGATCTTTTGAAAGCGATCCCGAAAAGAAGGCTGCCGCGCAGGCAAAGGGTCGGAACTCGATCAACAACTGGTTCGCTTCAAAGAATAAACAAAGTTCAGATATAGACCAATCAGAAGATGTTCAGGCTCGGAAGGCTGAAGAAATCAAAGATAAACAAAAGACCTTGATTGAAGATATGTGGACTCAGGTTCAAGCTGATCCTTTGCTTTCCACAAAATATACAAAACTGCTGTTTAAACGGGAAATTGCTGCAAATCATATGACGATGATCCAGGAATCACTCAAGGAGAATGAATCTGTTGAGGATATTAAATCATCGGTTATGATGCTGCTTCGGAATAAAGCTCAGAGTGCGGCACAGAACAATGGCCCGCAGGTACAACAGCAGCAGGCATAAGAAATGTTTTGGAAACGAACGGAGATTGATCAATGATATCGGATGTGGATGAGGCTCTGCGGAATTTGATCCTTGATTCTTTGACGGTTTCCCGTCAGAACGTGGATATCAAATATGATCTTCCTTCCCGGGACTGGGCAAGCCGCCTGAACCGGCCGACGATCGATCTATTCCTGTTCGACATTCGGGAAAATCTGCGCCTTCGCGGCGCCGAACAGGCTCGCCAGACACCGCTGCCGGACGGCAGGGTCGAGATCCGCCGGAATCCGGTGCGTATCGATTTGCGCTATCTGCTGACAGCCTGGACCAAGGACCCGGAAGATGAGCATCTGCTGCTTTCGGATGCGCTGTACACCCTGCTGCGCAATCCGGTGATTCCGGAAAAATATGCCAGTGAGCAGATGAAAAAGCAGCAGTTTGACACCATTCTGGATGCGGCTGTTTACCAGCCGGAGCACGGCCCGACGGAAAAAGCCACGGAGATCTGGGGCGTGATCGGCAACGACATCCATGCCGGTTTCATCGTCACGGTGACGATCACGGTCGATCCTTATGAACCGCTGGTGTTCCCGCAGGTCAGCACTGTCACCCGTAATGTCGGCCAGACGGACCCGGGAGGCGGCCGGGCTGCCGTGCAAAAACCAGTGGAGCATTTTGATGAAGGTTTCGTCATCAAAACGGACAAGTATGAACCATCGACGCTGAGTGTCGTCCTTGAAGAAAGGAACGATGTGATGAGCGTTGATGACAATTTCAGAGTGAAGCTGCCGACGCTGCCTGCCGGCAAATATCACCTGAACGTGTTGTATCGCGGGAAAATCCTGAAGCGTCAGCCCATTGAAATCCCCGCGAAGGAGAAAACGGTAGTGTTATGATTTTGTGAGTCAACGGGGACTTTGGGGACTGTCCTTTTATGGGACTGTCCCGGGAGCTGCTGCGGCTATGTCGGGACAGTCCCATAAAAGGAACAGTCCCCGTTATTCATGGAATCATTGAAAAAAAGGTTATATTTTTCAGGAGGAAAAATGCCAGAATATTTATCACCGGGTGTATATGTTGAAGAAGTAGATCGTGGGCCGAAACCGATCGAGGGTGTCGGAACAGCCATGGCTGCTTTCGTTGGTTTCACCGAAAAGGCTGAAATCGTTCGTGACAATGGTGACGGTCCGTATGTTGAGGATCTGCTCAACAAACCGCAGCTCGTTACCAACTGGACACAGTTTGTCGACAAATTCGGCGGATTTGTGCCGGGCCTGAAGCTGCCGCACGCTGTTTACGGTTACTTCTCCAATGGCGGCACCCGCTGCTATGTCTGCTCCGTCCGCACTTTCCCGAAGGCTGCTGCCACGCTGCTGAACGCCGCCGGCAAACCGGCGCTGCGCGCTGAAGCAAAACAGGCCGGCTTCGATGCCATGCAGCTCCGTCTGCGTGTTGCCGGTGTCAAGGGTCTTGCTGCCCCGGCTTCCACCCCTGTCAAGGCTGAAGCAAAGAAAGACGACAAAGGCGGCGATAACAAGGCTGCTGAAGCTCCGGCTCCGACAACTGCTTCCGGCGATGTGACCTTCAACTTCTTCGTTGAGAAAAAGGCCCCCAACGGTGGTTGGACCGTCCTCGAATCCTTCGAAGGCGCCAAGCTCGAATCCGTCGGCGCCAAGGTCGCTGTTGCCTGGCCGAACAACAAAGCCCCGAAATTCGTGGATGTTGAAGCGATGGAAACTTCCATCACCGCTGCTGCCCCGCGCGAACAGGAACAGATGCTGGTCATGGATCAGAACCTGCTTGCTGCCCCGAAGGCTGCTGAATTCAACGGTGACGTTGCCGCCCGCACCGGCGTTGACGGTCTTGAAGTTCTCGACGATGTGACCATGGTCGTTGTTCCGGACCTGATGACCACCATGCCGGGCGAAAAGCTCGACCTGGATATGGTCAAGGCTGTCCAGACCCAGATGATCGCTCACTGCGAACGCTGCGGTGACCGTGTCGCGATTCTTGACACCCCGCCGAACATGACCCCGCAGGAAGTCAAAGTATGGCGCATGGAAACCACCGGTTTCGATTCCAGCTATGCCGCGATGTACTATCCGTGGATCAAGGTCTCCGATCCTGCCACTGACAAGATCATCTCCATCCCGCCGAGCGGTCACATTGCCGGTGTCTGGGCCCGCAACGATACGACCCGCGGTGTCCACAAAGCCCCGGCCAATGAAGTTGTTTCCCTCGCAGTTGGTTTGGATTACCAGACCACCAAGGGCGAACAGGATACCCTTAACCCGAACGGTGTCAACTGCATCCGTGCGTTCCCGGGCCGCGGTATCCGCGTCTGGGGTGCCCGCACCCTGTCCTCTGATCCGGCATGGCGCTACATCAACGTCCGCAGACTTTACAACTATGTTGAAAAGTCCATCGAAAACGGCACCCAGTGGGTCGTCTTCGAACCGAACGACCGCGCTCTGTGGTCCCGTGTCGACCGCGACATCACCGCTTTCCTGCGTGGTGTCTGGCGTGACGGCGCTCTCTTCGGCAACACTCCGGCTGAAGCCTTCTATGTGAAGGTCGATGACGAACTGAACCCGCCGGAAAGCCGCGACCTTGGCCGCCTGATTATCGAAATCGGTATGTGCCCTGTCAAACCTGCTGAATTCGTGATCTTCCGCATCAGCCAGTGGGCCGGCCCGAACGCGGAATAATTCTTAGAAATTAAGAATTAAGAAGTAAGAATTAAGAGTTAAAGAGTACCTGGAGCAGCGGTTTTTGTGGTGAGAAATTGAGTCCTCCAGACTGTTTCCTCAGTCATCTTGACCGCTCTCCCGGTACTGAAATAAAAGGAAGGTAATCTAATGGCAGATGTTAAAGATCCAGTAGTTGGGTTTAAGTACGGACTCGAAGTATCCGGCAAACTGAGTGGTTATTTCACCAGTGTCAGCGGTATCGGTTCCGAAACCGAAGTCATCACCCAGAAGATCGTCAGCGAAAAAGGCGAACCGATCATCAAACAGATCCCCGGTCGTTTGACCTGGAACCCGATCACCCTGCGCCGCGGTGTGACCGATTTGAAGGATGTCTGGGATTGGCGGCAGATGGTCGTTGACGGCAAGATCGATGATGCCCGCACCAATGCGTCCATCATTGCTTACAGCCAGAGCATGGAACCGGTCGCTCAGTGGGACCTGACCAACGCCTGGCCGAGCCAGATCAGCGGTCCTGAAATGGCTTCCGATTCTACGGACTACATGGTGGAAGAAATCACCATCGTCCATGAAGGAATGGTCCGCAAGAAGTAGGTTTTAAAAGTGATCAGTGGCTTGTGGTCAGTGATCAGCTGCAAATTGAAAGGCGCTTTGCGTCTGGTTAAAATGATCATGGCCGTTTGACAACAGACGGCCATGAATTAAGGCTTGAACTTGGTTATTGACAGATTGATCGGCAACTGACAACCGTGAACGGGGAACAGACAAATGAGTGATCCATGGCTTAATTTTCAATATACGATAGAATTTTCAGATTCTTCGAGGGATAACAGCGGGCTGTGCAGCGTTATATCTATCAGTTCGCAAGCCATCAAACGCGGAACGTCTTCTTATTATGAAAATCCGGTGAAAGGCGGCCCGGTCAAACACTATGTATATGGTGACACCTATACCGAACCGATGAACATTTCGATCATGCTCGGTGAAGGCGCCCGACCCTGGCTGAAGTGGTTTTCCAGCGTTCAGTCCGGGAAATCCGCGCAATTGCGGAACATTACGATCAGTTTGCTCAAATACGGAGCAGACCCGTACGGGGCAGATAAAGCAAAAATATGGCTGCGGTGGAATCTGCTCAACTGTTTTCCGTCGTCCTGGCAGCTCAGCGGTTTTGGTGTTGATGACTCTCCGTCTCCTATGAAAATTGACATGACGCTGCAATTTGAGAGCATGACGATCAATGACGGAAATGATGAATTGCATGAAGTGATGGGATAATTAGTTGTTAGTTGTTAGTTGTCAGTGATCAGAGATGTTGGTATGAGATTCTAATAACCGGCCACTAATCACTAATCACTAACCACTAACCACTGGAGGAAAATGGCTTTTCAAACGGAATTTGAGTTTACACTGCCGATGGGGTATATCGGCTCTGACGGGCAGTTGTATAAAAACGGAACGATGCGCCTGGCAACAGCGCTGGATGAGATCCAGGTGCTGAGCGATATGCGGGCGCGAAACAATGATGCCTATGTGGTGATCCTGCTGCTGAGCCGTGTGATCACACAATTAGGTCCGGAAACGAACATTACCGCGAGCACAATTGAAAACCTTTTTGCCGCGGATCTGACTTATTTACAGGAATTTTACCGAACGATCAACGAAAGCGGAACGACAAAACGAAAATATGCCTGCCCTCACTGTGGGGAACCTTTTGAAGTGGATCTGGCCGCGCCGGGGGGGGAGTGATCGGCTACCCCGCGGATCAACTCCGTAAAGAGGTAGCCTATATTGCTTATTTCTTCCACTGGCAGCCGGATGAGATCCTTTCCATGGATCATCGTTCACGGTTGGAATGGGTGAAGGAGATCGCGGACATTAATCAGAGAATGAGCGCCTGATCGCTGCGGGCTGTTTCCTGAAGGAAAACCGGCAGCTGCCCGGCGCTGATGAGAAAGATTATGGCTGAAGCAGAAAAAAATGCAAAATCGGATGAATTGCGGGTCAATGTGGAAAAATTATCCGAGCAGGAATTGGAAGACCTTGCGCTTCTGGTAACCCGCAAGTTACATGAATCAATGCGTCGGGAAAGAGACCGTGCCGGAAGGCTTTAAATTAAGATACGAAGATGAGTTTGAGTTCGTGTCTTGTTACAGATAGGTAAAAACATGCCAAGTATAAAAGATATATTGACCACGAATATATTGATCCCTTCCACTGATGGATTGCCGCAGGCAAACCCGCTGCCGGACGAAAAATCCGCCGATAAGATTTCACGTGTCAATAAACTGAAAATTGAAGACAAAAATTTCAAATACGGACTCTTTCTGAAACTTGCTGATAACCAGTCGGAACGGTTGATCATGCTTCAGAGTGTCACCGGGTTTGGCATGGACCGTGAAAATGAGGCAAGGCCCAGTTCAAATTATGATTATGTCATCAATTTACCGGGACCGATCAATTACAAAGATCTCAAATTGATTCATGTTTTTTCAAATGACAATTTTTTTCTGGATTGGCTGACGAATGGCGTAACATATGGCGGCGCTTCGAGAGTTGATATGGAACTGCATTTCCAATTGCCGACCAAAAAACACATCGTTTTTACCATACAGGATGCTTTCCCAACAGCCTGGTGGATGGGACCGCTGAATGTCAAAGAAAATGAACCCTTAGTCGAAACGATTACACTCAGCTATTCAGGATTAGCTTACCAAACGATTGATGAACCTTTGGTTATTTAATTGAGGTCATATGGCTAACGCTGCAAATATTCTCAATAATACGATTCTGATCCCGACCTCAGGCGATATGACTGCTCTTCCGGGTTCCACGATTGCTACAGACCTTCAGGCTTATCATAAAAAAGTCAATGCTTCGGGATTAAGTAAAAAAGAGAACCCGTATGCGAACAATTCATTCCGGGTTTTCTTCAACAGTGGGAACAGTTCCATTCCGCTGAAGTATTGTGAAAGTATTATTCTGCTTGAGGTCACAAGAAATGTTGACTCACGGCGTTCCGGTGGAAATGGAAATTATGTTGTAAAATTGCCGGGTTCAATGAATTACTCTCCCGTGATGTTTACTCATTTTTATTGTGACAATGATGTTTTCATGTCATGGTTGATCAACGGCAGTGACCACGGCGGAGTACAAAAAGCAAATTTAGAAATCAAAGTTGGGACAGAAACAGATCACGTGGTTTACACGCTGCGGGATGCTTTTCCGATCAGTTGGGCATTGGGGACGATGGATATTGATGTGACCGGTCTGGTCACACAAAGAGAAGTTTTGAAATATACGATCAGTGATGATCAGCTCCTTGTTGAAAATCTGACTGTTGCATACGGTAAAATGGATGTATCGCATGAAACCTCAAGCTGGGGATAAAAGAAATTTCGAAATATGAGTGGGATCATTGATTCTTTGAAAGCACGTCGGGCAGGAATTGCCGCCATGCTGAACCCGGGAAAATCTTCCGGCTCCGGCAGTGGTTTGCTTTTAAATTCATCTTCCCTTCAGCCCCAAACGGTTTTTCGCCAGACAAAGGCCTCGTTTTCTGTGAGACGTCCGTCGATGACCGTGATGAGGAACGCTGCGGTTTCTTCATTCTCGAAAAAAGCAGAATCGAAATACAGCGACGGGATGAAGCTGCTTCATCTGAAGCCATCATCCTCTTCCACTGCCTCAACGGTTCAGCGCTCCCCGGCTTCCATGCCGCTGCCGACTGCCGGTGGCGCCGCTCCGGTGGCTCAGAACACGGGAGCTTCTCCTGTTTCTATGCCCTCATCCTCTCCTGTCAGTTCATCCTCTTATCCTGCAAAGAGTGAGCGGCGTCCGGTTGTGTTTGACCGTTCCGATGGCCCGAGCGATTTCGAAAAACGTCTGATGGCTGCCAAAAAGCAAAAACAGGAACAGGAAGCCAAACAACGCGGTCCTGACCGCAGACGGGTACGCACCGAACGGGTCGAAATTTCATCATCGAATTCAAAAGATGAGGTAAACCGTGATTTTGCCCCTTTTGATGTG
>JAFRIR010000026.1 GCA_017432685.1 Flexilinea sp. | reverse complement strand
CAACCCAGGAAAGAAAATGCGGCAGCATGGATGCTGTCTGCGTGAATCCCCGAAGCTGCTTTGAAAAGAGGTACGAAAGCAGGATCGCAAGTAACACCGGCAGTATGGTGTCGATAATGAGAAATACAATATTATACAGCAGCGTGTTGCGGACGACCCTCGGCATCTGCGGATTCAGAAACAGAAACTTGAAATTTTCCAGACCAACCCATTTGCTCCCTGAAAACAGGCTGTAAATGAAACCTTTTCCCGGGATCAGGCGATATTTTTTAAACGCGATAATAATACCGAACAGGGGCAGATAGCAGAAAAGCACATACCATATCACCGTTGGCAGCGTCAGGATCGTAAGACCTGTATCACTGCTGTTCCATTTTCTTGTTTTCGTCGTCTTTTTCCTCATCATTTTATCTGAATTCCTGCTTGAAAGTGCGATCCGTAGAATAACTTTCCGTCAGCCAGTTTCCTGCCACGCAAAGTTCCCCTTCATACACTTTCTCCTTTGCTGATCGGAAACAGCCGAAGGCACGGATCAGGTCCCAATGTCCCGGTACGCGCATGATGGATGCTTCATCCAGCGAGCACTCCATTTCCGACTCCGTGGTACCCTTGGTCAGGATCAGGCGTTTCACCGTTCCCGCGTAGGAATTGTACAGGATCGTGTCATCCCTGTCTCTTACAGCAAAGACCAGTCTGCCGTATCGAAAGAGGCAGATCCCATCCAGCCGGAGTCCGGAGAGAGCCCTCAGGTCATCACAGATATCGATGGCTGTGCTTGGTTCCGTGCACTCCAGCCCCATCACCGCCCCCGGAACCAAGGCGGCCGCGTTTCGTCCGATTGTCCCTACCCAGTCCGCGCCTTTGCCATAAACAGCACGATATGCCATGGGGAACAGATGATCCGCCAGTGGCAGAAAATCCTGATAGTTCTGTCCGTAATGAAGTTCACTGACGGCATACAACTCCGGGTCAAGACCATCGGGCATCATCGCCACAGACAGTTCTACCTTAGGGAATTCATGGCGAATGGATTCCGAAATGGTTTTCAAAAAAACACTGATGACCTTTCGTCTTGCCTTTGTGAAAGCCGTAATATTTTTTTCTCCCGCTTTCAGACGGGAAAACAGCGGTTCGAGACTGGCTACCGGATCATCCGGGGTGTAAAGGGAGTTGATCTCCTGCTTGATTGCCGGGACATCCACACCACAGGACGCGTAAAACGTTTCTTCTTCCGCTGTCCATCCATTCCCGATGTATCCATATCGCAGAAAGTCAAGTTGGATACCGTCCAGTGAAAACGTCTTCACTGCTTTCCTTATGGACTCAATCAGCCATTCCTGATATCCCCGGCTCAGATGGCCGATCCGACTGTCAGATCTTGTGCCGCGGCGCGACAGATCTGCTTCTTCCGGATGAACCTGAATACGGGCTGCCGCTTCGGAGCAGATAAATACGCCGTGGGTTCGAATCTGAAGTTCCCGTGCTTTTCCGAAAAGCGCAGCATCCCGGTCATAGAATTTCGGATTTTCCCATACGTCAATTTGCGTTCCCTTGACCAGAATATAAACATCCGTGAAGCCAAAACGTTTCAGGATCTCCAGATTGTCATGCTCTTTAGCGCGGACAGAATCGTCCCCATAATTAAACCAGAGTCCAAGCATTTATTCCACCTCCAGCCAACGCTTCAGGATTTCGGTCATTTTGACGGCGCCCCGGTCATTCAGATGATCTGTGTCGATATAGTCCAGGATGTTGTCAAAACGGTCATCATCAAACAAATCCATGTGCCTCGCGGGCTCCTTCGCAAGGCAGCGCCGCAGCTGATCATCATACGCTTCTTTCAACCCTGGATCCAAAAAATGACGGTAGTATCGGTTGGATGGGAAAACCACGATCCGAAACTCCACCTTTTTCTCCCCGCAGTATTCCGCGATTCTGGTCAGAATTTCGCCGTTTTCTTCATACGTCTCCCGGTGATTCAGCAGACGGTTATGAAAATCAGTACGCGCCCGGGCGGCCTCAAAGCGCGCTTCCTCTGTCATGGATCCTGACCAGTCGAAGTCCGAAAGGCTCTGCCGGTTTCTCTCCCCAAAGAAATAGTCGGATTTCATTGTTTCATATAAGTCTGACATCAGGCGTTCATCGAAAGGCCTGTCCTCGGGCTCACCATCCGCGGCTGCCTGTGCGTGGGTTTCCCCGCGATCCATATGATGATAATCTCCGAAATATTTTCCATAGACCTGTGTGATTCTGGCTATTTCACCCTGGTTTTTGCTTCTGGACAGATCCATGAAAGGAGATATGTAAGATACACCCAGAATCACCGTTCTAAGGGAAGGAATTCTTTCCAGTGCAGAGTGAATGATCAGAGAGGAATAGTAATAATCCTGGGATAAAAAGGCAAGATTTACAAGACCCGGGATCTGAGCATCATTGATTCCGAAGCGAGCGAGGGAATGACCCGTCAAAAGGGTTTGAGCTTGTTCCCGTACGCCCCTTTCCATCGTATATTTCAGCCAGTAATAATCATAATCACGGGAAAAGGCACGGTTTGCGGCCTCAGCTTCCCAGGAAAAGTATCCCCCTGCGGCAAGCTGCTCCACGATCAACTCCGCGTCGGGTCCGACGCAATATACCGCGTCATGCTCCCGCAGAAATCCCCATACATCTTCGATGGAAGGATCTTCCTTGCTGAAATTGTCATCCCAGGCACGGCGTGCATGATAGCCGCGGAAGTTCCCATACCGATAAGGCTTCATTCCTTCAAGCCATTCCCGGCTGTCCCACACAATGACCAGGCGAACCTTTTTTCTCCGCAGCTCTTCCTGAATCTCCGGACTGTAAGCCTCCCGGACTGTACCTGCGCAGAATCCGTTATACATGGTTATATAAATGTCGCAGTCCTCTGTTACGTTAAAATAATCCTTATAATGAACGTTGCTGCCGGTTTCGCCGATATGGACATCCCACTCACGGGAAACCAGAATTTCTGACACTGCAAGCTTCATGTCATGACTCCCGTTATCCGCGTTGATCCATGCCTTCATACAGGTTTCTCCTCATCGTTTTGCTTTGAAAACGCCTGGTCCAGATTCGATTCCGCCTCATACAGTGCGCGGTAAGCGTCACAGCGGGCGAGCAGTTCCGGATGCGTTCCCTGATCCAAAATTCGTCCATCTTCCATAAAAAGGATACGGTCCGCGTTGATGACTGTAGAGAGGCGATGGGCAATCATGACAATGGTTCTGGCGCCGCGGATATTTTCCACAGCTTTCTGAACCCTGGACTGCGTAATATTATCAAGAGCAGATGTTGCCTCATCAAAGAGGAGTATTCTGCAATCTCTCAGTATGCCCCTGGCGATAGCAAGGCGTTGGCGCTGGCCGCCGGAAAGATTCACACCACCCTCCCCAATCAGGGTATCATATCCTTCCGGCATATGGCTGATCTCTTCGTCCATAACAACCAGGCGGCAGA
The DNA here is from genome assembly GCA_017432685.1 of Flexilinea sp. Classification (GTDB taxonomy): domain Bacteria; phylum Chloroflexota; class Anaerolineae; order Anaerolineales; family Anaerolineaceae; genus Flexilinea. The sequence goes on along the minus strand of JAFRIR010000026.1, from coordinate 344 downwards.
CTTCTTTCATTTCTTCTTCCGTTACATCCCGTTTCACGAGGCGCAGGTTCTCTCGAATCGTCATATGAAACAGATAAGGATTCTGACTGACCACCGTCAGATTCTCCCGGATCGAATCCTTGTCCAGCGTCCGGATATCGACGCCGTCCAACCGTACTGTTCCCTCCGTCGCTTCCAGCAGCTTCGAAATCAGACGGAAAACCGTAGTCTTGCCGCATCCGCTCTTTCCGACCAGTGCTGTGACGGAACCTGCCGGAATCGTGAAGCTCATATCCTTGACGACCAACCTTGAAGGACGGCGGAAATCCGCAGAGTCATACCGAAAGCTCACATGATCAAAGGAT
>JAFRIR010000025.1 GCA_017432685.1 Flexilinea sp. | reverse complement strand
TTGCAGACCCGCGCCTTGCCACTTGGCCACGTCGCCATACAGGAGGTAATTTGCCTTATAAAAAAAAGAGCGGGCAGCGAGACTCGAACTCGCGACCTTCTCCTTGGCAAGGAGGTGTTCTACCAACTGAACTATACCCGCACTCGCTCTTTTTGTTGATCTCAAGCTCTCTTGTTCATCAACATTGACTATTATACAGCCTTCTATGATTCTGTCAAGCAAATTCAAAAAATTCGTTATTTTTTATTTTTTCCGTTTTACATTTCGGGCAGCCTCACGCAGTGCATCCTGCAGGGACTTTTGGACCTTCGGGTCGAAGGTCGGGATCACACGGCGGATCACACGCTGGGCAGTGACATTCGGATTGTCATTCAGACATTGGCGGATGACATAGACCGTTTCATTCGGTGTTCGTTCATAAAGGACCAGGAACAGCTCCGTCAGCGCGTTTTGGGTTTCCATGGTGGCTTCCCCCATCAGGGCTTCCAGAAGGGTGAAAATAGCCGGAAGATTTTCGAATGAGCGGTCTTCCACCAGGATCGCCATGCCCTCCAGGCACAGATAGTTCTGCTCCTCACGGGGATCCACATACCAGCGCCGAACCTTGCGCAGCAGGATCTCCGGATCGTGCCGCATGATGAGCGCTGAGGCATTTTTCAGCAGCGTTCGGGCTGTCATGTGGCGGACGCCGGCCAGGGCCCATTCTCCTGCCCGGTCCAGTACCAGATCCGCGTGTTCAATCGGAATCTCACCCAGCATACGGGAAGCGATCAAACAGACATCCATGTTCTCATCGTTCCACAGCAGGTCACAGATCGCCAGTGCAGCCTGAGGCTGTTCCCGAATCGCCGGGATCAACACCAGGTCCATTTCCCGCAGCAGGATCAGTGAAACCTGCAGCTGCGGGCGGGTGGAGACGGCACGCGCTTTCGATTCGGATCGGTACGCGGTGTAGGCAAACTTTTCCAGCAGATCCAGCAAAGTATTCCGAAATGCCGGTGGATCCGTGAAATTCCACAGCAGATCATTCAGTTCAACGCGTAATTGGAGCAGGTTTACGGCAGGCAACTTTGTAAATAAGAAATAAGAAATGAGAAATAAGAAATTTGGAAGGTGCAGCGCACCTTCCATTTCATTACTCTGTCAACGAACAAACAACATCCAAAGTCTAAAATCTAAAGTCTAAAGTCTAAGGTCTAACGTCTAATACGCTTTCGAGAAGTAGATCTTCTTTTCGGCGTCTTTCCCACAGACGACGCATTTGCCGTGTCCGTGCTGATGTTCGAAATTCATGCAGCGGGTCGTTGCTTTGGTATCGGCTTTGACTTTTGCTTCACATTCCGGATCGCCGCACCACCAGGCTTCTGCCCAGCCGTTTTCAACAATACCCTTCAGATCATCATAGGTCTTTGCTTCATGGATGTTGTCATCGCGGAATTTTTCAGCCTTGGTGAGAATCCCATTCTGGATGGTTTCCAGCAGGTCGCGAACCTGGTCCGCCAGATTATCCTGGGAGAGGAAGGTCTTTCCGGGTTTTCCCGGAATATCGCGGCGGGCAGCCATCACGGAATTCTTCTCCACGTCCTTCGGCCCGATCTCCAGACGGAGCGGCACACCGCGCAGTTCCCATTCATGATACTTGAAGCCCGGAGTCAGTTCGGTACGGTCATCCAGTTTCACGCGGAATTCCTTCAGCTGTGCCATGACCTTGTCAACACATTCCATCACCACTGACTTTTCGGCATCATTCTTGAAAATCGGGACGATCACGATCTGATAGGGAGCGAGTTTCGGCGGCAGAACCAGCCCGTTGTCATCCCCGTGGGTCATGATGATGGCGCCGATGAAGCGGGTGGAAAGGCCCCAGGATGTCGTCCAGCAGTATTCCAGTGTATTATCTTTAGAAAGGTATTTGATATCGAAGGCTTTGGCAAAATTCTGACCGAGGTTATGAGAAGTACCGGCCTGCAGCGCTTTGGTATCGCCCATCATAGCTTCAATGGAATAAGTAGCCAGGGCGCCCGGGAATTTTTCAGACTCTGATTTGATGCCGCGCAAGACCGGAACAGAGGCGGATTCTCTTGCAAAGTCAGAATAAACATTCAGCATGCGGATGGTTTCTTCTTCGGCTTCTTCATAAGTGGCATGGGCAGTGTGTCCTTCCTGCCAGTAGAATTCTGCCGTGCGCAGGAAAGGACGGGTGCGCATTTCCCAGCGCATCACGTTGCCCCACTGATTGATCAGCACCGGCAGATCACGCCAGGATTTGATCCATTTGGAGTACATATAGCCGATAATAGTCTCGGATGTCGGCCGAACCGCCAGCGGTTCTTCCAGCTTCTGTCCGCCGCCATGAGTGACAACGGCTAATTCCGGTGAAAACCCTTCCACATGATCCTTTTCCTTTTCGAAAAAGGACATCGGGATCAGCATCGGAAATGCGGCATTGACAACACCTGTTTCCTTGAAGCGGCGGTCAAGGTCAGCTTTGATGTTTTCCCACAAGGCCCAGCCGTAGGGTTTGATCACCATACAACCGCGGACAGGGGAGTAATCTGCAAGGTCTGCACGGAGCACGACCTGGTTATACCATTCGGAGAAGTTTTCCTTTTGGGAGGTGAGTTTTTCTTCAGCCATAATTTTCCTCAATCTAAACCAAATAATTTTAAGCGAACCTCTAAAACCTCATATATTTTATCCTCATTCACAGTTCATTCATTATGGCGCGGGATTCAGAATGATTTTTTCCGGCATATAACCTCCCCGCGCCATGGTCTTCGGGGGCTATGCAGCCCCCATACCCCCGCTTATAAGTATTTAGAGGTTTTTTTATTATACCCTTATTCCCTATTCCTTACTCCCTACTCCTTACTCTTTACTCCCTATTCCCTATCAAATTTGTTGTATACTTAAATCATGGCATACGCGGCGATCACGAAAACAGTTATGGCAAAGGCGATGAAAGCGCTGATGAGCGAAAAACCCTTCGCCAGGATCAGTATCGGAGATATCTGCGAACGCTGCGGGATGAACCGCAAGACCTTCTATTACCACTTCAAAGACAAATATGACCTGGTGAACTGGATCTTCCAAACCGAATTTCTGGAAATGCTGCGCGTGCAAAATTACAGCTCCGGCTGGGGACTGCTGACGGATATCTGTAAATATTTTTATTCGGAGCGGGATTTTTATGCCAATGCGCTGCAGGTAGAAGGACAGAACTCCTTCCGGGATTTTTTTGCGGAGTCCATCGGCATTATCCTGCCGGAAATCATGCGGGATCAGTTCCGGACAATGGAAGATCCCCAGTTCTTTGTGGATTTTTTCACCGATGCCTTTCAGGCAGCGATCCTGCGCTGGCTGAAGAACACGCCGGTGCTCCCGCCGGAACAATTCATGAACCGTCTGGAAAGCATTATGGATGTTCTCGGAAAACGGTAAACACATTTTCCTATTTTTCTTCGTATATATTCAGTACGGAGCACACGGAGACTGCTCTGTTGCTGCCGCGAAGCCGGCACAGCAGGGCTGTATCCCGTAATGCGTATCCGGTTCTGAACTGATATCTTTCTTCTTTTCAATAGATCTGAGGAAAAGATTTATCCAGAAAAATCGGGTAAAATTAGTAAAGCATATTTTATAGAGAAAGCTGCACCGCAGGATCATGAGTACTTACCGGGATATATATGAAGCAGATTTAGCCCGTTACGGCAGCGAGGTCCCTGGCTGGAACCGCTGGTTTCATTTTTTTCTGCGAAAGACCCAAACCAGCCGAAGCCGCCTGATGAAGAGCTTTTATCATCTGTGCTTCCGGATGGTCAGTGACCGGCACCGGATGGAGATTTCTCACGGAGCGAAGATCGGAAAAGGGTTCTGCCTCTCAGATCCGTTCCTGATCACGGTCAATTCAAACGCGGTGATCGGGGAAGATGTGACCTTCGGAAAAAACGTGACAGTCGGTAAACAGAACCGCGGAAAATATGAAGGAAGCCCGACGATCGGGAACCGTGTAAAGGCAGGAGATAATGCGGTGATCGTCGGCAGGATCACGGTCGGTGATGATGTCCGCATCGCCGCAAACACATATGTAAACAGAGATGTTCCTGCGGGAGCCTCGATCGCGGGCAATCCATTTGTCATTATCGGGGCGGATGATCAACGCTGACCCGCAGAAGGCGCCCAACAGCGCTGCGCTGAAGTTTTTGGGCTGATAACGGATCGCTTTCATTGGCAGCAAAGGAGATATGATGGCTGAAAACAGAACACAATATGAAAAACTCTATGAAGCAGAGGATTTTTACTGGGGCACCGAACCGGGGGATTTTTTGAAAAGGATCATAAAATTCATGCCCCCACGGAGAGGGATGAAAGTCCTTGATATCGGCTGCGGCGAAGGGAAAGACGCCGTTTACATGGCCAAAATGGGCTATACTGTGACAGCATTTGACCTGACAGAATCAGGCATCGCCAAAACGCAGCGCCTGGCGAAAGAGGCCGGTGTGCGGGTCAACGCTTATATTGACGACATCAACACCTTTGAGACTAATGAGCGCTTTGAGATCATCTATTCGAGTGGAACGCTGCAATACCTGCATGCTGACAAGATCGGGCCGTTTTTTGAAAAAATCCGCAAAATCACCAATCCGAACGGGATCAATTACTTCAATGTATTTGTAGAAAAATCTTTTCTTGATCCTGCTCCGGATTGGGATAAAGAGGAAACCCTGTGGAAAACCGGAGAATTGTTCACCTGGTATGCAGATTGGAAGATCCATTATCTTGAAGAAACGATTTTTGAGGACAACAGCGGTTCCGTACCGCACCTGCACTGCATGGATTCCATTCTTGCGGAAAAAATCATCAGCCGGAAATAGTGTCAGGTGTTTTTCCCTGATCAGCGTTATTTTGATAGAATAGAGCGGTACTGAAATGAAATAACTGACAGGAAATGCCTGAATGAAACAAATTGCTGAAAACATCATCATTGAGACAGGATACACCGGTGTTACGCTGGGCGCTATCATCCAACCGGACCGGATCATTTACATCGATGCACCGCTTCTTCCCGAACACGCCCGCCTTTGGCGCAACGCCGTCACCGGCAGAAAAAAAATACCTCAACAGGTCATTCTGATGGATGCCAACCATGACAGGACGATCGGCTCGCGCTACCTGGAATGCACCATCATTGCACAGGAACGGACCCATTGGATCTATCAAAACCGTCCGATAACCTTCAAACCCATCAGTCAAAATTCCGGCTGTGACTGGGAACGGATCCGTATCCAGAACGGTTTCCGCTGGATTTACCCGGAAATCGTTTTTTCCCAGCGCATGGACCTGCATCAAAGCGAACTGCACATTGATTTGCAGTTTCATCGCGGTCCTTCCGCCGGTTCCTCATGGGTGGAGGTTCCTGCCCGCAACGTGATTTTTGTCGGGGACACGGTCGTGGCCGGTCAGGTGCCGTTTCTTCATACGGCAGAGATCGGTCCCTGGCTGCTGACACTGGATGAGTTGGAGCAGCGTTACAACGAAGGATGTCTGATCGTAGGCGGACGCAGCGGACTGATTGAAAAAACCGATATTAATACTATGCGAAATTTTCTTCAGAAAACCCAGGATTGCCTGTCAGACTACGCTGCCGTCAATGAAACCGATGAGCGGATCGATTCTCTGATCCCGCAGCTGGAAATCGATTCCTTCTTCAAAATCAAAAAGGATGAGATGGGTTTTATGGTGGAACGCCTTGCTTATGGGCTGCATCATTATTTCCGCCGCAACTACATGAATATTGACGAGATCGTCTTCGGGTCCAATGAACCGGAAAGCGAAAAGACCGAAGAGACTGTCGAATGAACAAAAGCGTGTTTTTTCTTCTCTGCTTCTGTATGGCTCTGTTGATCCTTGCCGGCTGCAACATGCCGCAAAAAGCAGCGGTGACGCCCACGGAAACACCGCAGGAGATCATGGAGGATACCCCGGAACCGACCGAGACACCGACGCCGCTTCCGCAGCGGGAGAAGATCGCTTTTGTGCCGTCCGAAGAAGTACCGGGAATTACAGAAAACCTGACAAAGGCATTGGAACCTTTATGTGCGGAGGTTTATGATTGCCGGACGGCAGCCAATGAGGATGCAGTGGAGCCGGACGCTGATTTCGTCATCTTTGCCAAAGAACCCACCGCGCTGACTTCGATAAAAGAACGCTTCCCGCAAGCACATTTGATCGTCGTTTCTGATCCAAAGACTACCTCCTCTCCCGGAGTCTGGACGATCCAATATGATCCGGCATTTCTGCCCTTCCTTGCCGGCCTGGCCACAGCCGGCAATGCCTATGACTGGCGCTGTGCCGGGTTGCTGCCGACAGATTCCCCGCTGTGGGGATCAAATGCGGCGGATTATTTTGCCAACGGCGCTCATTATTTCTGCGGGAATTGCCGCCCGGCTCTGGCTCCTTATGTAAATTTCCCGATCGTGATCTCCTTGCCAGGTGAATCCTCTCCGGAAAGCTGGTCCGCTCAGTTTGATGAGGCCCAGCGGAATTTTATCTATACCGCGTTCCTTTCCGATGAAGCAATATCACAGGAGCTGCTGCAAAAGCTGATCTCACTGAATGTACAGATGATCGGCGTATCCGCTCCTCCGGCAGGGCTGGAAGGCAACTGGTTGGCGACCATCAATTTCGACTGGGGTGCGACGCTGAACCAGATCATTTCCCGAACGCTGAACGGTGAAACAGAAGGAACGATGCCACTGATCCTTTCCGTTATCCCCGGCGCCCTCACAGAGGACTTTTCCTCCGGAAAAGCTCTGCTGCTGCAGCGCGCCTACGAAGACCTGCTGAGCGGGCTCCTCTCACCCTATACCCCCGACAAAGAATACACGGAATAGGGAATAAATAGTAAAGAGTAAAGAGTAAGGAGTAATCACTTTCTAACATTTGAAACTTACTACTTACTACTTACTACTTACTACCTACTACTTACTACTTGCTACTTACTACTTACTATTTACGAATTTGTCTCTTGACGATCTTTCAAAATTGGGGTATCCTTTATATTGCGTTCGGGCGGGACCGGCGCGGCGGGGACTGTCGAACCTTGTCAGGTCCGAGAGGAAGCAGCAATAAGGCAGATCTTCCGGGCGCCGCCGGCAAACCTGTCCGGGCGCATTTTTTTAAATCAAATCGGAGGCCGCAGCATGGCAGAAAACAAAACCCCTGATTTTTGTGTTTATGACGGGTCGGATTATCAGAAAGCCTTTTGGGATGATGCCAACCGTGCTTATGAAGACAGGTCCGAAGATATTGCATTTAAAAAACTGCTGCCGAAATCCGGTAAACGCATGCTGGAGATCGGCGCCGGCGCCGGACGCAACACACCGCGCTATGACGGTTATGAGAAAATCTACCTGTTTGACTACGCCCTGACCCAGATGCAGCAGGCGAAACAGCGCCTGGGCGAATCGGACCGGCTGGTGTTTGCCGCCGCTGATGTCTATCACCTGCCCTACAACGATAACGTTTTTGACGGAGCGACCATGATCCGTGTGATCCACCACCTTTCGGAGATCGATCCGGCTATGGCTGAGATCCAGCGGGTGATGGAAAAAGACGCTGCCTTCATTCTGGAATTTGCCAACAAACGCAACATCAAGGCGATCCTGCGCTGGCTGACCGGCAGACAGAAGTGGAACCCCTTCACCAAAGAGCAGGTCGAATTTGTCAAGCTGAATTATGACAACCATCCGGAGACCATCAAAGAGACGCTGGAAGCACACGGCTTTGTGATCGACAGAGCGCTTTCTGTCTCCAACCTGCGTATCGGAAAGCTGAAGAATGATCCGAAAAACCTGGGCTGGATGCTGAAGACGGAAGACGTGCTCCAGGATGCACTCTCCGGTATAAAACTCAGCCCGAGCGTTTTCCTGAAGTGCACACAGACGCAGGGCGGGACCTATGATCCCAACGCGCCGATTTTCAAATGTCCGGCCTGCGGGAGCGTCCGCATGACCGAAACAAAAGAGGCGGTCGCCTGCCCCGACTGCGGCCGGGTCTACCCGATCGTTGACGGGATCTATAACTTCAGGCTCGAATAAAATAAAGGGCACCTCTAAAAACTAATGGGCGGGGGTATGGGGGCGGCAGCCCCCGGAAACCTCCCGAGGAGATTCAGAGAATAAATTCTCTGAATCTCCTCGGGACAGAGAAAAATTGATGCTTTTAGAGGTTCCCTAAAGTCTTAAGCTATATTACACAGCAAAAATGTGATTAAAGACAGTTTCTTGAAAAAGGAACTGTTTTTTTGTTGAAATTCCCCGAAAATCATGTTAAAGTTATGTATGGAAGAGCACCTCTAAAAACCCATAAGCGGGGGTATGGGGGCTGCATAGCCCCCGGAAACCATGGCGCGGGGAAGTTATTTTCCGAGATAAGAAATGCTAAATCCCGCGCCATAACGAATGAACTGTGAATGAGAAAATAATTTCACAAGTTTTTAGAGGTTCCCGTAAATGTTTACAATGATTCCTGTCATTGGCATTTTTTGTTTATAACAGGACCGATTGCGGTTCTCCGGAGAATCTGAAGAGGAGATAGCTATGGAGGAAAACAAAACGGCAAACGATACAATGCAAACCGAGCGAACGGTCAATCCATATTCAGCAAAAGCGGTCAGACGTGCATTGGGACGGAAACGTACCGGAGAATTGCTGATTCTCTTTGTCTTCATGCTTTTCTTCTATGGACCGCTGATCCACGCGTTCATGCTGGCTTTTGCGAATGTTTACCAGGCCGGAGATATCATCCCTTCGGAATGGGGCTTTCACTGGTGGAGCTACATTCTGAAACAGCAGAATATACCAAGATCCATTCTCAATTCATTCCTGTTTGCGTTTTGTTCCACCGGTCTTTCCATGCTGATCTGTATTCCGGCAGCTTATGTTCTTGCAAGGTTCAAATTCAAAGGCCGCAAACTGATCATGTTCAGCTTCCTGATCGGCAATGCATTTCCGAAAATCGGTATGTACACCGCTATCGGTATTATTTACTACAAAATCGGTTTGATGGGCACCTTCTTCGGCGTGCTGCTGATCCATATGCTGGGCACCACCATGGAAATGATCTGGCTGCCTGCCGGATCTTTCCGCAGCGTTCCGAAGCACCAGGAAGAGGCCGCCCGGGATGCCGGCGCCGGTCCGGTGAGGACGTTCTTCTCGGTAACATTACCGATCGCGTGGCCGGGCATTGTCGTGGCGGCAATGCATGCCTTTATCGGCTCCCTCGGTGAAAGTGTCGGTACCCTGCTGGTCGGTCTTCCGCAATGGCGGACAATGATGACAGAAATGTACGGCGTTATTCTGGACTTTCCGGCTACCGCAGGTGCGGTGTTTGCGATCATCATTGTGGTTCCGAACATGCTCCTGCTGTGGATCATGCGGAAATATGTCAGTGCGGACACAATGGCAAAAGGTTTCAAAATGGGATAATCCCTTTGGAGTGAGAATATGGACGATACGATCAAACTTAGTGTTATTAACATGACCAAGCTGTACAGCAATGGGGACGGTGTTAAAAATGTGGATTTGGATGTTCACACCGGTGAACTGGTCACACTGCTGGGCCCTTCCGGCTGCGGGAAAACGACGATCCTGCGGACGATCGGCGGTTTTATTGACCTGACCGACGGAGACATTACCATTGACGGAAAGTCGATCATAACGCTTCCTCCGGAAAAACGTCCGACCTCCATGGTATTCCAGAGCTATAACCTGTGGCCGCACATGACGGTTCATGACAATCTTGAATTCGGTTTGAAGCTGCGCAAGATCCCGAAGGATATTCGTGAACAAAAAATTGCGGAAGGTCTGAGCCTGGTAAAAATGAACGGATTTGAGAAAAAGTACCCGGGACAGATGTCCGGCGGTCAGCAGCAGCGTATCGCGATCGCCCGCTCTCTGATTTTGGAACCGGAAGTGCTGCTGCTGGATGAGCCGTTCTCCGCACTGGACGCAAAAATCCGCATGGAAATGCGTGAGGAACTGAGAAAGATCCAGACGGACCTGAACATTACGGTCATTTTCGTGACGCACGACCAGGAAGAAGCCATGATGCTTTCCGACCGTATTGTGGTCATGTCCAAAGGACACATCGAACAGCAGGGCACCCCGCGCCAGATCTACGACAACCCGGTCAGCCGCTTTGTTGCCGGATTCATCGGCGAGATGAACTTCCTGGACGATGGTACCGGGAAACAAATCGCCGTCCGTCCGGAACACATCTCTGTCACGAAGGGCGAAGGCGGTATTTTGAGCGGAACAGTCCGTACGGTCATGATGCTCGGTCACTATCTGGAAATGACGCTGGATACGGACAAAGGTCTGGTAAAGGTTTATATCAATTCCGACCAGGCAGACGAGTTCGAAAAGGGAGACAAAGTCGCACTGAACTTTGACCATACGTACTCATATAACAAGGAATGAGGAATGAGGAATGAGGAATTAGAAATTAGGAATTAGGTATTAGGGGCACCTCTAAAAACTAACGGGCGGGGGTATGGGGGCGGCAGCCCCCGGAAACCTCCCGAGGAGATTCAGAGAATGAATTCTCTGAATCTCCTCAGGACAGAGAAAAATTGGTGTTTTTAGAGGTTCCCTTAGGTATTAGGTATTAGGAAATTGTAATCGACAGGGGTCTATCCCTGTGAAAAAGAAAAGGAGAAAAATAATGAAAAAAGCTTTATTGTTTGTTTTAGCGATCGTGACAGTTTTGTCCGTTTGCACCACCGTCTTTGCCGATGATCTTCCGACCATCAAATTCTGGACCACAGGTTCACAGAACGTCCAGGACGTCTTCACTGAGGTTGTCAATGCTTACAATGCCAAAGAAGACCGCACCGCCAATGTTGAATTGATGATGATCCTCTCCGGTACCGGTGACACCAACGTCCGCTCCCGCTACATTGCTGCTTACAAGGCCGGCAACACCAGCGACTTCGACATCATCGCTGAAAACGGCGCTGACTACCTGATCTACTTCCAGGAAGCCGAACAGGAAGGCATTGAAGACGCTGAAAATCTGTTCATCGATCTGGATTTCGACAAGATGCCGAACTTTGCCAATGTGAAGATGGTTCCGTGTGTTTATCCGGAAAAATTCGTCCCCTACCGCGGCACCACTGTTGTCTTCGACTATGATTCCGCCAAGGTTCCGGAACCGCCGCAGACCTGGGATGAACTGGTTGAATGGATGCAGGCCAACCCCGGCAAATTCGTCTATAACAGCCCTTCCACCGGCGGTGCAGGCAAATCTTTTGTCACCGCAGCCATCTATCGCCTGATCGATGACCCGGAAGCTTTCGCAAATGCCGGCGACCCGAAATACCAGGATATGTACGATGCCGGTTTTGAATGGCTTGAAATGATCCACCCCTACATCTACAGCTCCGGCGGCCACGTGCAGTACGCGGTCAAGAACCAGGGTGCGCTCGACCTGCTTGCTCAGGGCGAAGCCTGGATGTGCCCCGCATGGGCTGACGGCACGCTCTCCGCACTGGAAAACAAGACCCTTCCGGAAACCGTAAAGATGTATCAGCTCTCCGACCTGTCCCTGACCGGTTCCGACGTTGATATGGGTATCTGCTCCACCTCCCAGCATATTGATGAATCTTATGATTTCATGAATTTTGTTGTCAGCCCGGAAGCTCAGCAGATCTTCGTCGAGGTCATGAAAGCCGTCCCGGTCATCGATGCTTCCCTGCTGGAACAGACTCCTTCTGTTGAAGCTGTCTCCCAGTTGAATCCTGCCGATTTCAACATCGTTTCCACCGGCGCCAATGAAACTGTCATCAATGACCGCTGGGCCGAAGATATTGAAACACTCGACTAATTTGTAAATTTTGAATTGTATGATTTCGGGCGGGTCCGCCCGCCCGAAATTTCTCCTTATTCGCTGCGGCAAAGAGAGGTAATGATGAAAGAAACATCAAAAACCAATTGGAAAACGACATTGTTCATCATCGGGGCATTGACACCGGCCATGCTGGTTTCGCTGGGGCTTGTGGTTTACCCGATGATCAATCAAATTATCAGAAGTTTCAAGGATCCAAAAGCGGGAACCTTCACTTTTGACAACTATGTTTACCTCTTCACGAATAAGGTCTCCAGCAGGGCGATCTGGTACACGGTTGAGATTTCTGTACTCACCGTTCTGCTTACGATCAGTATCTCCTATCTGCTGGCAATGTACCTGCGCTTCTCCAATTCAAAAATCTCCAAATCCATCGGCAACATGTATCTGCTCCCGCGTTTTATCCCCAGTCTGGTAGCCGTTTATGCAATGAAGCAGATCATTTCCGATTCCGGTTTTCTGAACCGTGTTTCATTGCTTTTCGATGAAAACAGCCCGCTTTATAATTACAAACCCGGCATGCTTTACAATACAAAAGGCATTCTCTTCATGAACTGCTGGTTCAACATCCCGTTTGCAACCATGATCATCGTTGCCGCATTGGCAGGTATTTCTGAATCAGTTGTGGAAAGCGCTCAGGATGTAGGAGCCGGGAAAATACGCATTTTCTTCAAGATCATTCTGCCGCTATCTTATAAGGATGTGCTGATTGCGGCGACCTTCGTTTTCATGAGCAACATCTCCTCCTTCACTACGCCTTATTTGATCGGCGCATCACAGCGGAAAATGCTCGGTGTTTACCTGCGCGAACAGTTCGGCAGAGGGAAGTATGAGATCGCTGCCGCAACTTCCGTTATTATCTTCATCCTCTGTTCCATTTCTGCGGTTGTCTACCTGTACACAAACATGAAAGAACAGGCCTGGGAAGAGAATTAAAAAATGGTATCTGAGCACACGGAGACAGCTCTGATGCTGCGGCGAAGTCCGCACAGCAGGGATGTATTCCGTGATGCGTTTCCGGATACTTAAAAGTTGCTGAAATTGTATGTATCAAAGGCCCGGCTGTATAAAGGCCGGCCTTTTTAAATTACGGCGACCAGAGTTGATTATGAAATTATTAATCTCACACACACAAATACTTACCCCATCAGATAATAAAACGAACATTGATATACCGTTCCGCCTTAGGCAAAGTTTTCCGGCACTTTTCATTCGCACTAAATATGATCCAAAAATCGTAACCGATGAAAACCTGTCCAGGCAGCAGATCGAAGCAGGAATCAAACGCTATATTCCTGAAAATGCCCGGGAACAATGGGGTCAGTGGGAAGACTATATGCCGGTACTTAATTTTGTCACACTTTCATTGGATTATGAAGAAGAATACGTCGGCTGTGCGCACCGTCATTCTCCGGTTCAGGATCACATTATTTCTGAAAACTATTCCTCACCGGGGTTCTTCCGTCACGCGATCCTGCCCGGAAGATGGAATTGTTCACTGAACTGTCACGCAATCGTGGACCAAACCGTTACCTACACACTGGAGCTTTACGGCGCCGAAGAAAATGAGGAACTTCATGATCATATACAAGCCTTTTGAGATGCATACCCACACGTTTCACAGTGATGGGCGGTTCACTCTGGAACAGCTCTGTGATACAGCCAAACATTATGGATATGAAGGCATTGCACTGACCGACCATAACACCACCTCGGGTTTTGACGGCCTGCCGGAAACTCCGGTGATCCATGGAATTCCTGTGATCCGCGGCATCGAATGGACAACTTTTTTCGGCCATATGCAGGCGCTTTATGCAGAAAAATTCGTAGACTGGCGCAGGGCAAAACCGGACACGATCGATGAATTCACAGCCCGAATCAAAGCCGCCGATGGGATCGTCGGTGTCGTTCATCCGTTTGAAATGGGAAGTCCGATGTGCACCGGCTGTTATTTCGATTTCAAGGTCAAAAATTGGGATCTCATTGACTACATTGAAGTTTGGTCAAAAGGAAACCCCACCGAGCGCTATGAGACGCCGTTATCATTGAAGATGTGGACTGACCTGCTGAACGAAGGTCACCGTATCACCATTACGGCTGGACGTGACTGGCATTGGGATGATCCGGCAAAGCACTCTGCCGCGACTTATATCGGCCTTGAAAACGGTGTTGTTTCAGCGGAAACTATCAGGGATGCCTTTCGCTGCGGCCGGATCTATCTGACCTGCGGTCCGAAGATGGATATACAGGGGGAGCAGGACGGCAAAGTTTTTTTGATCGGAGAGACGATCCATCCCGGAAGCTGCCGGCTTTCTGTCAGATTGGACCGAACAAGCCGTGAGAATGCCTGGAAAGCGTTTGGCATCATTCCTCATGAACTGCGTATTGTCTCCAACGGAGAAACGATCCTCAGCGCTGAGTGTGGACAAGGGGATCTTTTTGAATTGGATTTCTCTGTGCAAAAGGGCTGGTTTCGGTTGGAAATGTGGGGTAATGCTCTTGGCAAAGAAGGTAAACAGATCGGACTTTCAAGCGCCTTTTATTGTCAATAAGTAACGATTCTGTTGCCCTTTTGGAAAATTCTGGTATAATGCAGTTTGTTGGGCGCGTAGCTCAGTTGGTTAGAGCGCTTGTATCACACACAAGAGGTTTCGGGGGTTCGAGTCCCTCCGCGCCCACAATGTCACGAAAAGAAGAGTCCCTCTTCTTTTTTTATTTAAATTGAGTAATATTTATTTTTAAGGGCACCTCTAAAAACTAATGGGCGGGGGTATGGGGGCGGCAGCCCCCGGAAACCTCCCGAGGAGATTCAGAGAAAAAATTCTCTGAATCTCCTCGGGACAGAGATAAATTGGAGTTTTTAGAGTTTCCCTTAATTTCAAAGAGCTCAACTGTTTCTCACATCTTTATAAATGAAACGGGAGAACGGAAATGATCTCCCCGGAAAACTGCGGGAGATATTTTAAAGGAATTATTATGAACAGTAAATTCGTGTTAACCATTCAGGATATTTCCTGTGTCGGGCAGTGCTCCCTGACGGTTGCGCTGCCGATCATCTCAGCCTGCGGTCTGGAGACAGCCATTCTGCCTTCCGCGGTGCTTTCCAACCATACCGGCGGCTTCAAAAGCTGGACCTTCCGGGATCTCACAGATGATATGCCTGAGATCGAACAGAAATGGGTCGAAGAAGGGATCAGCTTTGACGCCATCTATACCGGCTACCTTGGCAGCGCCCGGCAGATCGATATCGTCAAACATATCTTCCGGACCTGTTCCAAACCGGGCTGCGTCCATGTGGTGGACCCGGCCATGGCAGATAACGGTTCCCTGTATTATGGCTTTGACATGGATTATGTTAAAGAAATGGCAAAACTCTGTGCAGCGGCGGACTACATCCTGCCGAATGTCACGGAAGCCAGTCTGATCACCGGCATGGAATACAAAGAGACCTATGACGAAGCCTATGTTCTGGAACTGGCACAAAAGTTGGCAGCGCTCGGTCCACGCTCCGTGATCCTGACCGGCATCAGCTATGACCCATCCACGACCGGTGTTGTCGTTTACGAAGACGGGAAAATGGCGTATTACCGCCACCATCGTTTGCCGAAGGGCAGTCATGGAACCGGTGACATTTATGCATCCTCCTTTGTCGGAGCGTTGATGCATGGAAAGAACACATATGATGCGGCAAAAATCGCGGCTGACTATACCGTCAAGTGCATTGAAAACACGCAGGGTGACCCGGATCACTGGTACGGCGCAAAATTCGAACCTGTCCTGCCGGAGCTGATCCGCTCTCTGGACTGAGAATCTGAAAAGAGAGGGTTTCGCGCAACGCGAAACCCTCTCTTTTGCAAATTTATCAGTAATAATACAAAAGAATATATCAGTTCAATAACTTATAAGTTATAATTATTTCTGTAAAATGGAATTGCAATGTACAGAATTAAATTTTTCAAAGATAAAAATCACAGTGCCATTGGTGATGATTGGGACGATGTTCGAAAAGAACTTTTTACTCCGGAAGAAATCGCAGAAAGTGACCTTCGCGTTGCGGTAATCAGTGCACTTATAGATGCACGAGAGGAACAGGGCATCAGCCAAAAGCAGTTAGAAGAGATCAGCGGCGTTAAACAACCGGTTATAGCACGCATGGAAAGAGGTACATCAATACCAAGGCTCGATACCGTTTTGAAGGTGTTAGCTCCGTTGGGCAAAACGTTGGCAGTTGTACCACTGGAACGGTAAACGTCTTTTTTAGAATAATCCGGACTGTCACCTTTAACTCATTTCTAAGCCATCGGTGACAGTCCTGATTGAATGTTCTGAATAATAGTTA
>JAFRIR010000024.1 GCA_017432685.1 Flexilinea sp. | reverse complement strand
TGATCTCATCATTTATATAGTAATCAGCAAGTCCCGATAAACTCAGGATTCCCAGACCAAAAACCATTATCAAAAAAATAACGGTAAAGAGGGCAGCGGCTGTTTTCTTTCCCATTTCTTTTTCCTCTAAAAATTAAAATAAATAAACGGGTTGTGGGCACCAAGAATCAAAAAAGAAACGGCCCACAAAAAAACAGCGGCATAAATCACCGGCTGGAAAATATTATAAAAAGAAGCCGCCCGAGAATTTCCGATTTTTGTTTCCAATACTTTCATCATCGGAGTCGAAAAAATCATGCCAAGCAAAAGATAAATGCCATATTCCCGCATATATGACTGCATGACAGAATCCCAGGTAAACCGGTGTACATACACGCCAAGCATCGAAAGGCAATAGCGCAAACCGCTTTTCAAAGAAGGCGAATTGAAAATGACCCACCCCCAATTTACGCAAAATAGTGTGACAATCCGCCAAAAAAATTGAAGGATCCTGCTTTTCTTTTCTGTAGGTTTCAGCAGATATTTTTCAAAAACGAGCAAAACAAAATAGCCCAGTCCCCAAAAAATAAACGTAAAATTAGCCCCGTGCCAGAGACCGGTCAACAGCCAAACTACCAGCATATTTTGAATATTTTTGACAATAGAACCACGTGAACCACCCAGCGGAATATAGACATAATCCCTGAACCAAAAGCTCAGCGAGATGTGCCATCTCCGCCAAAACTCGGTTACGGTACGGGATATATAGGGATAATTGAAGTTTTCGGTAAAGGTGAAACCAAACATTTTTCCAAGACCTATCGCCATATCCGAATAACCGGAAAAATCATAAAAAATCTGCAGACTGTAGCAGATAGAACCCAACCACAAAACCAATGGATTCACAGTCGTGAACTGCATACCAAACACTTCTTCGGCAACAACCGCAAGATTGTTTGCCAAAATTACCTTTTTGCAAAATCCAATAAGAAATCGTTTTACTCCTTCGCCGAAGAGATTCACATCACTGCGGCGAGAAAACAACTGTTTTTCAATATCATGATATCGGACAATCGGACCGGCAATAAGCTGAGGGAAAAAACTGATGTAAAGAGCAACAAACAAAGGATTTTTTTGTACTTTGACTGTACCGCGATAAACATCAATAACATACGACAGTGCCTGGAACGTATAAAAGGATATTCCGATCGGCAGAAGTAAATTAAAAAGATGAAAATCTGTACAAAATAACCTGTTCGCGAGCACAATTCCAAAATCTAAGTATTTATAGAAAAAGAGGATACCGATATTGAAAATAACATCAATGATCAGCAATCCTTTAGCCAATTGTCTGTTATGGTCGATCAGCAGTGCAATTCCATAATTCACGGCAATCGAGACTGCCATAACAAAAATAAATTTCGGTTCTCCGTAAGCATAAAAGAATATACTTGCTGCAAGCAGGATGTAATTTCGATAGCTCTCCTTCGACAAATAATACAGCAGAAGTACAATAGGCAGGAAGTAAAAGGTGAAAATCAAACTCGAAAAAACCATTATCCTCCATAAAATCATCTGGAGTCTTTCAAAAACTATATTTCAATTGTACCGTAAATAACCCGATTCTCATTTTTTCATTCATAGATCTTTCCAGCTTTTGAAGTATACTTATGTTGATGAGTAAACATTATACTTTTCTTCGCATTTTTCCCCTCATGTTCCTGGCTGTTTTACTGTTTGCTCTGTGCAGCCAGTTTTCCTACTTTGGAGATGACTGGTTTTGGGGAACAGACAGCCGTCTGAGCACCTTTATTGACAGCTTTTCCAATCCGGAAAATCCCTTCCACTTTTACAATAACGGGCGCTATTTTGGCAACGGACTTGGTTTTATTGCCGCAAATCACAAGACTTTACGCGACACGATCATGACGGTGACATTATGGTTGATCATAACTGTAACTGCCAAAATTGATTTATTTACCGCAGATTCAAGCCATAAATCAGCTATCTCTTTACAAAATCTGATGTGTTATCTCTGCGGAACCATCCTGCTGCTTTGTCCAAAGGAGATGTTCCGTGAGTCAATTAGCTGGAGCGTAGCTTTTATGAACTATGTGGTTCCCTCGGCCCTGTATCTAATCAATCTAAAATATTTATATACCCGAGGTAATAATTCAAAAACGGACCTGTTTTTTTTCATTCTTCCGCTGCTTTCATCTTTTTTCATTGAAAATCTGACTATAGGGAATTTTATATTCATTATTTTTTGGATCGTTTTCATTTTTTTACAAAAAAAGAAACCATCCGTCAACGAATGGTTGTACCTGGCAGGGGCCATGCTTGGACTGATTCTGATGTTTTCGGATGACGGTTATCGACAAATCTTCAACGGAAATCCACAGGAAACCTATTGGTCCGCCAAAACCGGATCCTTGCTTCAGATGATCAATACAGGGCTCAATTCATTCCGCGGCTTTATTGCCAATGCAGTTGTCGGTTGGATGGTTGTACTGACAACATTCGGAGCAGCAAGCTTTTTGTCTGCTTATCTTCTTATGAAGAAAAAGACCTCAAAAAGGACCGGTACAGCCTTATTTGTGTTAACATTAGCGGATTCAGCAATCGCTTTTTATTTTCTGCTTCGATGGACAGCTTCATCCTGGCAAGCCTTTTTTTCCTACACGCAAACCATTGAATCGATATTGGCTGCTGTGTTTTTAGTTTCACAGCCAATTATCATCTTTCTGCTGCCTTATGCAGAAGCCCAGAAGAAAATCCTGTTATTCACCTGGTTGTTCGCAGCCGTTATCACACTGCCGCTGGTCATAGCACAACCTCTTTCATTGCGGGAATTTTTCCCAACCTATGTCTTTTTGCTGCTTCTTTACAGCCAAATCACCTGCATAAATATAAAGGCGCTGAATAACCGGATTTCTGTTTCAATTGAGCAGTCCCTTTTTCCCTATTCACTTTGTATATTTCTGATTGCATGGGGATATCTTTTCAGTATATATGCTGTCATTGCTCATTATGAAAAGGAACGGATCAAGTATGTTCGCTATCAGGAATCACTGGGAAACTACGACACGATTTTTCCGACGCTTCCCTATGAAGAATACGTGATTGTTTCCTACCCCTGGGAAAGAACCTGGCAGGAACGATATAAAAAGTTCTATGACCTGAATCTGGACATGAACTTCACCATCGTTTCATTCGACGAATGGAAAGAAAGTCTTTAGCTTTCTTTTTGACCCAACTTTTTGTTATATTGATGGGATAAGTTTTTGGAAAATTATTGCGAGCACTAAAAAAACGATAAAACAAAAAAGGTTTGCTATAAGGATGCAGAAATCTTTTTCGGAATCGTCAAGTTCATCGAAATTGATTCCGGGGCGTTCATCAATGGTATCGATCATGTCACCATACATCCGGGAGGGCTTTTTTGCCGGATTGACCCTCATCATCATTATCTGTGGCAATTTAACACCGTCCATGCGAAGCCAGGCGATCACGGCAAGTAAAGCAAACAGAAAAGCACAAATAAAAAAACCGTCCTTTTTTACAGGATATCCGACATTTTGAGAAATGAAAAAGTCTGCCAAAAGCACAACAAACAGAGCCAGTACAAAACGCGTAAATGTCATATAGATCATCGGACGCAGCATATAAGGCTCATAGATCGCTTTTATCTTTTTCATTTTCCCTCCCGATTACCATAAAGAAATTTTACCAGAAAGCAGATAGTTTATATTGGATTTTACTCAAAGTTTAACGAACGAACATATCGTATATTTTTTAATAATTATCTTGACGAATGATTTTGAAAACGGTAAAATTATTATAACATTTCTTAATGTCATATTTTATTTACGGAGGAATAAAAAATATGAAGAAAATGCTCATCGTTGTGTTAGCGTTTGTCATGATCCTCAGCTCTGTTTCTATGGCAATGGCTGAAGAACTGACCAACCTGAACACTTATGAAACGAAAGCACGTGAATTGGAAACCTGGAATATCCACTATTCACAGGCTGCCGCTGACCTGAACGTCCTGACAAACTGTTTCGACGGTCTGTTGACCAATGATAACCATGGGAACCTCAAAGGCAATGCCGCGAAGTCCTGGGAAAGCCCGGATGGCGGACAGACCTGGGTTTTCACCCTCAATGAAGGCATGACCTGGTTTGATAAAGACGGTGAATATCAGGCTGACGTTCTGGCTTCCGACTGGGCAACCGGCCTGGAATGGGTTCTGAACTATGCGAAGAACGACTCCTACAATGCTTCCATGCCGATGGAAATGATCGCCGGTGCAGAAGATTATTACAACTACACCATGGCACTCACCGAAACCGAAGGTGCAGAAGCTGCCTATGAACTGACCGCTGACGAAGATTCCGCGTTTGCCGAAATGGTCGGCATCGAAGTTGACGATCTGGCCGGCACTATCACCTACTATCTGGTCGACAGCCTGCCTTATTTCCCGTCTGTTGCCACCTACAACTGCCTGTACCCGCTCTCCGCTGAAATGATCGAAGAAATGGGTGTAGACGGTTATCGTGACATTACCTGGGAAGATATGTGGTATAACGGCGCTTACACCGTCTCTTATTTCGAATACTCCAATCAGAAAGTGCTGACGAAGAGCCCGAATTACTGGAACGACGCCAATGTCAAACGCTTTGACACCGTCACCATTAAGATGGTTGACTCCGTCTCCGTTGCTTACCAGCTGCTGGATCAGGGCGAACTTGACCATGTTTCCCTCGACCAGGCCACTCTGCAGGAAATCTACGGTGATGCATCCAATAAATATCACAACAACCTTGTTGAAGCCCGCCCGACCAAATACTCCTACCAGATCCACCTTGTTTATGACAAGAATCTGGAAGATGGCGAAACCAAAGACACCAACTGGAACATGGCTGTTGCCAACGAAAACTTCCGCAAGTCCCTGTACTACGGTTTGGATCTGACCGGCTATTTCGCCCGAACCAACTCCATCAATCCGCTGAGCTGCCAGAACTTTGTTTACACCGGCAACGGTGTATCCTTCACCTCTGACGGTACCGACTATACCCAGCTGGTTCGCGATGAACTCGGTCTGCAGTATGACTATGAAACCTATGCCCGTGTCAACCCTGAACTGGCTGCCGAATACAAAGCCAAGGCCATGGAAGAACTGAGCGCCAAGGGCGTCACATTCCCTGTCACTGTTGATTACTACATTGCCGGCGGCTCAGACGTCGCTGCTCAGACAGCTAAAGTTCTGGAAAACATCTTCCGCGAAGGTCTGGGTGATGATTACGTTGTTCTGAAGACCAACACCTACATCTCCTCCCTGGCAAACGAAGTGCGCAAACCGCGCAAGGCCTCCATCTACATCAATGGCTGGGGCGCTGACTTTGCTGACCCGATCAACTTCCTCGGTCAGGAAACCTACGCTGATCCGGCTGCCTACTATTCCAATGCTTACAGCAACATCAATGATGCTACAGATGAAGACCTGATCGCTGATTATCAGGAATTCACCGACCTTGTCATCGCTGCGAAGGCCATCACTGATGACATGGATGCCCGTTATGCCGCATTCGCAAAAGCTGAAGCTTGCTTCCTGAACCATGCGCTGGTGATCCCGTGCTCCTACGAAGTAGCCTGGGAACTGACCAAAGTCAATGACTATACAAAAGTCTATTCCATGTACGGTATGCAGGCATATCGCTATGTCGATTGGGAAACCAGCACCGAACTGCTGACCACCGAACAGGCAGAAGCTTTTGCCGACGCCTATAACGGCTAATTTGCCTCCCCGGAGTTATCAAACTTCGGAACTATGAACTGCCTCCGGGGCAGTTCCCCTCAAGGGACTGCCCCGGTTTTTTTTAGAGCAGTTAGAAGTTGGCAGTTAGTAGTTGATAGATATTTATGAATATTTTCAACTTCAACATCAAAAATCCTGTCATTAACTAATAACTACCAACTTCCAACACTATATATTTCAAGGGAGGAAAGAAAGCATGGTCAAATACATTCTGAAACGATTTTTTCAATCGATCCTCGTGATCCTTTTAGTCGTTTGTATTGTTTTTTTCCTGCTGCGTCTGATGCCTAGTGACTATTTCTTCACCGAAGACGAACTGATGAAATTCACTGAAGCACAAAAACATGCTAAACTTGCACGCCTGGGCATCATGGAATTATGTCATGAGTGTGGCGGACAAGGAGAAATTGACGGGGAACCCTGTCAACATTGTCACGGAGAAGGTTTTGTAAATCGATCCGTATTGGCACAGCTGGGAGATTTCTTCAAAGACATGTTCCAGATGAGAGTGTACAACGCCAAAGGCAAGGAAGTGAAAACGATCGAACCGGTCAATGTTTGGGATTACCTTTCCATGAAATCGAAAGGTGAAGATCCCTTCGGAAAAGATTTGAAAGAGGATTATCAGGTCAAACTCAAATTCAACCTGGGGAAAAGCATTCGTTTGGAAAAGAACCAATATGTCACGGATGTGATTGCGGTAAAGATGTCCATTTCAGCAAAAATCGGGTTGATTTCACTGGCAATTTCCCTTGCTTTGGGTGTGGTTTTCGGCGTTTTGCAAGCCAGGTATAAAGATCAGCTTTTTGATCATATCGGTACCGCCTATACAGTCATTGTCAACGCAGTCCCACATCTTGTTATTTACACGGTTATCATGATTGCCGGTGCAACTTTCTTTGGTCTCCCAATGCGCTATGATGCCACAGCCAAGAACCCGGGACTGACCATGGTGCTGCCGATCGTATGCCTGTCAATCGGGTCCACCGCAGGTTATATGCTCTGGACCCGCCGTTACATGGTTGACGAACTGAATAAGGATTATATTCGTCTTGCGAAGCTGAAAGGTTTGACTGATCAACAGGTGATGTTCCGGCATGTTCTGAAGAATGCTTTTGTGCCGCTGGCCCAGTACCTTCCCTACTCCATTCTGCTTACCGTAGGAGGATCCCTTTTGGTAGAAACCTTCTTCGCCGTTCCCGGTATGGGACCGGAGCTGACTATGGCTATCGGACGATATGATCTGAACCTCGTTCAGGGGATCGTGCTGCTTTATGCCTCTATGGGCATTATGGGAGTCTTCATCGGAGATCTGCTGATGACAATCATTGACCCACGTATCACATTGACCGGAAAGGAAGGGGTGCGCTGATGAGCAAGAAAACACAAAACCATCAGAAAACCGTCCAGGAATTGGAACAACCGATTCCAAAGTTGGATCTGAAGCCGGAAACGATCGATCCGACACCCGGAGCAGAACGTCCGAGAGGCCGTGAATACGTTCAATCCCGTAATGAACTTCCAGAAAAACAGCTGTTCGAATTCGCGGAATACAAACCGATGGAAGCCGAGCGAATCGGCTATTCCAACTATTCCTATTGGAAGAGTGTCTGGCAAAACTTTTTGAAGAACAAATCAGCCGTGACCATGTCTATCGTTTTCATCCTCCTGTTCATCTTCACTTTCATCGCCAGCGCTATCGGTAAATATGACATCAACATGGCGCCGGACCCGATCAACCGCGCCTACATTCCGCCGAACAGTAAATACTGGTTCGGGACCAATGCGATTGGGCAGGACTACTGGGCACAGGTATGGTATGCCACCCGGGCCTCCATTTTGCTTGCCGTTTTGGTTTCGCTGGGACAGATCACTCTCGGTGTACTGATTGGCCTTGTCTGGGGTTACGTCCGCAAACTGGACAGATTCTTCACGGAACTTTACAACCTGATTGACAATATTCCTACCATCATTTATATGACACTCATTGCTTTGATGGTCGGCAAATCCATGCTGACGATGGGAATCGCGATGGTGGCTTTCGGTTGGCTGGCAACAGCCCGCAATGTCCGCAACCTGGTGTTTATGTACCGGGACAGAGAATATAACCTGGCGTCAAGATGTCTGGGGACCGGCCTTGGCCGGATTTTGTTCCGCAACATTTTCCCATATCTCGTTTCGGTGATCATCCTGCGCCTGGCGCTGGCCATTCCGAATACGATTGCCTATGAAACGACGCTTACCTACCTTGGTTTGATGGACATCAGCAAGCCATCACTCGGTATGCTGCTTTCTGCTGCCCGTGCCGTATTCCCGCGTGCCTCTTACACACTGGTCTTTCCGGCGATCATCGTTTCCATCATCACGATCACATTCTACCTGGTCGGCAACGCTTTTTCTGATGCCTGCGACCCGCGGAATCATGTATAAATGAAGGAGGCAGAAAAATGAGCGAAAATAAAGATATCCACTCCTTTGATTATGATGCCCGGGCACGTCAGGTGCTTTCGCAAAAGCCGCTTCTTTCCGCAAAAGATCTGGAAGTAACATTCTCCCTGCGTGGTCAGAAACTCACCGCCATTCGTCGTGCATCCCTTGATCTTTATGAAGGAGAAACGCTGGCAATCGTCGGTGAATCCGGTTCCGGTAAATCAGTCTTCACAAAATGTTTTGTCGGCATGATGGACAAAAACGGCACCATTACGCATGGTACGATTGAATATGATGGGCAGGATCTCACCAAACTGACAGAGCGCGAATGGCTGAAGATCCGCGGGAAAAAGATCGCCATGGTAACGCAGGACCCAATGACCTCCCTGAACCCGCTGAAAACCGTCGGTTACCAGATTCAGGAATCCGTCGAACTTCACCAGGGACTGAGAGGCCGGGCAGCCAAAGAGGAAACGATCCGCATCCTGGATGCCGTCGGGATTCCGGACCCGGAACGCCGTTACAAACAGTACCCGCATGAGTTTTCCGGTGGGATGCGCCAGCGTGTCGTTATTGCCATCGCTGTTGCCTGCAAACCGCAGATCCTGATCTGTGATGAACCGACCACCGCACTGGACGTCACGATCCAGGCACAGATCCTCGACCTGATCCGCAGACTGCAAAAAGAGCAGAACATGACCATCATCTACATCACCCATGACCTGGGTGTGGTCGCCAATGTAGCTGATCGGGTAGCGGTCATGTATGCGGGACAGGTGATCGAAGTCGGTATGGCCAATGAAGTCTTCTTTGATCCATGGCACCCTTATACCTGGGCGCTGCTCTCCGCACTGCCGCAGCTGGGTACAAAAGGTGAAAAGCTGCCGGCGATCGACGGAACACCGCCAAATCTCTTCAACAAGATCCAGGGCGACGCTTTCGCACCCCGCAACAAAAAGGCTCTGAACATCGACTTTCTGGAAGAACCGCCGATGTACGAAGTAACTTCAACACATATGGTCAAGGCATGGATCCGCGACCCGCGCGCTCCGCACATTGAACAGCCGCAGGCCATCAAAAAACTGGAAACTCAAGACAATAAATCGAAAGGCACCGACCCCAACGCCTACCATCCGCATCTGGATCCCAACCGGGAAACTCTGATCGAAGTCAAAGATATGCAGGTCACTTTCGGTTCCGGACGCAAGAAGTTTGTTGCCGTGGATCATGTCAATTTCTCGATTTACAAAGGTGAGACTTTTGCTCTTGTAGGTGAATCCGGCTCCGGAAAAACGACTATCGGACGGGCGCTGGTACGCATCAATCCGATCACGTCAGGGGAAGTTTACCTGGAAGGGCAGAAAATCAACGGCAAGATCTCCAAAGAGCAGGACCTGAACGTGATCCGTTCCTGTCAGATGATCTTCCAGGACCCGATGGCATCACTGAACGAACGAGCGAAGGTGGACTATATTGTATCGGAAGGTCTGATCAACCATCATCTGTACAAAGATGAACATGACCGTCAGGATAAGGTCCAGAAGGCGCTGCAGGAAGTCGGTCTGCTGCCTGAATTCTCCAGCCGCTTCCCGCATGAATTCTCCGGCGGTCAACGTCAGCGCATCGGCATTGCCCGCGCTTTGATCATGCAGCCGAAATTCGTTGTAGCTGACGAACCGATCTCTGCGCTGGATGTCTCGATCCGTGCACAGGTGCTGAACCTGCTGAATGATCTGAAGAAAAGCCGCGGACTGACCTATATGTTCATTGCCCATGATCTTTCCGTCGTCCGCTTTATTTCCGACCGTATCGCAGTCATCCACAAAGGCCGCATCGTGGAATTGGCTGAGGCTGAAGAACTCTTCCTGCATCCGCTGCATCCCTACACGAAAGCGCTGCTTTCAGCCGTTCCAAACCCGAATCCCTATCTGGAACGTTCGAAAAAACTGCTGGTGTACGATCCGTCCATTCATCATTATGAGACCGATAAACCGGTCTGGAAAGAGATACTGCCCGACCACTTCATTTACGGCAATCAACCGGAACTGGATGGTTATCGGAAAGAATTGGGATTGTAAAATAATTCAACTGAACAAAAAGGATGGCGCTAAAAAAGACGCCATCCTTTTTTAATGGAACCTCTAAAAGGTCCTAAAATTCTGACCTCATTCGCAGTTCGATCATTATGGCGCGGGATTCAGAATTATTTTTTCTCGGAAAATAACCTTCCCGCGCCATGGCTTCCGGGGGCTATGCAGCCCCCATACCCCCGCTGGTGAGTTATTCGAGGTTCCCTTAAATCGATATTGACTTCAGATATTCCTGTTCTGTCATTACAGGTATTCCTTCAGAGAGTAAAAGCTCGGTCAAAATACCATTCCCTTCAACCAGACCGCCGTCAAATTTCCCATTATGGATGATTCCTTTTCCACAGGAGGGACTTTTCGACTTCAGAATTGCCAGTGTACAGTCATGGCTGCGGCATATGTTCAGAGATTCCTGTGCACCTTTAACAAAGGCCTCGGTGTTATCCTCTCCATCACAATTCACCACCCGTCCATTCTCAAGCCGTTCGCTCGGTTTCCGCGGGGTTGGCAGCCCTCCGAGAACTTCCGGACAAACTGAAACAGCCCTGCCCTCCTCCACAAGTTTCAGAATTTCCGGCACAAGCTTGCTTTTTCCATCCATCCTGCAGGGGACACCGCACAAACATTCACTCACAAGAATCATGAATTCACACTTTCTGATTGATCAACAAAAAGCGGTCTGACCATCTGTTTCAGTCGTTTTTTCCGTGCATCACAGTTAAATTCTCCGCTGTCAGGTCGGTTTGGATTCGGTCTGTAGACCAGGCAAAGTCCTCCGCAGAGGTAACGAACAGAACAAGCGGAACATTTTTCATTGGTATCAACACCCCGATCCATATACGCAAACAGTTTTTCCTTTACACACGAAAGAGGATCCCGGGAAAGATCGGCTAACAGCGCCTCAGGAGAGGTGCAGGCATAACATGCATAAGCTTTTCCATCCGGCTCAACATGGAGGATATGCCCAAGGCCGCAATTTGTCCGCACACGAAGTTCCTCCGCTTTCGCCGGTAAATCAGCGGTTTGGTCACATTCGCCGAAACACGCATAGCCCATTGGCTTCAACGGATCAAAATGCACAAAACCGACATGGAACTTTTCCGCAAGTGCCCGAACCGCCTCTGCATCAGTTCCTTCAAGCTGATCTCGGGACAGCACCGACCATATGCCGAGTTTCCGCGAATCACCTACTTCTGAAAAAAGCTCAAGATTTCTCACCGTCTTTTCATAAGATCCTTTGCCCCGTCTTGCATCATGTGCCATTTTGGTCCCATCTATGCTGATGATCACACGATCAAAAACAGCTGCAATTTTGCGCATTCTTGTTTCATTTATGGAAAAGGCAAAAGATGATCGCAGTATCAGCTCCGAACCCTTTCTATCTAAACCTGTCAGCGAATCCATCAACTCATCAAAATGCCGGTACATCAGAGGTTCTCCGCCGGTGATGATAATACGGCGAAACTGCATGTTCACTGCTTCCCGAATCAACTGCACCAACCGTTCAACAGGAAGTTCCTTCTCAAAATTCTCTCTTTCACCAACCCAACAGTGAGAACATTTCAGCGGACAGTGCCTTGTAATATTGAAAAAGACCTTATTGAGCTGGTTTTCAGGATATTTCACTTTGCCACATTTTTCCCCGGGGAACTTGCCTAAATCCAAAGCCCGCCTGATTCGATCTGTTTTTACCCGTTCGTCATAAGGGTGCGGCTTCTCACCGGCCATGCACAATACGGGAGTCTCGCATTCCGTATTCTGCATCACAGAAGCGATCTCCCATCCCAGGTCCGCAAGCATTTCGTCAAACAAGGTCTTATAGGTTTCACAATAAGGATCCTTCGGATCGTTAGCGGTAAAGGCGGAATAAAGACATCCACCGTTACAATAAGAGAAATGAAGACAATCTCCGCAAGCTTCTTTCATCTCTTCAGTCTTTAACCAGAGCAGCTGCCACGCTTCACTGGCAAGAACAGCTGCTTCATCAAGGCTGTCCATTACATTCCCAAGTGAAAACTGTTTGATTCCGGAAAACCGCTGGCAGGAATAAAGGTCTCCGTTTGGAGTTATCGCCGCGTATTGTCCCAAACAGGGAGAAAAGGTGCATAAGCCTGCATGCTTATTCAGCAATGCCGATGCCATACTGTCCAGCAGGCTGACCCTTGTATGTGAAAGATCACGCTTATAAGCATGATACGTATCCCGCAGGACTTTTGTAAATTGCTCCGGAGTAATCGTCTGCGGACTGTCAAGCTCACCATAGGTTGGAACAGCGCCATGAATTGTATAAGGAGCCTCAGCTTCACGAAATACACGCTCTGCATCCCGATAATGATCTGCCGTAAAAGTACAGATCCTTCCGACATGCCGTCCTTCTGCGGCCACGATGGCCGCACCTCTCTGTGCTTTATCGTAATAACCTTCTCCACGTTGTCCGTCACACATCTCCCGATAACCGTCTATGCTTGTGCTGACTTCCACCTCATAAGCATGAAGAAGAGATGCCATTTCTTCATCCATCGACCACAAATTTGACTGGATCGCAAGAGCAGCCCGACGTCCGAAACGGTCTCTTAATTTCGGCAGGATAAATTTGTAAAATTCCTTCCCGGCCAAAAGCGGTTCTCCGCCATGGAAAATGATTTTGATGCGTTTTCCACGGCTGGTTTTGTCCATAAAATCAACAGCAGCTTCCGCGGTATCGCTGTTCATCTGCTCACCCGTCTTTTTAGCATAGCAGTAACTGCAGCCTGCTTGACAGGCCATGGTGGGAACCAACAGAAATACTTTGGGGGTAAAACGGGGAACAGCCATCACAGCAAAATATCAGTAGGATTCGACGTAATAAGCTGTGTCATCGTGATCAGCATAATCTTCATAGCAGCAATAATAGGAACCGCTGTTTTCATCTTCTTCATGGATATCTGAATGTTCTTCCCTCAGCCTGTGAGATATTTTTGTTTCCAGATAAAGATCCCGCAGTTTTCCCGCAATTCTGCTTTCATAAGGATCAGCCTTCAGCAATTTTTCATAACCGATCACTTTCGCATCCGGATCCCCGATACGGTCTGCAGCAGCCCGCACCATGTTCAGGTTCTGATCCTGGAGAATAATGCGCCGCAGCACAGCGGCATCATCAATTTTCTCAATAGCTTCAATTCGTGCCGGCGCACAGCTATTGGAAAGAGCAGTTTGATTTAGAAAAGACAGATCATCAATTCTTCTAATGGAATCTATGCGAATATCAGTTGAAGTATCCCGTTCTGCCAGGATTTTGAGAACTGCTTCATTCGACACTTGTTTTGCCCATGACACAGGGACATGAAGAGAGCTGCTTTTTGAATGCAGGATAACACTTTCCATTTCTTCTGTCCCAGCCTTTAGCGCTGCTTCATTCCTTACTTTCTGATCATTATCCTCAATTGAAATATGAGCTAACAGCTTTTTATCTTTGATTTGTTTAACTGCTTCAAGACGGACTTCCGGGCTGGAATCTGTTACAGCGATATTCTTCAGCAGCGTCTGTGAAAGCCCCCTGATAACAATGCTCTTTCGAATACCGGGAAAATCATCATGAATTACAATACGTGACAAAATCTTTTTATCCTGCACCTGATCGATAGCTTTTTCGCGTATGACCGGCGATGGATCATTTTCGGCCAGCCAGTCCACCACCTCCTGATCATCGATTCTGTCTAATGTGATATCACGAATTCTGTCATCCGGGTCCTGCATGATGACCTTTGCCAAAATTTCGGGATCATCTATTTTTTGTATCGCCAGTTTGCGTACAGCTGCAGATTCATCCTGCAATGCGATTTCGGTAAGCGCCTCTGTTAGCTGGAGTTTCCGCACAGCCTCTATGCGCACAGATGGTTCTGTTTCGGTTTGAGCGATTGCCGCCAATGCTTTTTGATTTTCAATTTTTCTGACCGCTGTCTGACGTACTTCTTTAGCATTATCCGTTTTCGCAATGCGCTCAAGGACAGACTGATCACTGATTCTTTCGGCAGCTTTTGCACGAACATCGCTATTCTTATCTCCTTCAGCGATTCGACACAATACAAATTCATCGCTGACCCGTAAAACAGCTTTCTTTCTTACCTTCACAGATTCATCATTTTCGGCAAAATGGCTCAAAACTTCCTGATCTTTTATTTTCGAAACAGCCTCGACACGGCTGTCATCATATTCCCCCCACAGAAGAATATGATGAAAATCGCTTTCTTTATCAATTCGGTCTACAGCCGCACGACGGACTTTCCCGCTGACATCATGTTCAGCAATCCCCGGCAGCAATCCGGTAAAAACCATGTGCTCCGTAATATTACAGGCGATCTCTTCCGCCGCATCATCAAATGAATACGGGAAAATAATAAACGAAAGACAAGCTGCCGAAGAGCATAACCAGGAGAAGCCAAAGACCAGATAGAACCAAAACCTGCTCCATCCGGTGTGAGCAGCCAGGGAGAAAATACCCCATATGTTTTTCCAGCCCACACCCCATAACAGGATCAGAAGAGAAAAGAAAGAAAGAAAAAAACAACAGGTAAAGGCTTCAGCAATATCTTCGGCTTCACCGATCCGGAAGGAAATAAACGGGATCAGAAGGAAAACAGCAATAAAATATATAATCGTCATCACACGGAAAAGCAAATGATATTCCGGTCCCTCCGGATAAATGATATTCATCGCTACCAGTGTTCCGAACGGAACAAACACGATCATTGCACAAAGCAGCCACAATATAATTTTTATGGTCGTGGTCATCTGTTCCTTTGTATCTTTATTCTAAAAACACAGATAATTCTTATGGGAACCTCTAAAAAGTCAAAATTTTCTCTGTCCCGAGGAGATTCAGAGAATAAATTCTCTGAATCTCCTCGGGAGGTTTCCGGGGGCTGCCGCCCCCATACCCCCGCCCGTTAGTTTTTAGAGATGCCCTTATCTGTTCTAAACCCGCTTTCATAGGAAACAGTTATAAAACACCGTCACGATCCTTCAAATCATGTTTATTTTGATACATCATTTCGTCAGCTTTTTTGAACACATCGGAAACTTTTTTCTCCCCATCGTAACGAGCCATTCCGCAGGCAATCACTACATGGCCTTTTGAATTATTTTCCTCGTTGTTTTTCTTGATCTCATCAAGCAGCTCTTCAATATGTTCATAATCATGTCCGCGGGAAATCACCGCAAATTCATCCCCGCCAATGCGAAAAACAGGGCTGTGAGCAAAAATATGACAAATGGTCATACAAGCTTGTTTAAGATATCTGTCTCCTGCCTGATGTCCGGCGCTGTCATTAACAACTTTAAGATCGTTTACATCAAACACAGCGATACAAAAATCAAGATGTTCACCGTTTTCGATCTGCGCATTCAGTTGTTCTTCCATTTCAGCATAAGCCCGTTTATTCTTGACACCTGTCAGTTCATCACGGTTGGCAAGAATTCTTGCGGCTATCAGAGTTTTTTCATATTCAGCATCACGAGCAACCTGGGCATTGACATTGTTAACTCCGACGATCAATTGAGCTCCATCCATCTCATTAACCATACCCGCACGCAAACGGACAAACACGGGTTTACCACCCAGCATCAGCCGATAATCTATCGAAAAGATTCCGTCGGTCTCGACCGCTTTCATGACGTTTTCACGTGTAAACAGTGAATTGAATTTTTCCAGGTCATCCGGATAGACTGTTTTTTGGGCGTCAATAATGCCCTGCTCAAAGAAATTATCCCCTTCTTTATTGAAATCCAAAGCATCATAATCAACGGAACCGGAATATTCGACATAATGTCCTGTATCGGGGTCAACCGTATAGATAGCGATAAAGTCGCCGGAAAGTGCACTGATCCGTGAATAGGTCGTTCGTTCCGCCATAGCACGTTCCGCAGCTTCCCGCTCTTTTTCCTGTTTGTCAATGTTCCTCACACCGAAAACAAGATGTTCACTGTCATCGTTCATGCGAATTGCTTTCATAGCAAAATAAGTCGGAACATCATCGATCATCAACCGGTAGGTAATACTGAAGCGTTGGTCTCTTATCAGCGATTCAAGAATATTTTCTTTTGTAAAGGATTCCAGGAATCTTTCCAGATCTTTCTCGTAGATGAGTTTCTGCGCATCTTCACGTGCACGACCGAAGAAATTCTTTTCATTCCGGACAAGTTCCAGTTCGCCATGATGCGGATCCGGATTAAATTCTGTAAAATTATCTGTCAAAAGATCAACATAATACAGGTAGGAATAATCTGAGGAGAGCGCCCGTGCAATATTTCCATAGGTAATGTTTTCCGCACGAATTTCCTCATAAGCCTCTCGTACCTTGCCGGATTCCGTTTTCATTTGCACAAGTTCCGAGATATCAATACTCATACCAAGCATGCAGAGTCTTCCGGTCGTATCGGTAAATTTTTGCTTCGTAGTCTGAAAATGACGCGGATTCCCGTTTCCATCAAGGACATCCTCAATCAAAATATAAGGTTCATCCATTTCCAAAGCTTTTTTATCATCTTCTTTGAAATGTGCAGCTACCTCGGCAGGAAAAATTTCATCATCAGTCAGTCCAATGACATCTTCCGTTCGTTCTTTACAGGCATAATCAGCGAACAACTTGTTGCAGGCAAGATATTTACCTGTTTCAATTTCTTTGGAAAAGGTTAAAGCCGGCATATTTGTCAAAAGCGAGGTCACCGATTCAGTCAGTTCGGCAATTCTTTCCGCTGTCTCCGCTTTCTCATAAAGATAATCATTGGTCATCATCAAAAATTTATTTGTATCGCGGAGTTTTCTGTGATCTTCATCCCGGCGCTTTTTCAGAAGCCCGACAACGGCGAAGTTCATCACGATTCCGAAGATAATGACCAGTATCTTCTGCATGTTCACTTCAGAATAATGAAAAAAGGAATGGTTTGTTGAAAAAAAGTACATCGAATAAATAAGCATCAATACCGCTGACACTGCTCCGGGAACAACCCCACCGACTCCGGTAAAAAATACCATGGCAGTTATCAGGATCATGTTCGGATTCGGCACATTGAAATAAGATACAACCAGAATTAGCAGCAGCATGATCACAGCGGAAAGAAGCGCTAACACGCTTTTATTTTTTTCGTTATCCATATCCATCATATCTATTATTTTTCCTAAAAACAGACTTATTTCGTTCTTATCATATCAGATTGCTCCGGCAGAAATCTGGTATCCCCATCGTTCAAATACTGTTTCCGTTCCTCCGGTGTTTCGCAGAGAATGAATGGGCTTCCTTTTTGTAGTTTAAAGGCAATTGCGCCCAGCGACTGCGGTTTATAATAATAAAAGCCCTGTGCAAAGTCACAACCGATCTCTCGTAAAAATTCCAGTTGCTCTTCCGTTTCAACACCTTCAGCCAGCGTACGGATGCCAATTTTTTTTGCGACATCAATCATAGCTTTCATAATATAACGATTAGCGCCATTATTATCATCCAGATGACGGAGAAACTCAATATCAAATTTTGTCAGATCGATATGCAGCTGGCTGAAAATGTTCAGAGAAGAATAACCACTCCCGAAATCATCGATCCAGACAAAGAATCCATTTTTTCGCAATTCATGGATCTGCTCCCTGAAATGTTCCGTTCCCCGGGCAATATCCTGTTCCGTAATTTCAATAATCACATCGCTCTTTTTCACCCGATACCGTGCAAACAGTTCATTCAGTGATTCAACCACATTCACATGATCAAAATCCTGTGCAGAGAAATTGACACTGATCGGAATGATCGGTAATCCAAGTTTTTTCCGCTCAGGAATTTCTTTACATACCTGTTCGACCATATAAAGATCCAATTTGTAAAGCATGTGATATTTATCAAGAACCGGAATAAAGACAGCAGGCATGATGATCCCGCGGAGCGGGTCGACCCAACGGGCTAAAGCCTCCAATGCGGCAGCTTTTCCGGTCTTTATGCGCATGATCGCCTGATAATAGATCTTGATCCATTCATTTTCAAGCGCCATATTGAATGATTCAAGAATATACCGCTGATCCCAATAATCTTCACCGGCTTCCCGCGTATAGTAAATATGCGTTTTGTTAAGATCATCCCCAATCAGTTTCAGCGCGTGTTTTGCATGATCCATAGCGCCGGGAATATCCATATCCGGCTCGATAATACAGATGCCGCTCTGAACCCCGGAAGCATTGCCATAGGCGCCAACTCTGATTTTTTCATTGATGGATATGATCTTCTCTTTGGTATGTTCCTCATCCAGGTGTTCTGCAATCAAAATAAAATGATCATCCTCACCTCTGCACAAATAGGCATCCGGATATTCACTTTTCAGAATATCGGAAATTTGACGCAATAGTTCATCTCCACGGGAAAACCCATACTGATTATTGTAATAACGCAGCCCGATCACATCGAAATATGTCAATGCGTATGTGTGTCCATTCCCACGTATTTTTGTTAAAATGTCATCAGAAAATTCAAGCAGGAAATTCAAATTCGGAAGATCTGTCACCGAATCCGAATAGAAATGATCTTTTTGAAACATCTTGTAGTTATCGACCAGCATACGGCTTGCGCTTTCACTTTCCGACACATCTGTGTAAACAAATAAAGCGAGATCTGAGCCATCATCCGTATGTTGAAACCTGCCGATCGAATGAACATAATGATAATCGTCATCCTGAGCATATTTTGCACGATAGATCACATCATAACCGCATAAATGCTGTGCAAATTCACGAACGATCCGGGTGATCCTCACCGAATCGTCAGGATGGATACGGTCAAACATGCCAAAATTCAATGAATCGATCAAAGCATCACGACCGGTTTTCATCATTTCACACAAACCATCCGATACCAGGATCGCTTTGATCTTCCCATCCTCTTTTCCAAAATAAGCAAGAGGAATCGTCATTGCCTCGAAAAACTTTCTGTTATCTTCGCTAAATATAATCATATCCCGGTGTCTCCTGTTCGTTGCCGGAAGAAGTCTTTTCATCAGCACAGTAAACCTTATATGCTGACCTGCCATGTTTTTTCACATAATACAAAGCATCATCCGCTGCTTTGTAAAGGTCATCAAAACGCTTTCCATGTTCAGGGCACAGAGCGATCCCGATAGAAAGTGTGATCTGACTTCCGATTTCATCATTATTGAAAGCCTCACTTACCAGTCCCTGCAAACGTTTAGCCAACTCGCAGGCATTTTCAGGAGATGCAATGTTCCTCATCAGGATCAGAAATTCGTCACCGCCGATCCTTCCGGCAATATCCATGGAACGGCAGCTGTTTTTAATTATACGGCCGACTTCCGCCAATACATAATCCCCTTTGGCGTGACCGTAAGTATCATTGATATTTTTAAACAGATCAATATCAACCATGAGAAGTGCAAATTGCTCATCTTCTTTCTGATAATTTGCAAGCATCATTCGAACCAGATCCTGTGCAGCGCTCTTGTTCAGCAGGCCTGTCAGAGTATCGGTTTTAGCTCGTTTTTCAAGCTCCATTTTCAGCAGCTGTGTTTCCGTAACATTATTGATGAGTGCGATAATACCGCTGATGTTTCCCTGTTCATCATAAACCGGCCTTTTGATGAGCTGCAGAAACTCCTGGATCCCGTCTTCTTTTTCCTCGATGACATATTCCGTACCTTCACCTGTCTGCAGGATGCGTTGGTCTGCTTCCATAGCTTTCATGGCATTTTGTTTGTCTTTCCTGATTTCCAGGTCTGTTTTTCCCCGAATCGTCCAGTTTGGATCATCGTTCATATTCAGATGACGCCAGTATTGTGTAGAAAAAACATATTTCCCTTCTGTATCTTTCAAGAAAATACATGCCGGTAATACTTTCAGCATTTTTTCAAGTTCCGTCAGGGAAAGAGAATCTTTTGCCCTGATCGCGTTTCCGATCCGTTTATATACCAATGGCTGAGGGGCATAGGCTGTGATCAAGTCAAAAAAACCATGTTCGATACAATCCATGTCTTCAGGAACCGGAAGTTCATCTGAAATCGCAATCATGGGAATCAGTGAAAAATGAGCGATGTCCTGCATGTAATCTGCCAGTTTGAAACCACTTTTACGGGCAAGACGAAGCTCAACAAGTACCGCAGCAATATTTCCCGATGCATCATGTAAAATGTTCAAGCCTTCCGCTTCCGTTTCAGCATGATAGACCTGAAATATTGGAGACAACATTTCGGAAAATGTTTCCTTGATAGATTGTTGTTCTGCGATCAATAAAACTCCCTGCATATTATTCCCCCTCTTTAGAAAGCCTGCATGGACTGTTTTAATTTACACCTCATTATAATTTTACCATTTTTCAGTATTATTGGCAATAAGCCAACAGTATTGTAAATGGCAATAATTCATGTCTGAAGCTTGCATTTTAGATATAATAGTATTTGGGTAGAATTTGGAAATGGAAATATTAACAGCATACATTCTGAAGCGATAATATCAAGATATCCGCCCCGAATTAAAAACAAATACGGAATGACGACAGTGAAAGAGAGACTTATGGATACAAATGTTTTCACAATGATCCTGAAAATGTCAGCAGTCACCATGCTTTATATTCTTCTGACGGTTTTTCTCTGGAAAAAAACAAAAGACAAAAAATGGACTCCGGCATTGATCATCGGCATCGGACTGATATATGGAATTTGCAGTATTCTCTCAACGCATTTCGCGGTAAATTATGTGCACATGCTGCTGAACGTCCGTGATATCGGGCCTCTGGCAGCGGGACTTTTTTTTCACCCGATTTCCGGCATCATCGCAGGGCTCATCGGCGGCATCGAACGCTATATAGCCGGGACATATTGGGGAATCGGGTCCTATACCCGTATCGCCTGCAGCGTTTCAACCTGTCTTGCCGGTTTCCTGGCTGCGTTTTTAAATATTTTCATCTTTAAACGGAAAAAGCCTGCTCCGGTTTATGCCCTGTTCATGGGTGCAGTCATGGAAGTCTTCCACATGTATGTGGTACTCATCACCCACAGATCCGACATGAAAATGGCGTATTACGTGGTTCAAATCTGTTCTTATCCGATGATCATCTTCACCGGTCTGGGATTATGCATTTCATCTATCTGGCTACAGGTGCTGTCCGGTGAGTGGAAGAACCCGTTCAAACATCACGCTGAAGAGGAATACCATGTTGCCGATCGTTTTCAGCGCCGTCTGTTTATCGCGCTGATAATCATTTTTGCTTTCAACTTTGCCTTTTCCTTCATGACCCAAAGTCAAAAAGCTGATCAAAATGCCCGTGATTCATTAGCATTAAAAAGCAGCAATATCATAAAGGCCTACAACAAGCTGGAAGACAACGAACACAGATCAGATACACTTTATTTTGTTTCAAACGGAAGCGCCGGAACCTTCGACATCATCAAACCAAACGGCACCATTATCGAAGGGAATCACAAAAACTTCAGCCTGCCGAACCCTCAAATTGAACTGATCCAGCAGAATCTTTCGAAGGAGATTTTCAAAGCGACCTTTTTCAACATCGAGTCCGTCTGTAAAGCGGAGCTGCTGGATGACGGCATGACACTCCTGACCATGATCCCAATGGATGAAGTTTACGAAGAACGCAACATCCAGTCACTCGAAACCACATACGCGGATATTCTTCTGCTTGCGGGGGTCTATATCCTGATCTCGTTCCTGGTCCAGGAACTGGTGGTAAATAACCTTAATATGGTGAATGAGTCTCTGAATAAGATCACCAAAGGCAACCTCAATGAGATCGTTACTGTCCGCAGCTCTTCCGAATTTGCTTCGCTATCCGATGATATCAACCAGACGGTCGATGTTTTGAAGGGCTATATTGATGCTGCGGAAAAACGTTATGAGGAAGAACTGGAACTGGCTTACACGATCCAGGATTCAGCCCTGCCTAAAAACTTTGTATTTCCCCGTAATGATTTTGAGATCTACGCCACGATGGACCCCGCTAAAGAGGTTGGCGGTGACTTTTATGATTTCTTCTTTACCGATAAAAATAAGTTTGTCCTCGTGATCGCAGATGTCTCCGGGAAAGGCATCCCTGCATCACTGTTCATGATGCGCAGCAAAACAGCTATCCGCAGTGTCGCTGAAGAAGGAAAATCCCCGGCTGAGATCTTTTATCAGGTGAACAACACACTTTGTGAAGGGAATGACGCGGAAATGTTCGTCACAGCCTGGATTGGGATCATTGACCTCGAAACCGGTCTCATGCAATGCGCCAATGCCGGGCACGAATACCCTGCACTGATGCGTTCCGGGGGCGAATTTGAACTGCTGAAGGATAAGCACTCGCTCGCCCTGGCAGCCATGCCGGGCATCCGTGCAAAGGAGTATGAGCTTCAGCTGCAGCCGGGAGACAGACTGTTCGTTTATACGGACGGGGTCCCGGAGGCAATCAATGAACTGGTCGAGCAATACGGAGATCAGCGGATGCTGCAGATTCTGAATCGTGATAAAGAGAAACCGATGGAAATCATCCTGCCGGATGTCCGGAAAGATATCAGCGATTTTGTAGGCAAAGCAGACCAGTTTGATGACATCACGATGCTGGGATTCACCTGGAAAGGCACAGAAAAATTAGAAATTAGGAATTAGGAATTAGGAATCAGGTTACAGGTTTAGGAAACAGGGTGTATGAAATCAGTCTTTTGATCCTCGATCGATTAGCGCCTATTTCATTACATTCCTCTTTATCTTATCGTTCCGACAAAAATTCATCCACTCTTGTCCTGTATTGGTCCATCCTTGCGCCCATGACCGGGTCACCGATCAATTCACCTTTTCCATTGAAAAAGAAGGTGGTCGGGAACGATTGTACAGGAAACAGCGCTTTGATCTCGTCCGTCGGCAGAAGATTGGTAAAAGTCAGTTCCAGGTCATCAACGATGTCTTTTGCCTCAGCTTCAAGATCCGGATCGTCCGCGGTATAAACCAGCCCAACCAGCTGCCCGCCTTTTTCTTCCAATTCATGGCTGAATTTTTCTAAAGCAGGCATCTCCGTAATGCAGGCCGCACAGGTGGTATCCCAAATGTTGAGCATCGTAACCTTGTAACCGGCAAAGAGTGAATCACTCCGGACCGTGTTGCCCTTCAAGTCAGTCGTAACGAAGAAATTTGTCCCACCGGAACGATCATTATTTACCGGGAAAACAGGATGATAAAAAGGATTTTTCGGCGTACACTCTGTGAGACTCGTGCAAAACCTATCATAATCTTCTTCAGAAAGCTTCCCGTCATTAACATATTCTGAAACAGCGTTCAGGAGCGCATCATAATTTTCCCGGGGCAGCGGTAAAACCAATCCGGAATCAACATGAAAGTTTCCGTCAGGCATTGTTTGTGTTTCGCCGCGATAATTCGTAAACCCATCTAAGGGCATAGATTGACCCCATGCACCGGTTACGCTGAGAATAAGAATCAGAAGTGTGAACGAAATATATTTACACATATACAGGCTTTATACAAATTATTTTACTGTAACTGCCGGGGGAAAAGCAAATTTTAATGCAAAAAGATGAAGGGCGATCATTTATCACCCTTCATCTATAACCATTTTATCTCTATTTGATGACCTTCAAGGCTTTGCGGTCGATGGTCAAGGCAACAAAGATCAGGAAAATCACACCCTTGATGAGCTGCTGGGTCGCGGAATCGTACCCCATCATCACCAGACCGTTATTCAACACCGTGTACATCAGCGTACCTACGATGATGTTTGAGAAGCGCACCTTCGCCCCACCGGTAATCGGCAGTCCGCCCAGCACCAGGGAAATCAGAATCTGGGTCTCCAGCTGATTGCCTGCTGTGGAGGTAATAGAACCGACTTTGATGACGTTTACAAATGCTGCCAGACCGGTCAGTGCACCCGCCTGTACGAATACCAGAAATTTCACCAGGTCGGTTCGGACACCGGAGAAGCGGGCAGCAGTCTCACCGGACCCGATTGCTTTGATATCGTTTCCGATATGGGTAAAATGGAAATAGAAGAATCCAATCAACAGAACCCCAACGGTGATGGCGATTTTCAAGCCGTTTGAGTCCAGGGCTTTGATGGCTGCACTGGCTGGCTGGGCTGTTTCCGTTGTCAAATAGGCACATACACCACGGAACAGGTACATCGTACAAATGGTGACAATGAAGCTTGGCAGGCGGAATTTCACATGGAAGAAACCGTTGACTGCTCCGATGGCAGCGCCGGTCAAAATGCCGCCGATGATCGCCAGAGGAATGCTTTTGAATGAAAGCATACTGACAACGATCGAAGCAACACCAAGCGTTGAGCCCTCCGTGAAGTCAATGGAGCCCAATGTCATGATAAAGAATACGCCTGTAGCTACGATTGCCGGATAGTAAACCTGAGAAAGCAGCAAACGCAGCCGCTTCGGGGTCAGGATCTTGCCACCGGTAAGGATGTTCATGCCGACAACGATCACCACCAGGCCGATAAACGGCAACAGCGCCTTGAATTGATCTCCGCTGAAAAATGCACGGAGCTTTGTTTTTGTATTGTTATTTGTTTTGATATTTTCCATCTTGTACGCTCCTCAGACCATTTTTGCGATCAGATCATTTTCATTCAGCTCTTTGCTGCGCAGGAATTCGCCGTTGATCTTTCCATCCTTCATGATGAAAATGCGGTCTGACATCCCAAGCAATTCCGGAATTTCTTCTGAAATCATGATGATGGATTTTCCCTGCTCCTTCAGTTCCTGCATCAGCGCATAAATAGCCTGTTTGACCTTCACATCGATACCACGGGTAGGGGAATCCAACACCAGAATGTCGGATCCTTTGCCAAGCCAGCGGGCAAGAACGACCTTTTGTTTATTTCCACCGGAAAGATCAGAAACAAACTGGTGGACAGAGCCCATCTTTGTCTGCATATCCTCTGCGTGTTTTTGCGCAAAATTTGTCAGCTTCTTTGTGCTCAGCAATTTATGAAAAGCCAGATCATAAATGGAAGGCAGAACAATGTTGTTGCGGATGGATTCGTTGAGAATGATGGATTCATTGTCACGGTCCTTCGACGCATAGGCAATGGAATGTTTGATAGCAGTCGGAATGCTGTTGATCTCGGTTCCGTCAGCCAGTGTAACGCTGCCTTCCCGATCCCAGGAAGCGCCGAAAATTGCTTTTCCGACTTCATGCATGCCGCATTCTGAAAGACCGCCAAATCCGAGAATCTCTCCCTTGTGCAGTTCAAAGCTTACATCAGAGATCTGATTCGGAACAGTAACATTCTTTACAGTTAAAACAACTTCCTTCG
Organism: Flexilinea sp.; assembly: GCA_017432685.1. Taxonomy (GTDB): domain Bacteria; phylum Chloroflexota; class Anaerolineae; order Anaerolineales; family Anaerolineaceae; genus Flexilinea. The sequence continues at coordinate 11,621 of JAFRIR010000024.1, read as the reverse complement.
ACACCTTTGTCCCGTAATCTGTTCGGTAATAGGCATTCCCGATTTCACGGCCTACCATCAGACGCTTCAGGTCATCTTCTGTCACGTCTTTTGTGTTGACTGTGTCGATATATTCGCCGTCCCGAAGAACCGTGACCGTATCCGTATGTTCCAGAACTTCGCCCAGGTCATGGCTGATGAAAATCACAGAACGCCCATCCGCACGTACCTGATCCATGATCTTGTAAAGCTCCAAACGACCATTCTGAGAAAGAGCGGTCGTGGTTTCATCGACAACCAGGATCTTCGGTTTAAAGTAAGTCGCTTTGACGATCTCGATCAGTTTTCGATCCTCGAAATTATACTGATCGATCATAGCAGCAGCTTTGATGCGTCCGAATCCGTATTCATTCAGAAGCCGCTGTGCTTCTTTGTTCATGGCAGCAGTGTTTTTAACGACACCGTTCATGAATGGTTCCTCATGACCAAGGAAGATATTCTCAGCTACGGTCAAACCGCTCAGCGTACCCATTTCCTGGACGATGATCGCAATGCCTTCATTGTTGGCTTCCACCTGATTATGCACATGCAGTTCTTTCCCGTCCAGTGTGAAGGTGCCTCCACCGATGGAGTAGATACCGCAGAGCATCTGGCAGAAAGTACTTTTCCCGGACCCGTTTTCACCAATCAGGCCACGAATCTCACCTGCTGCAATGGTGAGTGACACATTATCCACCGCATGGGTAAGGTCAAATTTTTTGTCGATTTTCTCAGCGACCAATATTGTTTTCTTATCCATATCGGTCTCCTTATTTCACCACGCTGCCCTTACCGCCGCGTGCGGTCAGTGCAACGATCACCAGCAGCGCTCCGCCGGTAACCACATTTTGAATCGTCGTTGGAGCTCCCAAAGCAACGAAACCATTGAAAATGATGGAAATGATGAATTCACCGACGACAATAGCAGTGATCGGCTGCCCGTATTTGCGGAATGCAATACCAAAAAATGTACCCATCAGGGGCTGGAAGTTGCGGCTCATGGTGCTCATACCGGTCAAAGCAGTCATGGTCGTCCCGTAAGAGACGGAAAGAATGGCCATGATCCCGACAAAGAAATGCAGCAGCATGAACCCGATCAGTTTGTATTTTTTCACATCAATACCCATGTTTTTGGCGGTAAATTCATTGGAGCCGATCGCATTGCAGTAAGTACCGATCTTGGTGTAATTCAGTATGAAATACATCAGGGCAAAGGCAAGCAGCGCAATAATGATGTTCCCCGGAGCTCCGGAAAAGAAACGCAGGTTTTCCGGAAGCGTCTGTTTTTCACCGCCGGCAGCAAAAACCGCCACAGATTCGAAAATCAGCATCAAACCGACGGTAACGATCATGGAAGGAACATTCAGCTTGTTGTAAAGGAAACCGATCAGCAGGCCGATCAGTGTTCCGCAGCCAAGGCAGCCGAGAATAAACCCGGCATAACCGAATTTCTTTGCCAGGATCACGCCTACGATCGAAGACAAAACAATGTTTGAACCGACTGCAAAGTCAAACAGCCCCATCACAACAATGAAATAAAGGCCGCAGCCGCCCACAGCGTAAATAATGGATGATTGCAGATATGAATAAAGATTTGCCGGAGATCCAAAATTATTCGGAGTCAGGATCTTGAACACAGCATAAAAAAACAGCAGCATAGCAAGCAACAGCACAAAGCCGTAATACCTGCTGCTTTTAAGTTTTTCCAGTTTTTGAGCCATGAAAACTTTCCTTATAGGGGTCAGATGTCAGGGGTCAGGGATCAGTTATTGGTGTAAATACTGACACCTGAAACCTGACACCTGATACCTAATATTTCCAAAAAGGGCAGAACCGCCGCGCCTGGCGGTATCTGCCCTTTCAGGATTTGTCTTGATCTTATTTCGCGTGGCGGGCCACAACGTCTTCAACAGAAAGAGAAGCGCAGGCAGCGGCCAGATCTTCGTACGGAAGTTCAGCCAGAGCCTTGATTTCGTCTGCATAGTACGGCAGTTCGGTGCCGGTGAAGTAAGCGCCGTAATCGGCGTAGTCTTCCGGAGAAGCAACGAACATGTACGGGAAGACCATGTCATAGAAGCCATCGGTAGAGACTTCATAATTACCCTTAATAGCATTGTAGACCATCAGGAAGGCATAGAACGGATCAGCATAGTGGCCGCCGGATTCAACAGCCATGGCGCCGGTTTCCAGCTTGACATCCAGATCAGGCAGGAAGTCAGTGGAAGCAACAGCGATCTTGCCGGTCAGGCCCAGGCCTTCGATACCGGCGATAGCGCCCAGCAGGGTGTCGCCGCCGCCGCCCGCAACGATGAGGGCGTCGATATCAGGGTTCGCCTGAATGATAGCTTCGGCAGTGGCACGCCCGGTATCGGTGGTGGTGCGGCCGTACTGCGGTTCAAGCATGACCATCTGGTCATCCGGATGTGCTTCGTTCCAGGCTTCGACACCGGCCTGATAACCGGCCCAGCGGCCAAGGAATGTGGCGTCGCCCGGTTCCCAACCTTCCAAACCGATCTTGCGGCAGCCCTTTTCACCGAGTTTGGTGACCAGAGTCTTACCATTGTCGAATTCGGATTCATGAACTGCACCGACATAGTACGGGGAGGATGAAGCCTGGGCGTATTCGTCCGGGTTGGCTTCCGGGTCGATCACACGGAAGAACTGAGCAACATACATTTCGTTTTCGTCAGCGGTCTTGATGACGGAACCCATTTCAGCGGAAGCGGAGTTGCAGATGATGATACCATCGCAATCGGCCAGAGCCAGGGTTTCAGCGGAAGCGGTAACCTGCTCAGAGATGTGAGCCTGGTCGACCCACTGGGTTTCAACGTCCAGAGCTTCAGCAGCGGCGTCAATGAGGCGCTTTACTTCGCTGCCGAGGGTATCGGTGGAGCTCCAGATGGAGATACCGATTTTAATTTTGTCATCCGCAGAAGCGGAGGCGACTACGCCGCAAAGCATGGTCAGAGCCAAAAGCAACACGACAAATTTCTTCATGATTTATTACTCCTTTTTTTGATCAGACTTTTGTCCCAAACGCACAGCAGGCGCACCTTCGTTCAAAACAAACGTCGATTTACCATCGGTGGTCAGTGGTCAGTGGTTAGTGGTCAGTAGTTGTTAGTTCAGATATTTCTATCATAGACTTAACATCTAACCTTTATACCCACTATTCCCTATTTCCTATATCCTATTCACTAATACCTAAATCTGCCCGTAATAGGCGTTTTTCCCATGTTTGCGCAGATAATGCTTATCCAAAAGTGTCTGCTGCATATCGGGCAGGGCAGGATAAAGCATTTCCGCATGATAGTTCATTTCGGCAACAGTCTCCATCACCATCATGTTATGGACCGCGTTGAACGGATCAGTACCCCAGGAGAAAGGACCGTGGGAGTGTACCAGCACACCCGGGATCGCATCCGGATCGATCTCGCGGAAAGTCTCCGCGATCACATTGCCGGTTTCCAGTTCGTATTTTCCCTTGATCTCCGCATCGGTCATCTTGCGGGTGCAGGGGATGGCGCCATAAAAATAGTCACCATGGGTGGTACCAAGCGGGCGGATCGGAACACCGGCCTGGGCATAGGAAACCGCCCATTTACTGTGGGTGTGAACAACACCGCCAATGTTCGGAAACGCGTTATACAGCACCACATGAGTCGCCGTATCGCTGGAGGGCTTGTACTTGCCTTCCACCTTTTCACCGGTCTCAATGCTGACGACCACCATGTCTTCCGGCTTCAGTTCATCATATTCCACACCGCTGGGTTTGATGACCATCAGCTTGCTTTCGCGGTCAATACCGCTGACATTACCCCAGGTGAAGATCACCAGGTTATACTTCGGCAGAAGCATGTTGGCTTCATAGACTTGTTGTTTTAATTCTTCGAGCATTTTTATAAAAATCTCCTAATTGCAGCCCTTTCAACTTCAAGGCAGTTCTTATAATTTCTGATGAATTTGTTAAATCCGTCAACTTCGGATTTTTTCGCCATAACAGTGCTTGATTCACAGGAAGCGAACACCCTGTTGTCAAGGTAATCTTCCAGACTTTCATTTTTATCCCGCCAAAGGACATATGCCGCCAGAAGCGCCATGCCGTAAGGACCGCCTTCTCCGGCTGTCTGCATCACAGAGACCGGAGCATTGATTGCAGCCGAGAGCATACGCTGTCCGACTTCCTCGGTTTTAAAGAATCCGCCATGACCGTAGATTTTGTCGATAGCAACTTTTTCTTCAGCAAGGATATCCATACCGATTTTCAGTGTAGCAAGAGCGCTGTACATATGCGTACGCATGAAATTGGCGAGTGTAAAATTAGAATCAGCCTTGCGGATGAAAAGCGGCCGTCCCTCATCCAGGTCGGTTACACCCTCCCCGGAAAAGTAATTGTAGCTCATCAGTTCACCGCAGTTGTTTTCACCCTTCAGTGCAGCTTTAAACAGCTTTGTATAAAGGGTATTGGTATCGATTTCCAGACCGAAAAGTTCCAGGTTTTCTTTGAAAAGGTTCACCCATGCATTGATATCACTGGTGCAGTTGTTGCAGTGAACCATAGCCACAGGCTTCCCTGTAGGCGTGGTAACCATATCGATCTCACGATGCACTTTCAACTCTTTATCAACAACAACCATGGCAAAGTCACTGGTTCCGGCTGAAACATTTCCGGTACGGACACGGACACTGTTGGTCGCTGCCATACCGGTTCCGGCATCACCTTCACAGGGAACTAATTGTATTCCCTCTTCCAATTCACCGCTGGGATCCAGATAAAGCGCTCCGGCTTTTGTCAGCGTACCGGCGTCATCACCCGCAGTCAGAACCTCCGGCAGCATGGAAAGCAAGTCCAGGCCCGTCAGCCCGTTGAATTTTATCACCATGGCTTTATCAAACTGACCGGTCTTACTGTCAATGGGGAACATACCGCTCGCTTCCCCGACACCCATCACCTTTTTACCGCTCAATTTATAATGAACATAACCGGCAAGGGTGGTGATATAAGAGATATCCGGGACATGAGCTTCGTGGTTCAGGATAGCCTGATAAAGATGAGCAATGGACCAGCGTTGTGGAATGTTGAAACCAAATTCATCAGTCAGTTCCTGAGCAGCATGAGCCGTGATCGTGTTGCGCCAGGTGCGGAACTCACAAAGCTGATTATCATTTTTGTCAAAAGGCAGATACCCGTGCATCATCGCGGAAATGCCGATTGCGCCGGCAGTCGTCAGCTTGATGCCGAATTTATGCTGGACATCCATTTTCAGGTCAGCAAAACAGGCCTGCAGCCCTTTTTCAACTTCATCCAGCGAATATGTCCAGATACCATTGATCAAGCTGTTCTCCCAGGTGAATGACCCGGAAGCCAAAACCGCATGATTCCGACTCAAAAGAACCGATTTGATCCGTGTGGAGCCGAGCTCAATGCCTATTACAGTATCTTTTAAATCCATGGAATTACCTCAGCTTCCAGGCAATATCTTTGATGAAGAGTTCATCTTCCAGCTTTTCAACAGTGGTATCTTTGTCGATATGAACGAATTCAATATCCATAAATTTTGCCCAATCGCGCAGCATTTCCGGTGTGACATCGTAACTCAGGACGGTATGATGCGCACCACCGGCGGTGATCCAGCATTCCACACCGTCGGTCAGGTCCGGCAAAGCACGCCACATCACACGGGCTACTGGCAGGTTCGGCATGGGCATGATCGGTTTCACAGCTTCGATGTCCTGAACGATCAGGCGCAGCCGTCCGCCCATGTCGATCAGAGAAGCAACAATACCCTTTCCTGCTTTCCCCTCGAAGACCAGACGGGCAGGATCTTTTTCGTTCATACCGATTCCCAGGTGGTGGGTCTCGATCCGCGGCTTATCTGCGGCAAGTGAGGGGCAAACCTCCAGCATATGAGCGCCCAGAGAATATTCATGGCCTTTGACAAGGTGATAGGTATAATCTTCCATGAAACCGCTGGCGCCGTTTCCGTTTTCACCCATAGCTTTGAGGATGGAAGTCATTGCGGAGACTTTCCAGTCCCCTTCACCGCCATAGCCATACCCCTGAGCCATCAGATGCTGAGAAGCAAGCCCCGGAAGCTGTTCCATACCGTAAAGATCCTGGAATGTGTTGGAAAAGGCCTTGCAGCCATTGCGGTCCATCATCTTTTTGATGGCGATCTCTTCACGGGCCTGATATTTGATGGCATTAATATTGTCAGTAGCTATATCGTAATTGGCTTTGTATTCGTTGAAGAGCGCCTCCACTTCTTCATCAGTGACGGCATTCATTTCTTTCACCAGGTCACCGACAGCCCAGGTGTTAACTTCCCATCCCAGTTTCTTCTGGACTTCGACTTTGTCGCCTTCCGTAACAGCCACATCGCGCATATTATCGCCGAAACGCATGACTTTCATATGTTTGGATGCATCCACACCAACCGCGACCTTCTGGAATTCAGCGAGTCTCTCAATGACTTTTTCATCTTTCCAATAACCGGCCACGATCTTGCGGGCTTTGCGGAGCCGTGCGCCGATAAAACCGTGTTCCCGGTCACCATGAGCAGCCTGGTTCAGGTTCATGAAATCCATATCGATTTCTTCATTAGGAATTTCCAGATTGTACTGAGTCGCAAAATGGCACCAGGGCTTCTGGAGCAGTTCCAAACCGGTCAGCCACATCTTGGAAGGAGAGAAGGTGTGACACCAGGTGACGACACCGAGGCAGTTGTCATCAAAATTGGCTTCCTTCATGATAGAAGTGATCTGATTGGAGCTCATCGCTGTCACTTTATAAATCAATGGATAAGGCAGTTTTTCGCTCAACCATGCAGCCATTTCCGCACCGCGTTCAGCCACAGTTTTTAACACATCCTCACCGTAAAGGTCCTGAGAACCTACAACGAACCAAAATTCTTTGCTCATGTTAATCTCCTTGACGCCTGCAATTTCAGGCGCTTATATTATAAATCGAAAAAGACACACGTTAGATAAGTTTAAACTCACCTGTTTGACATGACAAATGAATAGCCGGGTATCAAAAACATGATTTCCGGCTATTCTTTTTTCTCATAAAATCAAATCTTTTTCCGGGTCGAGTAATTCGTGATGAAGGTCTGGATGCTGATGAAGATCAGCAGCAGCACACCGGTCGCGATCTTCCCCCACCAGGAAAGCAAGTTGCCGTTGAAAGTGATCAATGTCGGGATGACAGATTTCAGCAACACACCGACCAGTGTTCCCAACATGTTGCCTACACCGCCGGTCAGCAGCGTACCACCGATAACTGCGCTGGAAATCGCTTCCAATTCACCACCCTGAAGGGAAAGGTTCCATCCTGATTTGACATAAAGCGCATATGCTACACCTGCAAGAACGGAGCAGAAACCGTTGAAGCCATAGACCAGCACCTTTGTCCGGGCTACCGGAAGCCCCATCAGTTTCGCGGATTGTTCATTGCCGCCAATTGCGTAAATGTTGCGGCCGAAACGTGTCCGCTGCAGAATAAAGAACCCGATCAGGATCATCGCGATGAACAGAATGAAGTTCAGATTGATGAATGCGATCGGTTTCACCTTGACCCATTCTCCATCAACATAGTGTTTGAAATAAATCTTCCAACCGGCCAGCTGATCGATCCAGGGATGTGAAATCGTCAGGGACTCACGGCTGATCAGAGAGCAGACACCCCGGGCAAGGAACATCCCGGTAAGGGTCGTGATGAAAGGAGGAACATTCAGGTATTGGATCGTTGCGCCCATCAGCAACCCGAGGCCGACCCCGACGACAAAGGAGAAGAGAATGCAGATCGCCGGATGAATTCCCATCACGCCGGTACCGTAAGCGATGATCATACCGGTTAGGCTGGCAACAGCCGCAACAGACAGGTCAATGCCCCCGGTGATCAACACCATGGTCATACCCACCGCTGAGATCCCGTAATAGGAATTGTCAATGAACATATTGATGAAGGTACGGAGCGTTGTGAACCCGACTTTCCCATACATGATCGCACCGAATGCGTAGATGATCAGGAAGATCAGAATAGCCGCATAAACCATGATGAAATTCGGATTGAAAACCTTATTCCAGAAGGTCTGGCGTTTTGAAGCGCTTGTTTTCTCTGCCATCTTATGCCTCCTTCAATGCAGGGTTTTTCTTTGCGAACTTCTTTGAGAAGTAATTCCGTACCGGTTCAGACTGCAGAACGATCACGACTGCGATGATCAGGGCCTTGAAGGCCATCGTGGCTTCAGAGACAATACCGAAATAGTATACGAAGGTGACGATCGTGCGGATGATGATGGAACCGATGACCGTACCGGCAAGGCTGAACTTACCGCCGTTCATGTTGGTTCCCCCGATTACCACCGCCAGGATTGCGTCCATTTCATAGTTGAGCCCGGCATTGTTCGAGTCGTTACTCATGATGCGGCTGGAGTAGATCAAACCGGAAATTGCGGAAAGCAGCCCTGTGATCGCATAGACGATGATGATCACTTTCGTCGCGTCAATACCTGCCAGACGGCTGGCGCTGCGATTGATACCGACGGATTCCACAAAGGTCCCGAAAGCTGTCTTGCGGACAAAAATATACATCAAAATGATCACGACGATCGTGATGATGATCGGCATTGGAAGCGCCAAGAAATGTCCCTGTCCAATCACACGGAAAGGTGAATATTGGGTAGTGAATTGTTTCCCGTTGGTAACGATCTGAGCCACACCTCGTCCGCAGACCATCAGGACCAGTGTAGCGATGATCGGCTGGATGTTGCCGACACCGATCAGAAAACCGTTGAACATACCCATCAGAACGCAGACAAAAAGAGGAACAAGGATCGCCAGAGCAAAAGGCTTGACTGTATAGTCGCCCGGGGTGTTGTAAACCAGCACATCCCAGCGCATGAACTTCAGCGCGATCGCTCCGGCCACGGCTACCAAGGCGCCTACAGAAAGGTCAGTTCCTCCGAGTGCGATCACAAGCGTCATTCCCAAAGCGATAATGGTGATCTCAGCAGACCGGTTGATGATATCGATCAAAGAACCGTAAAGCATTCCGGTCGCAGGCTGGTAACTGATTTTGAAAAAATCAGGGCGCTTGAGAAGACATACAAAGAGGATCAACAGCTCCGCGACCACAGCCCAGAAGATTTTTGATTTTGTAATATCTGATAAATTGAACTTCTTATTGCTCATGCTTTCACCTCATTTCACAGCTGAAGCGCCTTCAGCGATGATGTTCAGAATATCCTGCTGTGTGCAGCCTTCACCGTTGACTTCAGCGACTTTTTGGCGGTCACGCATAATTTCAATACGATTGGAACAACGGATGATTTCATCCAACTCGGAACTGATAAAAATCACGGACTGTCCCTGGTCACACATCTCCAGCATCAAACGCTGGATTTCGGCTTTCGCACCGACATCAATACCGCGGGTCGGTTCATCCAGGATCAGCACATCCGGATCCGTCGCCATCCAGCGGGCAAGAATCACTTTCTGCTGATTGCCGCCGGAAAGTTCACCAATTTTCTTTTCGGCATCCGGAGTGGCAATGCCAAGGGCTTTGATAAATTTATCAGAAAGTTCATCCTGCTCTTTCCGGCTGATCGGGTGCATGAAACCTCTCCGTGCCTGAAGCGCCAGGGCAATATTTTCCCGGATCGTCAAATCACCGATGATCCCATCACGCTTCCGGTCTTCCGGACAGAAAGCGATCTTGTTGGCAATGGCATCGTGCGGCTGGCGGAGGTTAACCACTTTATCATTCTTTTTGATCTCGCCGGTCTCAGCGCTCTTCACACCAAACAGCATTTCCGCTGTTTCGGTACGTCCGGATCCCAAAAGGCCGGCAAAGCCCATCAATTCGCCCTTCTTGAGACTGATGGAAACATCTTCCACAGAGCCCTTGATTCCGATATGACTTGCGGTAAGCATATAGGGAGCGTCCGGATCAACATTGGCACGCTTCAGGTTGAAGATCGTATCCATATCCTTACCAACCATCTTTGTGACCAGTTCCACTTTTGTCAGCTCATCAATGTTGTAAGAACCAACCAGGTGTCCGTTCCGGAGAATCGTCATGCGGTCGGAGATCTGATAGATCTGGTCAAGGAAGTGGGTAATGAAGATGATCCCCATGCCTTCCGCTTTCAGCTCGCGCATCACATCAAATAACAGCTTCACTTCATTATCATCCAGAGAGGAAGTCGGTTCATCCAGAATGAGGATCTTTGCCTGAATGTCAACAGCCCGTGCAATGGAAACCATCTGCTGCACCGCAGTCGAGTAAACGTAAAGCGGACGGGTCACATCGATATCCATATGGAAACGCTGCATCAGTTGTTCTGCGCGCTTGTTGATCTCTTTCCAATTGACCTGTTTGTGCTTCATCGGCTGACGTCCGGCAAAGATGTTTTCCGCTACGGTCAGGTTCGGACAAAGATTGATCTCCTGGAACACCGTTGAGATGCCCATGGCAATGGCATCCTGCGGAGATGTCGGCGTGATTTCTTTACCATCCAAAATGATCGTCCCGGCGTCTTTATGATTCACACCGGTCAGACATTTGATCAGAGTAGATTTACCGGCTCCGTTTTCTCCAAGCAGAGAATGAACTTCGCCGGGCTTCAGATTGAAATCCACTTTATCCAGCGCTTTGACGCCGGGAAACTGAATCTCGATCTGTTTCATTTCAAGAATATAATCGTTTGCCAAGGTGCCCTCCTTATTAAAAATACAGGACGGAAGAGCGTTTTTGCAGTAAGGCTCATCCGCCCTGTATTTTGAAGCTCCCCAATAAGGGGAGCTTCAGGATGTTTACAATTGATTAGTACTGGCGTTCGTCGATGACATCGGCAGCTTTGATGGAAGTGGTGCTTCCGCCGTCGTTATCTTCAAGAACGATTCCGCCGTCCATATCGTAGACGAATTCTTCCGGATGTACGATTTCCTTGGAGAATTCTTCACCGGCTTCAATGCGTTCGATGAAGGATTCAACGGTCGGGCCATACAGCGGTGTGCATTCAACGGTGCAGTTCATTTCGCCGGCGACGATGGCGTCGAAAGCAGCCTTCACAGAGTCGCAGCCAACGATGATGATATCTTTACCGGGGACGAGGCCGGCGGCCTTGATGGCGTCGATAGCGCCGAGGGCCATGTCATCGTTCTGGGCAATGAGGACATCGATCTTGTCGAGGGACTTCAGCCAGGATTCCATGACAGCCTGACCTTCAGCGCGGGTGAAGTTACCGGACTGCTGGGCAGCCAGTTTCAGGAAAGGATATTTTTCCATGGCAGCGAGGTTACCTTCGGTGCGGCCGACCTGGGCGCCGGAACCGGTGGTACCTTCCATGATAACAACCTGGACATCTTCGCCATCGCGGCCAACGGACTTCAGATATTCGCCGGCCCAGGCAACCTGACGGTAACCTTCTTTGACGAAGTCACCACCGAAAGCGGCAACGTAATCGATCTGATCAGCGCAGGAGGGCATGCGGTCCAGCAGGATCAACGGAATTTCAGCTTCGTTGACTTCCTTCAGAACTTCGTCCCAACCGGTTTCAACAACGCCGGTGAAGAGGATGTAGTCAACACCCTGGGTG
>JAFRIR010000023.1 GCA_017432685.1 Flexilinea sp. | reverse complement strand
CGTGCTGCTAAAGTGATTTCTTTCGCCAATTTTGTGAAGAGCTGTCCGCGTTTTGCATCGCCTGCACCCTTCTTACGTTTGATTGTCGCCCAATGAGAATGGCCTGACATATTTCATTCTCCTTTACTGAATAAAATAAAATAATTTTTGTTTTAAAAATTATTAATCAATACAAAACCATTTTGCCGATTCTAAAATGATTAACGACAGAATTATACTTTTATTTTCTGATTTTGTAAAATCCATCATCAAAATGAGTGAAAAATTTATTACACCTCTTCAGTGGTAAACAACAGCGCAACACTGGATACAGCCCTTGCGTGCCGGCTACGCGGCAGCACAAGAGCAGTCTCCGTGTGCTCCGTTCTGAATAGTGACCTTTAGTGACCAGTGAGCAGTGGTCACTGACCGTAAACATATATCGTCCCCGTATTACTGTGTACACGGAGTATCAATTTCTGACTAATGCTGCGGCAGATGTTCCAAAATCAGGGATCTGTCGAACGCATAACGAACCGCATCGACCCGTTCCATGCGGTCCATGTCATAGGTGACCACCAGCATTCCGGGCTCATAGGAGAAAACACCGCCATTCCCAATATGCAGGGCTGTCATGTAAGAGCCACCGTCGGGTTCCCGCGAGGAAACATGCAGCAGGAAGCGGGTATCTTTTATCATGAATTCATAATCCTGAATTCCGCTTCGGTCGGTCTTTTCAGCAATCAGCTTTCCGCCTTTGATCACGGCATAATAGGTGCCTTCACCGACGGTCTCCGGAAACTGCAAAAGCCCGGCTGCCTTTGCTGCCATTCGGACATCATCCGGAAGGCTGAGCGGTTCCGCCATTGAACCGCCGCTCAAAACCACGGTCAGCAGGTTCGTGTCAGAGGCAGCCGCGAGGTGATCTGTGATTGTTTCACTTTCTTTCAGGTGGACCAGCGCGTCAAAATGCCGGGAGGCGGCCTCCCAGCTTCCGTAAGCAGGATTCCCGCGATGATCAGGTAAATCATAATTTGTCTTCAGGTAATCTGTCAGATATGCTGAAACCTTCTCCGCACCGTGAACATTCAAGTGACCGCTGTCCGCAAGGTCTGCGGAAAAATCCATTCCGATCTCGTCATAGAGGTGATTGAAATCGACAAACGGCGCTCCGTACTTTTCCGCGACCTTCCCGATATAGTTGATCTGTTTATATAACTCCTCATTCCCGAACAGCGGTGTTTTGATGAGCAGCAGCGGCAGCTTTTCCTTCTGGCAGAATTCAATGAAATCGATCAGGACTGCTTCCATCTCTCCGGGCAGCTCAAAAGTCGATTCCACATCCGGGACCTCCGGCCGCTCAAAGGGGAGTGAGAATTCCGTATAATTATAGCCCTTCATCGGGTGCGAACGGTCGCCGCTGAAAAAATGGAGATCATCATAACTCAGCAGCCCCTGCTGAAGCCGGGAATGGCTCATGATGATCGGGAACAGTATTTCTCCCTTTTCCATGATCGCGTCAGTCTCCAGCACACCCTTGATTTTCTGCGGACTGAGCGGTACAGGATCCAGCGCCAGATGGGTCATGTTTGTGCCCTGATCCGTACCCAGGATCGGTCGGGCAAAATTTGTCGCCATCAAAACATCCAGAACGATCAGTTTCGGATGCTGATGCTTGAGCGCGTGCTGCAGCAGCAGTTTGGAGGACCACAGCGGCTGCTGATGCGTCGTCAGGTTGTACCCCGCGATCCCGCTCCGGTTCCAAATCTCCATGGGGTTTACACCGTAAAAAATATGCGAAGCTCCGATGAAGAAAACATCGATTGTTTCCGGCTCCTCATGTGCGATGTTCTTGGCAGTTCCGAAGTGCTGTTTTTCAAACAGCATCACATTCGCCGCATGGTACAGACCAATCACAACCAAGAGAAAAATTATGACGGAAAAGAATCTTTTGAAATTTTTGCTCATTCTTCTGTCCCAAAAATAACCAACTACCGAATAACTTATTTCTTATTTCTTATGGGAACCTCTAAAAAGTCTTGAAACTATACCCTCATTCACCGTTTATTATGTATGGCGCGGGACTCTGACCACTTTTCTCTCGGGAAATAACCTTCCCGCGCCATGATCTCCGTGGGGCGAAGCTCCTGCTCCGCATACAAACCGGGCGTCAGCCCGTACCTTACGGAGCAGGCTCTACTATGCAGCCCCCATACCCCCGCTGATGAGTTTTTAGAGGTGTCCTTATTTCTTATTTCTTATTTCATATTTCTTATTTCTCAGAATTGGAAATAGATAAACTGGCTGGCATCAAAACCGGGACCGTAAACCCCGAAAAGAACCACCACGGCAATGCCCGCAATGATCACTCCCCAGCGCAGAACCAGCGGCTGAACTTCGAGCTTATCCCGGAGGCTGCTGCCATCCCGGGTGAGCCAGGCCACAATAAAAAGCGCCAGCAGACTGAGTGCAGTAATGGTGAAATTCACATGATCCATGCCATAATTCAGCAGAGTACCGTTGAAGAAGTCATAAAGATCCAACCGGCACATGCCGTGAAGGAAATCCACCGCCTGGTTCAGCGATTCCGAGCGGAAAAAGACCTGGACCAGCCCGAACATAAAGATCACATAAGTCGATTGGAGACATTTCATCAACCCGGAGCGGTCATCGAACCCGAGCACACCGCGAAGCTTCCTCCAGAGAGGTGTCAGCAGTCGTTCGATGATGGAAATGAGCCCGTTCAGCCCGCCCCAAATCAGAAAGGTCCAGTTGGCGCCGTGCCAGAGCCCGGAAGCGAGAAACACGATCATCACATTCACATATTTGCGGAAGGTACCGACCCGGTTTCCTCCCAGCGGGATATAGAGATAATTGACAAACCAGCGGGACAGGGAAACATGCCATCGGGTCCAGAATTCTGTGATGTTGATGGAGAAAAACGGGCGGATAAAGTTCGTTGTCAGCCGAAAGCCCAGCACCTCTGCCGCGCCCAGCGCCAGGTTGGAATAACCTGCGAAATCCGCATAGGTCTGGAAAGCAAAAAAGATCATCGCTGTCAGGTTCACTACACCGCCGTGAAGGTAATTGGAAGGATCCCCATAGACCGTATTTACGAACATCGCCAGCCGGTCTGCGATGACCAGCTTCTCGAAATATCCCCACAGCATCAGCCACAAGCCGCGTTTCACCCGGTCGAAGTCAAAATCATGAGGGACAAGGATCTGCGGGAGCAGGTCCTGTGAGCGTTCGATCGGCCCGGCCACCAGCTGCGGAAAGAACGAAACAAACAACGCGTATTTGAAGATGTTCCTCTCCACCTTCACTTTGCAGCGGTAAACGTCCATCGTATAGGAAAGCGCCTGCAGGATATAAAACGAGATTCCCACCGGCAGCAGCACACTGAAGGAAGACTGAACAGGGGATAGATGCAGCTGCCGCAGCACTTTGTTCAGAGCGCTGAGCCCGAAATGGAAATATTTGAAGATGAACAGGATCGCGAGATTACAAAGGAAACTGAGCGCGACGATGATTTTTTTGCTCCGACCGCTGCCCGGCTGACCGTCATTGAAGCGCTCGATCAGCAATCCGCTGAGCCAGGTAATGCCGGTAGAAGCCGCCAGCAGCAGGGCATATTTGGCGTTCCACGCCATGTAATAGTAATAGCTTGCGATCAGCAGCCAAACCCAGCGAACCTTGCGCGGAATGATAAAATAGATCCCGACAACAAAGGGGAAAAAGATCAGGAAGCTCAACGAATTGAAAAGCATTTTGATGTCCCTGTTATGCTGTCTGCATACGCACTGGATTGACGAGCTGGCCGATCCCATCGATCTGCGACTCCACAACATCTCCTTCGCTCAGCAGCGCGGAGCCGACCGGCGTTCCGGTCAAAATCACATCACCGGGATAAAGCGTCATGATGGAAGAGGCAAAAGCCACCAGGTTCTGGACAGGGAAAAGCATGTCACGGGTAGAGGCCATCTGACGAAGTTCACCATTCACACGGCAGGTCAGCAGCGCGTCCGCCGGTTCAAAATCCGTCTCGATCACAGGACCCAGCGGGCAGAAAGTATCGAACCCCTTGGCACGGGTCCAGGTTTCATCGGCAAGCTGCAGATCACGGGCGGTTACGTCATTGGCAATCGTATAACCGAAGATATAGTCAAAGGCATTCTCCGGCAGCACGCTTTTAGCCGTTTTTCCAATGACAACGGCCAGTTCACATTCCTGCTCGACCCGTTTGGAAACGATCGGCAGAATGATGGGATCGTTCATGCCGATGACCGCGCTGGTCGGTTTGTAAAACAGGGAAGGCATTTCCGAAATCATGCGGTTGAATTCCCGGGTCTGATCCAGGTAATTCCACTCCACAGCCACGATCTTTCCGGGCACTACCGGCGGCAGCAGCCTCACGGTATAAAGAGGAAGATTGGCTTCCAGGCGGCGGAATTCCCCAAAAATATCCCCTTCGATCTCACCGACGAGATCACCATAGATCCAGCCATATCGGACTGCGGAGTCGCCGGTCTCCTGAAAACGGACGAAGCGCATGAACTAAAACCAGTCTTTTTTGTTGAAGATGTAAATCGCCACGAAAGTCACCACCAGCATAACACCCAAAACAATGAACGGAACTGCCGGACTTGAGACCACTTCATCCGTAAACCGGACGTTCATGCCCATAAAGCCGGTGATGATGTTCGGAAGCTCCAGGATGATCGTCACGGAGGCCAGCAGTTTCATGACCACGTTCAGGTTATTGGAGATCACCGAAGCAAAGGCATCCATCATGCCGGAAAGAATGTCGCTGGAAATAGATGTCATGTCGATCGCCTGGGTGTTTTCCGTGATCACGTCCTGCAGCAGGTCCTCATCCTCTTCAAACTTCTTAAATCCGGCCAGGCGGGACATTTTCACCAGCACGAGCTCATTCTGCTTGAGGCCCTGAGAGAAGTAAACATAACTTTTCTGGCATTTGAACAATTTGATCAGCACGTCATTCTTCATGGTGCTGCTGAGCATGTCTTCCAGCTTGTCTGTCAACTTGTTGATGTCACGCAATGCATCCAGGAAGCGGTTCGTCACCGCCATCAACAGCCGCAGCGTGAAACGATAACGTTTGGTCGTGGAAAGCTTGGAAACCTTGCCGGCAGAAAAGGCATCCAGGATCGAGGTCGGCTGGGAACAGACCGTCACGATGTATTTATCCGCCAGAATGATGCCCATCGGCATGGTTCCGTAAGGAATGTCCGGATCATCCTGAGGATGAGAGGTAGGGATACGGACAACGATCAGAATCGTTCCGTCATCCTCTTCTTCAATACGCGGACGTTCATCCATATCCAGCGGATAAGTAACAAAATCCTGAGGGATCCCCAAAGCGGCGATTTTTTCAATTTCGTTTTGAGTCGGGTTGACGGCATTGATCCAACAATTCGGAACGATTTCGTCAATTGGCTGCAAGTCTAATTCCTGATTTTTATAAAATTCAAGCATGAGGTTCCCCCTGCAGATGAAATATCAAAATACGGCTTTATCCATGAAAACCGAATAAAAGTATACCACAAATAAAAATGAGAAGTGAAAAATGAGAAATCAATCGGGAATAATTAAACAGAGGCGCAGCGCGCCTATGTTATTTTCACACTCTTTATTTCACAAATTACTTTAAGGGCACCTCTAAAAACATCAATTTTTCTCTGTTCCAAGGAGATTCAGAGAATTTATTCTCTGAATCTCCTTGGGAGGTTTCCGTGGGGCGAAGCTCCTGCTCCGCATATAAATCGGGCGTCAGCCCGTACCACTCGGAGCAGGTTATAATCCTGCCGCCCCCATACCCCCGCACGGGAGTTTTTAGAGGTTCCCTTAAAAGTAATATGCCCCTTCTTTGTCCGGTTCCTCTTCACGTTCACCGCCAAGGTAGGCACGTTTAATGACCGGAGAAGCAAGCAGCTCGGCGCCTGTGCCTTCCGCAACGATCTTGCCCGTTTCGAGGACATATCCGCGGTCGGCAATGGAAAGCGCCGCCTGTGCGTTCTGTTCCACCAGAAGAATCGTGGTACCCTCTTTATGCAGAGAATTGATGATGTCAAAGATCTGCTCCACCAAAATCGGCGCCAGCCCCATGGAGGGCTCATCCATCATCATCAGGTGAGGCTTGGACATCAGTGCCCGGCCCATGGCCAGCATCTGCTGTTCACCGCCCGAAAGCGTCCCGCCGATCTGATTGCGGCGTTCCTTGAGCCGCGGGAAGAGGTCAAAAACCCGTTCCTTTTCCGCGTCCATGTTGATATCCTTCACCGTGAAAGCGCCCATTTCCAGGTTTTCCTCCACCGTCATCTGCAAAAAGATGCGGCGGCCTTCCGGGCACATGGCCAAACCATGTTCCACAACTTTATGGGGCGGAATGTGATCGATGGGCTTATCATTCAAGGTGATGGAACCGGTTCGGGAGCGCAGCAGTCCGGAAATTGTGTTCAACGTGGTGGACTTTCCGGCACCGTTCGCACCGATCAGCGTGACGATCTCACCTTCTTCCACATGGAAGGAAATGCCTTTGATGGCATGGATCGAGCCGTAATAAACATTGATGTCGTCGACTTTCAGGATCGTGCTCATTTGTTTTTCTCCTTCTTTGTGGGATTTGCCCAGATAGGCTTCGATGACGGTCGGATTCTTCTGAATTTCCGCCGGACTGCCTTTGGCGATGATCCTGCCAAAGTTCAGCACACAAAGCCCTTCGCAGACATTCATCACCAGGTTCATGTCATGTTCGATCAGCACCACAGCGATCTGGAAGGTATCGCGGATCTTGCGGATATTTGCCATCAGGTCAGCGGTTTCCGAGGGGTTCATCCCCGCAGCCGGCTCATCCAGCAGCAGAACCTTCGGATTCGTCGCCAGTGCCCGGACGATCTCCACCCGGCGCTGCGCGCCATAAGGCAGGGAACCGGCCTGATGAGAGGCCACATTTTCCATCTCAAAAATATGCAGCAGTTCCAGTGCCTTCTCGTGCGCCTTTTTCTCTTCGCGGAAGTAACCGGGGAGGCGAAGCAGCCCGTCAAACAACCCGTATTTCATGGAATTGTCCATTGCGACCATGATGTTTTCTTCCACGGTCAGGTTGTTAAACAGACGGATGTTCTGGAAAGTTCTGCCGATACCGGCTTTACTCACCTGAGCCGTGGACATGCCATGGGTATCCATGCCGTTGAGCAAAATCGTTCCGGTGGTCGGCTGGTAGACATTGGTGAGCAGATTGAAGACCGTGGTCTTCCCTGCACCGTTCGGCCCAATCAACCCGGCGATTTCCGTCCGCCCGATGGTCAGGTTGAAATTTTCCACCGCATGCAGACCGCCAAAGGTGATCCCCAGGTTCTTGCATTCCAATGCGGGCATATCGTTGATGTCGCGTTCCGGAATGACCGCGTTTGAAGGAACCGGTACAAGATTGCTTCCATCTGATTTGTAAGCCATATTACAGTCCCTCCTCTTCTTTGTTTCCGCCAAATTTGGCTTTGATCTTGTCGATCATGATCTTTGTGCCGGAGGCATTGGTGAAGAGCATAACGACGATCAGGACGATCGCATAAACCAGCATACGATACGTGGCGAACCCACGCAGCGCTTCCGGCAGGATGGTGAGCAATGTTGCAGAGATGATGGAACCGGTGATGTTCCCCAGTCCGCCAAGCACCACGAGAACCAGGATCAGGATCGAGGTGTTGAAGTCAAATTTGTTAGCCGTGATGGTCGAATAATTCTGTGCAAACAAAGCGCCCGCGGCACCTGCCATGGCAGCGGAAATCACGAAAGCGGTCATCTTATACTTCGTCACATCCACACCGACCGATTCTGCGGCAATACGGTTGTCGCGGATGGCCATGATGGCGCGGCCAT
This sequence comes from Flexilinea sp., assembly GCA_017432685.1. GTDB lineage: Bacteria > Chloroflexota > Anaerolineae > Anaerolineales > Anaerolineaceae > Flexilinea. The sequence goes on along the minus strand of JAFRIR010000023.1, from coordinate 9,662 downwards.
AGCGGCTTTCCACCAGATGGTAGACGATGAAAAGCGTCAGGATGATCAGGATGAAACCAGCGGTGAATGTTGAGATTTTTTTGATTTTTGAAATTCCCATCGCGCCCTGGATCAGCATGCGGCCGCTTTCTTCCAGTTTGATGCCCTTTTCACTGAGCAGCTGGAGGTGCAGACCGTATTTATCAAAGCCCAGGTAAAGGTTGTTGAAAATACTCTTGATGATTTCACCGAAGGCAAGCGTCACGATCGCCAGATAGTCGCCTTTCAGGCGCAGCACCGGGATACCGATCAGGAATCCGGCGATCCCGCCGAAAATCGCACCGATCACCATGGAAAGCCCCAGACGCAAACCGGTATTTGTGACAGATTCCGTCATAATGATCGCTGCACAGGTTCCGGTAAAAGCGCCCATACTCATAAAGCCCGCATGCCCAAGGCTCAGTTCCCCAAGAATTCCGACTGTCAGGTTCAGCGAAATCGCCATAACGATATATGCACAGATCGGCACCAGCATCCCCTGCATGGAGCGGGTGATCTTCCCGGTGGAGGAAAGAATCATCATGATTGCGTAAGCAGCGATGATCAGCCCAAAGGAGACATATTTACTCGTATTGTTTCGTTTCATCCTGTCCCCCTTACACCTTTTCGTTGATAACCTTACCGAGCAGACCGGCGGGGCGCACCAGCAGGACAATGATCAGCACCGAAAACACGACAGCATCGGAAAGCTGAGTGGAGATATATGCCTTGGCAAAAGTCTCGATAACGCCCAGCAGAAGCCCGCCAAGAAAAGCGCCGGGGATGGATCCGATACCGCCGAAAACAGCCGCTGTAAAGGCCTTGATCCCCGGCATGGAACCGGTCGTCGGGACCAGCGTCGGATAAGCGGAACACAGCAGCACACCGGCAATCGCAGCCAGACCGGAACCGATGGCAAAGGTCATGGAGATGGTGCCGTTGACATCAATACCCATCAGCTGAGCCGCGCCTTTGTCTTCCGAACAGGCTCGCATGGCTTTCCCCATCTTTGTGTTGCCGGTGAACCAGGTCAGTGCAAACATGATCACCAGACAGACCACGACGGTCAGAAGGGTCACATGAGAGATCGTGAGTTCACCCAGCTGGATCTTGCCATTGCCAATGATGGATGGGAAAACTTTCGGAGAAGATGTCCAAAGGAGCTGAGCGGCGTTCTGCAAAAAGTAACTGACACCGATGGCTGTGATCAGCACGGCCAGAGAAGGCGCCTGACGCAGCGGTTTATAAGCAGCCCGCTCGATGACCATCCCAAGAACCGTACAGACAATTACCGCAAGCAGCACGCCAACCACCGGCGGCAGATTGTAGCGCATCATTGCAAAGAAACAGATATAGCTGCCCACCATGATGACGTCACCATGAGCGAAGTTCAGCATTTTTGCGATCCCGTACACCATGGTATAGCCCAGCGCGATGATCGCGTAAATACTGCCAAGGCTCAGACCGCTGATCAGAAAACTCAAAAATCGCATGTTTTCCACCCCCTGTCAAAATAAGAAATCAGAAATAAGAAATATGAAATGGTATACGTCTTATTTCTTATTTCTTATTTCTTATTTTCGAAAAAGTCAGAGAAGAGGAAAAGAAATTCCTCTTCTCTGAAAATGTGCTAATTAGTCAAGACCGACGTAGGCGCCGTCCTGAATGATCATACCCTTCGGGTCTTTGTTCACTGCACCGTCGGACCAGGTCATGTTTTCACCGGTCACACCGTCGAAGGTGAAGGTTTCAAAGGTTTCGATCAGGGCATCGTTGATTTCTTCAGCGCTCATGTCAGCGGTGACACCGGCTTCTTCCATTGCACCAACCAGGGCGTAGACGACATCATAACCGTCAGCAGCGAACTGGTTCGGGATCTCACCGTAGAGTTCCAGATATTTGGCAACGAAAGCAGCAGTCTTTTCGTCTTCAGAGTCAGCATTGAACGGGGTCAGCAGAATGACGCCTTCAGCCAGGGAAGCATCGAAGCCTTCCATGGTCAGGATGCCGTCCATACCGTCAACACCGAAGAAGATCGGATCATAACCGGCGGCATCAGCCTGGGCAAGGATCAGAGAAGCGGGAGTGTAGTACATCGGCAGGAAGACCAGTTCCGCACCCTTTTCCTGGGCGTCAGCGATCTGAACAGAGAAGTCAGTGTCATTGCCATCGGAGAAGGTGGTGTCGGAAACAACTTCCAGACCCAGTTCTTCAGCTTCAGCCATGAAGGTGTCATAAATACCCTTGGAATAAACATCATCGTTCTTCCAGATCACGGCAACTTTGTCAGCAAGGTCGTTATTGGCGATGTAGGCAGCGGAAGCGGAACCCTGGTTCGGGTCGGTGAAGCACATCTGCAGAACGTTGTCTTTGCCTTCGATGACGGCGGTGGAGGAAGCGGACGGGGTCATACCGAAAACGCGTTCTTCCATGTTCAGTTCGGAGGTGGCTTCAGCCGGTTTGGAGGTGACGGAGCTCATGGAAACCTGCATACCCCAGTCGAGCAGAGCGTTGAAAGCGTTGACAGCCTTTTCAGCATCGTGGGCATCGTCTTCATAGCGCAGTTCATACTGCTGACCGCCGAGAGCGTTGATCTCATCAATGGCGATCGCGGCAGCGTTGGCAACAGCGTTACCGTAAATAGCAGCGCCGCCGGTCAGAGGGCCGGTACCACCGATTTTGATTGTATCCTGCGCCATCACGCCGGAAACACACACAGCCATCATCAGGACGGCCAAAACAACAGAGAACAGTTTCTTATTCATTATAAAAACTCCTTTTATAATTTCCAGCAGTTTGCTTTTTTGATCCTGCCGTTTATAAACATTCTTAGGTGTCAGGTATTAGGTTTCAGGTCTCACACCTGAACTTCCCACATTCTACCCTCTACGTCCTACTTCCTACCCTCTCATCCCTAATTCCTAATTTCTAAAAAACGGGGCTCCGTTTTTCAAGCAGAGCCCCGTTTGATTTCATCCTTATCGTGTTCTGCTCACAGGTTTGATTTCACCTCGTACAATGAGAATAATTACGCCTAAAATAACGGAAATAATGATGCTCAGTGCGAGATAGCTGCACAGACCGATAATAAAAACAACAGCCATCAAAGGTATGATGGCCGCGGAGAAGTTTGCATAAAAGCTGTCAGCATACATAGCATTAAAGGCCGAAGCATTGTTTTCGGCTGACCATGCGAATTGCTGACTGGAACTTTTCCTCATTCGTTTCCTTATTATTTCACTTCACTAAACTAAAGTTGAGATAGATTATAGTGGTTTTTCAAATAATGTCAACTGCCTGAACGAAAATCACCTGAAAATTATGACAATTTATGACAAACAAGGCTCAAGGTGCACAAGGAAACCGGGCAATCCACACCTGATGAAATATGCCCTTTTTTGGGCACTTTTCACCAGACGCGGATTCCCTTTTATTTCAAGAAATCAGTTTTCTTTGGAATAAGGCGTTCCCAGCTTTGCAGGAACGTTGAAATTGCTGCGGAAAATGGTCAGCAGGATCGTCAGGATATAAGGCAGGGCAATGATCAGTTCATTCGGGAACAGCGGACTGCGTCCCACTGCCTGCATCCAGACAGAAATCGCATCCGCAAGGCCGAAGGCAAGCGTTCCCAGCACAGCTCTTTTCGGGTCCCAGTTGCCAAGGAAACAAATCGCAAAAGCGATCCAGCCACGTCCGCCGATAATGCCGGTGGTGAACATTCCCAGATATCCGACTGTATAAAAAGATCCGGCCAGGCCGCCATCTGTGCGGCAACCTTCCGCCACACATAATTGTCCAGATCCCGGATCAAACCATGATCTTCAAACAGCGGAACGAAACGCTCCGGACTGATCAGGCCAAGTTCAGGGTGATTCCAGCGTACCAGAGCTTCCGCACTGTTCAGAACCGGTTCACTCTGCCGGATATCAAATTTTGGCTGGTAAAAGACCAGAAACTGCTCTTTTTCAAGCGAACCGGAAAATTCCTCCAGCAGACGTTCTCTGAGGATCTCCTCATCGTGAAGCGCTTTGTCATAAAAACCGATTCGGTTGGAATAATTGCCCCGGCGCGAATCTGAAGCCATCTTGGCATGGTCAAAGCGCCGTTCAATATCAAGTGTCTTATCCACATCCGGATATACGCCCATCCGAAGCCGTACATGTATATTTTGGGTTCCCTTGATGATCGCGGCATTATCCAATATTTCCGCATAATCCGTGCGATGCGGACAGTAAATCAAAAAGGTGTCCCCATTCCTGCGGCAGACGATCCCGCCGGCATCAGCCACGCTGGTGCGGAGATTTTGACCGATCTGCCGAATGACCTCGTCACCGGTGGCTTTGCCGTAGCGTTCATTGATCATGCGGAAATGGTTGACATCGACCACGATCGCGTCCATGGACATATCCTGATGATATGAATCAAATTGGACGGCATAACGGTAGAAAAACTCCCGATTATAAAGTCCCGTCATGGAATCACGTTCCGTGAAGCTTATGATCTCGCGGTCCTCCGAAAGCTCGATAGCCCGCCGGACCCGGGCAAGGATGACATCCTGCGGCGGATAAGGCTTGGGAATAAAATCCATCGCACCCATAAGCAGGCTCTGTGCTTCCTTTTCTCTGTCTGCGCTTGTGACAATGACAGGGATCCGCGAGAGGTCCTGCTCAGACTTCAATATGGCTATCATATCTAAAGTAAGACGTTCCGGTGGGGTTATGTTCAGAATTATCAGGCTCAGAATGTCACGTTTGCGAATGATGGTTGGCATCATTTCTTCTCCGTCAGAAACGGTCAGCAGGTCATAGCTGTCCTTTATCATATCTTTCAGCGAGTCTAATGCGCCGATTTCGTCCTGAACGATCAGAACCTGACGCTTACCGTTTGACGAGTGAAATTTCAAGTGGGTTTCCGGCATTGTGATAATTCCTTACAAGAAAAAAATAATCTGAAACATTTTTTAGCATATATCTTGATTTTTATGTCTTTTAATAGTATCGGGGCGGAACACAGTAATGCCTCAGATTTTGACTTTTGAACCCCACAATCACTCTCTTTCTGATATAATTCAAGACAAGGCTTTCTATCAATGTAAGGAGAAGACAATGACAAAAAAAGTGAATATTCTGCTCATCGTCCTGGTTGCACTGCTCACAGCCACAAGATTGAGCTCAGCTGCTGACCAATGGGCTGACGTCAAAAGCGCCGGCGTGCTGCGTTTTGGTGTAGCGCCTGACTACTACCCCTTCGTTTACACCGAAGGCACCGACCTGGACGGTCTGGACATCGCCCTTGTGAAAGAAATGGGCAGTCGTCTTGGCATCGAGATCAAACCGATCAACATGGCCTTTGACGGCCTGATCGACGCGATTCTGATCGATCAGGTTGACCTGATCGGCGGTGGATTTTCCATCACGGATGAACGGTTGAAATCCATTGATTATACCAATGCCTACTACCAGGCAGGCGGTGTGATTCTCTGCCGTGCCGGGAACCCCGTAACGGAAGAGAACATCCGTAATTTCAAGCTCGGCGTTCTGAAAGGGACAAGCTTCGAGCAGTGGGTCGCCACGAACCTGCTGATGGGCGGCAAGATCTCCCCCATCAACATCTTCACCTTCTCGAAGAATGAAGATACTATCCGGGCGCTGAAAGACGGGCAGGTCGATATGGTTCTGATCGATGAAGATGTCTACCGTTCCCAATACAAGAACGACTCCTCCATCATTCTCGTGAACAGCAATGTCATGAATGAAAAATACGCTTACGGTGCCCAGAAAGGGTCAACACTGATCCCGGAGCTCAACAACGTCATGCGTGAGATGTTCAAAGACGGCACTGCCCAGAAAATCGCGGACGAATATTTCGCCAGAGATTACTCAGACCGCATCGCTCCTTCCATCACCCGTCCGGTCCAGGCTTATAACCCGGTCACTGCTCCGGCAGAAGACATTGTCATCTCCCGTGAAGTCAGCCCTGCCGAAGTGGAAGGTCCCCGCGCCAACAACCAGCCCGGCTGCCGCAACGGTATGATGTTCGTCAGTGATGTCAGCATCCCGGACCGCACTGTTCTGCTTCCGAACATGAGCGCGACCAAGACCTGGAACATCCAGAACACCGGCACCTGCACCTGGGACTCCACATACAGCTTCAACTATGTCAAAGGCTCCGTTTTTGGCCCGACTTCCGTGAAAATCACCAAGCTTGTCGCCCCGGGCGAAAAATACGAAGTCTCCGTTCCGTTCACCACACCGGCTTCCAACGGAGAATACACCGCCTGGTGGCAGATGCGCGGCACAGAAGGAAACAACTTCGGTCAGACCATCTGGTACGATTTTCTGGTGAACGGTACCTCCGGATCTTCCGACCAGAAAGTTTCCCAGGGAACTCCTCAGATCCTCAAATGGTACCCGGATTTCTATTCCACCGACAACGGCAAATGCCCGAAGACTTATTATCAAGTGACAAATGCCTATCAGGTAGAGTTTTACATCAACAACCAGTATGTCGACTCTTCACGAAATCTTTCCGGCTACACCTATCTGTGCCCGCCGAAGAAATCCGGCACTTACACTTTCGGCATCGTGGCCGTCGGAGAAACCAGGACGAGCACTGCCTATAACTTCATCGACAGCACCAATTACGCCAGCCCTGCGGTCGGCGTCAATGCTGACTGGCCGCACTGGACACAGGAGATGGATCACCGAACCTACGGGTTGAAATAAAAAATAATATAAAGCACAAAAATAGCGGGGTGAACCCCGCTATTTTTTATTTTGGTATCAACCTGCAGCGCATCACGAGATACAGCCCTGCTGTGCGGACTTCGCCGCAGCATCAGAGCAGTCTCCGTGTGCTTTGTTTTAATTCCTACTTCACGGTAATGTGAACCTCTTCACTGAGGGCATTCATGCCCGCGGCAGAAAGCCTCACCGTATAAGCCCCGGCCGGCAGTGCTGTGGCCGGGGAGTAGAAGGCTTCACCTTCCTCACAGGTTACCCCGACCGCGCCGCAGACGAGCGGTGAGATCGTTGTCACGTTGTTCTGTGAATCCGTGAGGAGCAGCTGATAAGCCGTTGATTCACCGTCCTCCAGCGTCCAGCGGAACATCGGACGGGTAGACACAGCCGCACCTTCCTTCGGTGAAGTCAGCTTCAAAATCCTGCCGCCTTTACTGAAGACCAGCGAAATCATGTCACCCTTCGTGTTAAATTCAGAATAAGGAGTGACCGTAATGCGGTAATTTTCCGCATCCGGGATCGTCTTGAACTCGATCGAGCAGGTGTTCCCGTCACACCAGGCCTGTTCACGGTTCAAATCTGCGCTGAAGAGCTGGACATTTGCATTAGAGAAGATCTCGATGTGGAACAGCGCCGCAGCTTCTCCCGGGTCCGTCCAAAGAATCACCGGCGCTTCATCCGTCAGGTAGCCATTTTGAGCCGGTCTCAGGAAGCTCATTGCCTTCATTACCACCGTTCCCTGATAGGTGAAAGAGCCGTAAGCCGTGTTCCACAGAAGCCCGTTCCCGCCATATCCGGCCACAGACCAGGTGTAATTCCCGTTTTTCGTAAATGTATAGTCGGGGTTCCAGGTGCACAGCTCGATGGTACAGTTGGAATTCGGGACCTGTTTTTCAAACAGGGTCTTGCCGGAGGAATCCAACAGCTTCACCATGTAGTAGGAAGCGCCGGTCAGCGTCCGCCACTGGAATTCAGGCTTGTTCACCGTGATCGTCCCCGCCGGAAAGGAACAGCTCGGGACGGTGTTGGCGTAATTATTATAGTAGACATTGTTGTAATTGCAGTAGTCGCATTCCACATAAAAATCACGCCAGGATGACCATCCGGAGGAGAAATCCTTGTTCCGGGCCTGGACACGCCAGCTGTAGGTACCGGCCGGGAGGAAGAGATCTGTCTGAACATAGCAGATCCTGTTTCCGACATAGATATCATTAACATTGAACCAGCGGTCCATACGGATGCGGCTGTCATATTTCCCGACTACCTGGATGCGGTATTCAATGGCTCCGTCCCGTACATCTTCCCATTCAAAGGAGGGATAGGTGCGGTTGACGATCGTCCCGTCCGGCCGGTAAGCCTGCGGGGTAGTGATGTTGGAAGCGATCTCAAATTTCATCTCCCCGGAGCGGGCAGTACCGGACTCGTTCTTCGCAGTGACTGTCCAGGCATAGTTACCGACGCCCGGCAATGTCGCGCTGGCGATACAGCGCTTATTCTGGCAGGTCACATCACTGTTGCTGAGGGTCAGGCTGCCTTTCTGTCCCCTGTCATTCCACCATTCGACAAGGTAGCTTTCTGCATTTTCCGAGGGAGCCCAGTAGAAGCCCAGATTCCGCACAATGTAGCGGCCTGTCGGACATTCCTGCACAGGCGCCTTCGGCTTCGGTTTCGGGGTAGCGGTCGGTGTCATCGTCGGTGTCTGGGTCTGCGTCGGGGGGATCGTCGCTGTCGGAGTTGGGGTTGAATCCGCAACTTTCAATGTGAAGCTGCGGGAACCTGCGGAATTAACTGTATGGGTCGATCCGCCGGATTCATAGGTTCCGGAAACATCCCAGGTCACAGAAGCATTTTTATAAGCTCCCAGGTCCGCGGTATATTTACAAATACTGTCAGCACAGGCAGCCGAAGAGACCGTGGTTGACAGATTCACCGTGTCTTTCTCCGTCTTAATGGTCATAGACAGGATAAACTGTACATCCGTCTTTGGCGTCGATTCATCATATTGGTAAGTCCAGACAAAAGGAACTGCAGCCGTTGTAACCGTCCCACCGTTCGGTGTGGAAAGCTGGATGCCCTTCAGTTCACCTTCAATTGAGACAACAGGTGGCGCCATCATGAGGGAAACCATCGGAGATGTTTCCTCATTCAGCGTTTTTTCCATGAGGATCAGTTCCAATTCAATGGCACTACTTTCCGAAAGCTTATCAAGATTTGTCTCGAGCCATTCTTCAGTCAGCCAATTATGATCAGCGTCTTCCAACTCCTCGTTTGTGAGCAGAGTGGAAAGCTCTTTCCGTACCGCTTCGGATAAGCCGGATTCAGGGTCTGCCTTATCGCCTTCTGTGATCTTTTCAGTGACAGGATCTGTTTCAACCGTTCCGTCGGAGACTACAGGTGCTGTATTCTTTTCGTCTTTCTGATCAGCCGGTTTTTCTTCAAGGCTGACATCTTTTGGATCCTCTCCATCTTTACCATCCAAAGCGTCTTCTGTTCCGGTGCCTTCGGTTCCGGCATCTTCTCCGGTTCCGTCAGTTTTCTTCACATCGCCTGTACCGTCTCCAGTTCCGGCATCTTCTCCGGTTCCGTCAGATTTCACATCGCCTGTACCGCCTCCGGTTCCGGCACTTGTTCCGGTACCGTCAGTTTTCACATCGTCTGTACCGCCTTCGGTTCCTTCACCTGTTCCGGTACCGTCAGTTTTCACATCGTCTGTACCGCCTTCGGTTCCGGCACTTGTTCCGGTACCGTCAGTTTTCACATCGTCTGTACCGCCTTCGGTTCCTTCACCTGTTCCGGTACCGTCAGTTTTCACATCGTCTGTACCGCCTTCGGTTCCGACACCTGTTCCGGTACCGTCTGTTTTCACATCGTCTGTACCGCCTTCGGTTCCTTCACCTGTTCCGG
>JAFRIR010000022.1 GCA_017432685.1 Flexilinea sp. | reverse complement strand
GTTATATTTGTGGAAATCTTATTCATGTTTATCCTCCGATCAAACAAAGTCCAAAATAAGTATACCATTTAATATTGAATTTTAGAGTTCCGAGTATTTATCGTACCTGCCTTTCGCTTTCTCCACCGGATATTTCGCCTCATTTTTCGCCATTTTGGCATTGACGATCTCGTCGGCATCCAGGCCGAGCTTGTCCAGCATATCCTGGCAGTAGACGATAACATCCGCCAGTTCCTCTTTGACATGATCCAGATCGTAATCGTCGTCATTCCACTGGAAGCACTCCAGCAGTTCATTGGCTTCGATGGAAATGCTTTTTGCCAGATTTGCCGGAGAGTGAAACTGATCCCAATCCCGGTCTTCGGTGAATTTTCGGATTCTTTCAATTGTTTTCTGATTCATCTTGTTCTCCTGTACTTACAATCATATCATGGTAGCGGAAATAAATCTGATAAAATGGAACATGTTGTAAATAAGCTGACTGATATTCGGTACGGAGCGCACGGAGACTGCTCTGATGCTGCCGCATGGCCGGCACATCAGGGCTGTATCCCGTGGTGCGTCAACCGATTCAGAACAGGTATATAAAAAAGGACGGAATGATATGCACAGGATCATGTTTGTTTGTCTGGGAAATATCTGCAGGAGCCCGATGGCTGAGTTTGTGTTTCGCGATATGGTGGAAAAAGCCGGGCTGGGTGACCGGTTCGTGATTGCCTCTGCCGCAACCTCCAATGAAGAACTGGGCAACCCGCCTCATCTCGGTACCCGGGCGGAGCTCTCAAAGCATGGCATTTCCTGCCAGGGAAAACGGGCTGTACGCTTGAAATCATCGGATTATGATCAATACGACCTGTTTTTGGGAATGGACCGCTGGAACATCCAGTCCATGAAACGGCTTTTCGGCGGGGATCCGGAAGGGAAGGTTCACCTGCTCAAAGAATATTCCACCGGTGGTGAGGTGGACGATCCCTGGTACAGCGGCGATTTCCACACCACTTATGAAGATGTCTATCAGGCTTGCATGAACCTTCTCAAAGAATTGCGAAAATAACCGACCACCGACAACCGACCACCGGTCACCGACAACCGACCTCCGGCATCTGCTGCAAAAAAGTGAATCTGTCATATCAGAAATGTGATTTTTTACAGCGGAAAAAACATTGTCAGACAAGCGATGAATTGATAAAATAAAAATACGGAGGTCGGCAGCTTCATCTGTCGGCGTTGGCAACATCCATCGAAAAGTGCCGCCGCAGGGGGTATGGTCAGGTGGACAGGTTATGTGGTATCAGCAAAGACTCACGACAGCCAGAAATCTGGCCGGTTTGAGTCTTTTTGTTAAGGGTATCTCTAAGAACTCCCGGGCGGGGGTATGGGGAACAGAGGAAAATTGGTGTTTTTCGAGGCGCCCTTAATTGAGAAGAATGTAAAATGCGGAATTGCGTATCGTTGCATTTCGCACGCATAAGAAACAGGAGGCAACATGATCATTTATAACGCTCGGGTGATCACCTGGGAAGAAGAGAACCGTGTGCTGGAGAACCATGCGGTGTTGATTCAGGGCAAGCTCATCAAAGATTTGGGCCCGTCCGATGAGATCGTGAAGAAATATCCCGATGAAGAAAAAATCGATGCGGGCGGGAAGATCCTGATGCCCGGACAGATCTGTTCCCATACGCATTTCTATGGCGCATATTCCCGCGGGCTCGGCAACAACCTCAAACCTGCCAAAGATTTTCCGGAAATTCTGGCCAATCTCTGGTATAAGCTGGATCGGGCGCTGGATGAAGAAAGTGTTCGCCTCTCCGGTGAAATTTTCATGATCGATGCGATCAAAAACGGCTGTACCAGCTTCTTTGACCATCACGCCTCCCCGAATTTCATTGACGGTTCGCTGGATGTGCTGGAGGATGTGGTTGACAAGAGTGGTCTGCGGGCTTCTCTCTGTTACGAAGTGACTGACCGCAACGGAAAAGATGGCACGAAAGCCGGCATTGCGGAAAATGTCCGCTTCCTCAAGAAGATCTCGAAAGATAATCTCGGTGGACGCATCGGAGGCGCATTCGGCATTCATGCCTGTCTGACCGTTGACGAAGAAACTCTGGAACAGTGCGCGGCAGCTATTCCGGAAGGTTTCGGTTTCCATATCCATGTTGCGGAATCCCAGGAAGATGAGTGGGACAGCTTGTTTAAATACAATCAGCGCTGTGCCGAGCGGCTTTATAAGCATGGCATTCTGGGCGACAAAACCATTGCTGCCCACTGCGTACACATCAACAAACGCGAACAGGAATATCTGAAGGAAACCAACACCTGGATCTCTCATCAGCCGCGATCCAACATGAACAATGCGGTCGGAGCTGCTGCGGTGGAATCCATGCTGGATGACGGCATGAAGGTCTGCCTCGGCAACGATGGCTTCACCTTTGATATGTGGACCGAGTGGAAATTTGCGTATTATCTCCATAAAGTTATCAACCGCGACCCGCGACGCATGAATGGCTATGACGTGATGAAGATGGCTGCATACAACAACGCGGCGCTTGCCGGGCAAGCCTTCGGATATGGAAACAAGTTTGGGAAGATCGTCGTTGATGCACCGGCGGACTTGATCATCGTTGATTTTGATCCCTTCACCCAGTTCACGGCGGGCAACCTGCCCTGGCAGATCATCTTCGGGTGGAGCGAGGCCATGATCACCGACACGATTTGCGATGGGAAATTCCTGATGCGCAACCGTGTGCTGACCACCATTGATGAGGCGGCTGTCAAAGCCCATTCCATGGAAGTTTATCCGAAGGTCTGGGCGAAATACCACGAATACTGCGATAAAGAAGGCTGAGGAGGAAACTATGGGCGATCGAATGCATCCAATGTCATTTGGTGAATTAGTAAAGCGAATCTGTAAAGGATACGCCAAAACCGGACAGCTGCTGGGCGTTGAACCTGTCAGCCTCAGCGGACGTCAGGCGATCCCGATTTTTGGCGGGAAAATCGAAACACCTTTCGGTCCGGCTGCCGGTCCGAATACGCAGCTGGCCGGAAACCTGGTAGCCGCCTATGCTGCCGGTGCGCGCTTCTTTGAATTGAAGACCGTACAGAAAATGGACGGGGAAGAACTGGCGAAATGCGTTGCCCGTCCCTGCATTCTGGCCTATGACGAAGGCTATAACGTCGAATGGTCCACGGAATTGACGGTCACCGATGCCGCTTCGGAATATATTCGCGGCTGGTGGGCGATCAAGCTGCTGGCGAAGGAACTGGACCTGGGCGATCCGGACGGCTTTGTCTTCAACATGAGCGTCGGTTATGACCTGGCAGGCATCAAGCTGCCGAAGATCGATAACTTCATCAACACGCTGGGCGACGCTTCCGAAAATGAAACCTGGAAGGAATGCTTCGACTGGGCAATGGCTCACAAGGATCAGTTCAAGAAGGTCGATGAAGCCTATATCCGCTCGGTTTCTCCGCATATTTCCAATAACGTTACCATCTCCACGCTGCATGGCTGCCCGCCGGATGAGATCGAGCGTATCGCTTCTCATTTGATCTCGGAAAAGAAGCTGAATACCTACGTTAAGTGCAATCCGACACTGTTGGGATACAAATTTGTACGTGAAACGCTGGACGGACTTGGCTGGAACAGCGTTGAGTTCCCTGATTTGCATTATCGTGAGGACCTGCAGTGGGAGGATGCGGTTCCGATGTTCCATCGGCTGCAGGCTCTGGCGAAGGAGACCGGTGTTGCTTTCGGACTGAAGCTGACAAACACCAAACCGGTGGATATTACCGGTGGTTTCCTGCCCGGTCAGGAAGCCTATATGTCAGGACGCTCCCTGTTCCCGCTTTCCATCAACCTGGCAGCAAAGATCTCCCGTGAGTTCAATGGGGAACTGCCGCTGTCCTTTGCGGGTGGTGCGGATATCTATAATATCGGAGAAATTTACGGTTCCGGTGTTTATCCCATCACCATGGCGACCAACATCCTGAAGCCGGGCGGCTATCAGCGCATGACGCAGCTCATCGATGCGGTCGGGACAGATATGCCTTCCGCGAAGATCGATGTGGAACGTTTGACTGCTCTTGCGGATGATGCGAGATCCAACAAACACTATCAGGGACTGCTCAAAAAGACCCCGCGCAGAAAGATCACCGGCAAACCGCCGCTCTTCGACTGTTTCACACCTCCCTGTTCCTATATTTGTCCGATCCATCAGGATATCCCGGCATACTTGCGTGCCCTTGCACAGGGTGATCCAAAGAAAGCGGCTCAGATCATCATCGAAAAGAACCCGCTGCCGAACATCACCGGTACGATCTGCCCGCATACCTGTATGGACTCCTGTAATCGCAAACAGTATGAAGCGGCGGTCGGTATCCGTGCCTGCAAACTGGCTGCCGCTGAGCAGGGGCTGGATGCAGCGCTGGCGGATCTGAAAGCAGCTCCAAAGGTCGGTAAATCAGCTGCGGTCATCGGAGGCGGTCCTGCCGGTATGGCTGCGGCTTACTTCCTGGCAAGGAACGGCTGGGACGTGGATCTGTATGAGAAGGAAAAGGTTCTGGGCGGTATTGTCCGCAATGTGATCCCCGGTTTCCGTATTTCTGATGCCGCCATCGAAAAGGACGCAGACATCATCCGCAAAATGGGCGTGAATATTCACCTTGGAACAGAAGTGGATGACATCAAAGCATTCTGCGAGGAAAAGGATGCGGTCGTGTTAGCCGTTGGCGCCAACAAGAGCACAAAACTGGAACTGGAACACGGGGACAGCCTGAACGCGATCGAATTCCTGCGTGAACTGAAAGCCGGGAAAAAGTTGGACCTCGGAAAACATGTTGTTGTTGTCGGCGCCGGCAACACCGCTATGGATGCGGCACGGGCAGCGAAACGGGTCGATGGGGTGGAGGACGTTTCCATCGTTTACCGCCGCGATATAGCCAACATGCCTGCGGACCTGAGCGAACTGAAGGAAGCGATGGAAGACGGTGTGCTCTTCAAGCCGCTGCTGGCTCCTGTGACGCTGGAAAACGGTAAGCTGGTATGTGAAGTGATGAAGCTGGGTGAAGCAGATGCCTCCGGACGGCGGAAACCTGTACCGACCGGTGAAAAATGTGAAGTTCCCTGTGATACTGTCATTGCATCGCTCGGTGAGAAGGTGGATGGCGAATTTTACACGAGTCTCGGTATCGAACTTGATGAGAAAGGCCTGCCGATCGAAAAGGATAATATCCAGATCATTGGAGACGGCTTGAGCGGACCGAAGACCGTTGTGCTGGCAATTGCCTCCGCTGCAAAAGCCGTGTATGACCTTTGTAAAGCGGATTACTGGAAATATACGCCATTGAACTTTGAATATGCCGGTCTGAGCAAACGGGCTGCCCTGAACCCGAACTTCAAGTACCGCGATGCTTCCCGCTGTCTGGAATGCGGCGGACTCTGCGGCATGTGCGTGGAATCCTGCCCGAACCGCTGCAATGAGTATCTGGAAGTCAACGGGAAGAAGCAGGTCATCCACATTGACGCCATCTGTAACGAGTGCGGCAACTGTGCGGTTTTCTGCCCGTACGAAGGTCATCCTTTCCGCGACAAGATCACGGTCTTCTCTGACCGCGAATCGCTGGATGACAGCACGAACCAGGGTTTTGCCAATCTCGGCGGCGGCAAATACGCCATCCGCTGGAACGATGAAGTCTGCGAATGTACACTGGAAGAGATCCCTGCAGAACTGCAGGAAGTAATCAAAGCCTACGAGGCATAGAGAGTTATAGAGCACACGGAGACTGCTCTGCTGATGTCGCGGAGCCGACACAGCAGGGCAGTATTTCGTGATGCGTCATCCCGTTCTAAACAGTCACAATTGGTGTATAATAAACAGCGGCAAGAAATTGCCGCTGTTTATTATGAAAACTGCCGCTGTCATTCAGGCCGCCGGAAAGGGCAGCCGCTTCCATTCTTCTCAATACAAACTGCTGACCCCGGTCAACGGTGTCCCGATGATTCTGCGCACGCTTGCCCCGGTGCTGTATGCCGGGTTTGATGAGACCGTTGTTGTGATCGGCGCCCATGCAGATGAGATGCGTGCGGCCTTGGTGAATTATCCGGTGAGAATCATCGAAAACAATGAATGGGAAAAGGGACAATCTACTTCGCTTGCGGCGGGCGTCCGGGCAGTCCGGGACAGCTCTGACCGTGCCTGTCTGCTGCTGGGAGATCAGCCGTTTCTGAAAACAGAAACACTCCGTGCCCTGCTGGCTGCGTCTGATGAACATCCGGAGGAGATCATTGTGCCGTTTTATCAGGGAAAGCGCGGCAATCCGATCATCGTCCCTTCTTCCCGTTATGCTCAGCTGTTGGAGCTTACAAAAGGCGATATGGGCGGAAAACGGCTGTTGATAAGTGCGGGATATCGTGAACTTTCTGTAGAAGATCCCGGAATATTACGGGACATTGATACTATTGAGGAATTGAAGAAATATGAGTGAAATATTCTGGCAGTCGGATACGAATTTCTGGACCGTGATTGATGGGAAGATCGACACGATCGAGCTCGGTACGAAAACCATCGCGGAAACAGAAAAATGCACACCGAAAGGCGCCTATACAACTTTCCGTACCTATGATGGCATGGGTGTTCTGCGCCTGTCAAAACATATGGATCGCCTGGAGGAAACAGCCAGGCTTGCCGGCTATGAAATTGAATTGGATCGGGATGAGATGAAAGGAACATTGAATGCCATACTGGGTTTCACGCCTTCCCCTTCCGGGCCGAACTTTGAAAGAAGAGTACGTGTGACCATCGACCTGGAACGTCATATCGGCCGGATTTACATCGCCACAGAGCCGCTCGCAGTCCCTGCTTCGGAAAAATACGAACAGGGCATCATCTGCCGGACTGCGGAAGCCCATCGGGACAACCCGAAAGCAAAACTGAGCAGCTTTCTCGCCCGTGCAGAAGAGATCCGTAAAGAAGAGCAGGATCCTTTTGATGAGATCCTGATGGTTTCACCGGAAGGAAATCTTCTGGAAGGCTTGAGCAGCAATTTCTTCGGAGTTATCGGGAATACGGTTTATACCGCTGAAGAAGGTGTTCTTTCAGGAACCACGCGGGACTTCATTTTGAAATGTGCAGCCGATCTGAAAATCCCGGTAGAATTCAAACCGATCAAAAAGAATGAAATCGATAATCTGGACGAGGCTTTTATCTCCAGCACCAGCCGATCGATCCTTCCGATCCGCTCCATTGATGGTGTTATGATGAAACAATCCGTTCCGGGTCCGATTACAAAACGTCTGATGGATCAGTATGAGGAAGAGCTTTCTGTCAATATTGAAAAAGTATATGATTGATGGTTAATGGTGCCTCTATATGATTCTTAAGCGGGGGTATGGGGGCTGCATAGCCGTGGGACAAAGAAAAATTGATGTTTTTAGAGGTTCCTGATTGATAGTTGAGAGAACTGTTTATGGGAGGATCAGACTTTCATTTGCGCTAATTGAATTTTCTGATCACTCCCATTCAGTTGTTTCTTCCAATTGACGGGAAAGATCCCTTGCACCATACATGATACGTACCACTGAGACAGTGTTATTGACTGTGTTTATGGTATAGAAAACCAGATATTTCTGCACTGGTATAAATCGAACGCCCTGACTGTGCCAGGGTTCTTCTCGGTAAAGAGGATTTCTCTCAGGCAAGAATTCCAATGAACGAACTGTTTTCATGATTTTTTCGGAAATATTGCGGGCTGCATCCGGTGATAATAGTGAAAGAGCGATGTAATCATATATGGCACGGAGATCTTGATGGGCTGTATTCGTGTATACGATTTTCATGCTTCGTACATTCTCCTCATTTCAGACTCTACATCGTCGGCAGAAATAACACGACCGGCATGAATATCATCAATTCCCAATTGCATTTCAGCGTTAAATTGTTCATTCGTAAGCTCACTGATTACTATGGGTTTTACAGAAGGAAGTTTCATTTCAAAAGGAATCCCTCGCTGAATAACGACCTGTTTAAGGAACATGCCTACAGCGTTGGACATGGGGATACCAAGCTGAGAAAGGATCAGTTCAGCTTGTCTTTTTGTATCAGGGTCAACACGGGTATAGATGTTTGCGGTTCGGACTGCTTCTCTTTGCATAATCATCACCTCATTATTTGTGTATTTTTGAATAGTATAACACAAAAGATTGCTAAAAGCAATCTTTTGTTGACTCGATTCAGCTGATCAAATGCAGACTATCCTGAACAATTACGCATCATATATACTTTATGATACAATTTATGCGGAGAGACAGAGACATGGCAAACCAGAAAGATGCAGTTACGTTGATGATCGATTCCGGTGTGGGCGGGCTTTCCGTCCTGGCTCTGGCACATCAGAAACTCCCTCAGGAAAACTTTCTCTTCTATGCCGATGCCGCCTATGCCCCATACGGTGATAAAACACCGGAAGAGATCCGTGAGCGGCTGCATACGATCCTCAAAAAACACAATGACCAACCCATCAAAGCGATTCTGCTGGCCTGCAACACGGCTACTTCCGCAGCAGCCGCGATGCTTCGCGAAGAACTTGATATTCCTGTGCTTGGCATGGAACCGGCGCTGAAACCGGCAGTCCTCAGCAGGAAAGGGCAGGTCATTGTTATGGCGACGGCGCTGACCATCCGGGAAGAGAAATTCCAAAAACTTCTGTCTCAATACAAAGAAGCTTGTGATATTGTCTCCCTTCCCTGTCCCGGTTTGATGCAGCTGGTGGAAAAAGATCCGCAGGATGAAGAGGCGGAAGCATATTTGCGGGAAGTTCTTGCACCGTATGAAAATACGATGACCTCGCTCGTGCTTGGCTGCACCCATTATGTATTTTTGCGTCCGCTGCTGCAAAAGCTGTATCCGGATGTGTGTCTGTTTGACGGCAATGACGGCGTTGTCCGCCATCTGGAAGAGGTACTGCGGCAGCATGACGCGCTTGGCGGCAGGGGAAATATCTCCATCGGGAATTCTCTCCGGGATTTTGCAGACAGAACTGCATATCACAAAAAATGTGGAGATATGTTTTTGTTTTGTACGCAGATGTATAACGAATTATCGGCTTCCTTGTGACAACAGGTTTAAAATTTCTCAACTCATAATTTAATCAAATAAGATATAAATCAGGAGCATTTTTATGGCTTTTCTTCAAATACAATTTTTCTCATCCGCACTGAACGTCGCCTCCACGGTGAATGTGATTCTCCCGGAGGCGGATCAGGGCATCGGGATGGGGTCTTCCGATGGCAGCGAGGCGCCGGATGTGCTATACCTGCTGCACGGCTACAGTGACAATCACTCCATCTGGATGCGCAGGACTTCTGTGGAGCGCTATGCGGCGGCGCATAACCTGGCGGTGATCATGCCCGCAGTGAACCACAGTTTTTACTGCAACGAAGTTTATGGGGAAAGATACTGGGACTATGTGAGCGAAGAACTCCCTCAGGTCATGCACCGCTTTCTTCGCCTGAGTGATGACCCGGATCGGACTTTTGTAGCCGGGCTGAGCATGGGCGGCTATGGCGCCATGCGTTTGGCTTTGACATATCCTGAGCGCTTCGGGGCAGCAGCCAGCTTCAGCGGCTCGGTGGATCTGTCGGATCTGTTTACCTGGGAAAGGAACGAGAGTGAGCTGCACCGCATGTTTGGTGATCTATCTGACATTCGCGGGACCGAAGTGGATACATATGAACTGATGCGCCGGAATGCGGATGCTTCTCACAAGCCGAGGCTCTGGGTCGGCTGCGGTACAGCGGATTTCCTGTTCCATCAGCAGGGGCCGTTTGTTTCCGCGCTGAAAACGAACGGTTGGGATGTCACCTATGTCAAGAAAAAAGACGCCGTTCATGAGTGGGGCTTCTGGGATGAGCAGATCCGTGGGTTTATTGACTTCATCTATGGAGCATGATTCATGATCGGATTGGGTACATTGATCAACACCGGCGCCATCGCGGCGGGTGGACTGGCCGGGCATTTTTTCGGGAAAATATTCAAAGAAGATCAGCAGGAAGCCATCACGAAGGCAAACGGAGTTGCGGTTTTATTTATCGCGATCGCCGGAGCGATGGAGGGCATGCTGAAGATTGAGGATGGTGCACTGGTCAGCGGGAAAGCCATGCTGATCACGATTTGCATTGCGCTCGGGACCATTATCGGTGAATTGATCGGGATCGAAAACGGCTTTGAACGCTTCGGTGAATGGCTGAAGATCAAAACGGGCAACGCCAGGGACGCCGGATTTGTGGATGCTTTTGTGACTGCCTCTTTGACGGTTTCCATCGGTGCGATGGCCATTGTCGGGTCGATCGAGGATGGTGTTCTGGGCGATTATTCGGTGCTGGCAGTGAAATCCGTGCTGGACTTTATCATCATTATCATGATGACAGCTTCCATGGGAAAAGGCGCGGGTTTCTCCGCGATCCCGGTGTTCGTTTTTGAAGGAGCCATCACGCTGTTGTCACGTCTGATCGCTCCGGTCATGACGGAGCTTGCGATCAGCTATCTTTCTTTGGTCGGCTCGATCCTGATTTTCTGTGTCGGGGTCAATCTCGTTTGGGGAAAGAAGTTGCGTGTAGCCAATATGCTCCCCGCAGTGCTCCTGGCTGTGATCGCAGCGTATCTGCCGATAGAATTTTAGGAAACCGCATATGGGGACTGGTCTGCGTGCCGCATGGCCGGAGCACACGGGGACGGTTTTTGCGTTGTTGCGAAGCCAACACGCAAGAACCGTCCTCATGTGCGTATAATTGCAGGGAAAAATCTTCCGAGGTAAGCGCACAAGGTTACAGTTCCGCAACCTGATCCGTAAGGTGCGAGCTTCGCTCGTTCTGATTCGGATCAGGAGCTTCGCCCTGTGCCGGCGAAGCGGCAGCAGGAAAACCGTCCCCGTTGTGCTCCAGAGCCGGCTTCGCCGCAGCAGCAGAAACGTCTCGTCGTGCTGCGTTGATACGGGGTCAGATCTCTCCAACTCTTTGCTCGTGCTGCGTACATCGCGTGAGTCTGAGGAATCCGACCCAGGAAGGCGCAGATTTCATGCCAAACAGCAAAATTGACATTCTGGAACATCATAAGATGATTCCGGAAAAATGACGGAAAAAGGTGGTAGAATTTACTCATAGTTTTAAAGTGTTAGCAGATTATGTTATAAAGCAGGTCAATATTTAGTTTTTAAACCGTCATGATTTTCGGAAAATGCTTGACATTCGGGAGAGATAAAAATTATGCTTTTTAAGCAGAGCAGAGCAGAGCAGAGCAGAGC